>VGEB01000091.1 GCA_016869435.1 Alphaproteobacteria bacterium | reverse complement strand
CATTCACCTGCTTGGATAACTCATCAGGAAGATAAAGCCCTGCTGACTGAGGTTGGTTGATTGGAGCGTTGAGAGGATTGATAAGGCGCTACCACAATCTCTTCACACGCGCAGCCTGCTGCAGTTCTGAAAGCGGGCTGTCCTAAAGTTTGCTTCGAGTCAGATCAAGCCATTCTGCATCCGCTCGGCGGAGCGACTGTTACCGCGAGCTTGCGCCGCCCCTCCCTACGCCGGCAGCATGATCACCTTGGTCTTGATCGGCGTGCGCGAATAGAGGTCGAGCATGTCCTGGCTGAGGAGGCCGGTGCAGCCGCTGGTGATGCCCTGGCCGATCGTCTCGGGGTCGCTGGTGCTGTAGACCGTGTAGGCGCCGTTCTTATAGAGAAAGAGCACGCGGGCGCCGAGCGGATTTTTCAGGCCTCCCGGCATACCGCCGGCGTATTTGCGCGCCTCCGGCTGTCGCGCCATCATCTCCTTGGGCGGCGTCCAAATGGGCCATTCGGCCTTGCGTGGCGCACGTCGGTTTTCTAATCCTCTATCTGGCGCAGAAATTCCGACGTTCTTGCGAGACCTTCCACGAGCACGCCGCGATTATTGGCGTAGCCGATCCGAATATAGCCTTCGCTGTCCATGGCGCTGCCCGGCGTGAACATGACGCCTGTCCGTTCGAGCAGCGCGACGCAAAAATCGCGGGACGTCATACGAGCGTCGAGGCGAACCCACGCCGTCGTGCCCGACTTCGGCTTCACATAGGAGAGGCGCGGCTCCTCGGCGATCCAGGCGTCGAGCAGCGAGAGATTGGTTCGCAAAATGCCGTGGTTGCGTTTGAGGATCGCCTCCCGGCTTTCGAGCGCGATCGATGCGAGGAGATCGTTCAGCATGCCGACGCTGATCGTGTTGTAGTCGCGATGGATGCGCACGCGATCGATCAACTCGACGGGCGCGACGATCCAACCGACGCGCAAGCCCGCGAGCGACCAGGTCTTCGACATGCTGCCTGTGCTAATGCCTTTATCATAGAGGTCCGCGACCGACGCGGTGAATCCTGCGCCGTGCTGGTCGGCGCCGCGATAGACCTCGTCGCTCAACAGATAAGCGCCGCAGGAGCGCGCAATCTCGACGATTGCTTCAAGAAAGGCGCGATCCATCAGCGACCCGGTCGGGTTGTTCGGATTGTTGACGGCGATCACGCGCGTTGACGGCGTGACCATTCGCCTGAGTTCGTCGAGATCGGGCAGGAAGGCGTTTTCCTCACGCAGGCGCAGGACATCGACTTTCGCGCCGTAGCTCTCGGCAATCGAATAATGCTGCTGATAGGTCGGCAGCACCGATATCATGTGATCGCGCGGCTCGATGAGAGTCTCATAGACGAGCGCATTCGCGCTGATCGCGCCATGCGTAATCAGCGCATTGGACGCGCATTGGTTCTCATAAAGGGATGCGACATTGCTGCGCAGGCGCTCCGTGCCGTCGATCTCGCCATAGGTCAGTTTCATCGGCAGAATCTCGCCGAGCAACGCATCCTCCTTGCCGGCGATCTTGAAGAGCTCGGCGACTGACAGCGACTCGACGCAGGTTTCGGCAAGGTTCAGCTCGCAGGCGTTCTCATAGAGATACATCCAGCGTTCGACTGCGAACTCCCTGATTTGCATGAATGGCGTCCTTGTGCCGAAGCTGTGGCGTGGGCCGGCAATTGGCGGAGATGGTTTTTCTTGAGCATAGTATTTTGGATGAAAGAGCGGAATCGGAGACGTCGTCGGCGGCGACGGGCGCGGGCGGGGCCGTCGCCGCCTTTCGTTGCCTCCCGCCGCCTGCTGGCCTAAGAGAGAGCGCCATGCAGAATGCGCCTTTGCTCAAGCCCGCCACTGACACGCTCGCTGAACTGCGCGGCGAGATCGACCGCATCGATCGCGACATGCATCGGCTGCTGATGCAGCGCGGCGAGATCATCGACCGGCTGATCGCCGTCAAGCGCGCGCAAGGCGGCGGCTGCGCCTTTCGTCCCGATCGCGAGGCGCAGATGATGCGGGCGCTGGTCGAGCGTCACTCGGGGACCTTGCCGCTCGACGCCGTCGAGGGCGTCTGGCGGGTCATCGTCTCGACCTTCACCTATGTGCAGGCGAATTATTCGGTGCATGCGGATGATTCCGGCGGCGACGCGCAAATCCGCGACTCGGCGCGTTTCCATTTCGGCTTCACCGTTCCCTATGTCGCGCATCATGGCGCCGGCGCGGTGATCGAGGCGGTCGCCGCCTCGACCGGCGATTTGGGAATATTGCGCGCCACCGGCGGCCTTGCCGACGGCGCCTGGTGGATGCGCCTCGTCGGCGAGGATGCGCCGAAAATCATCGCGCGCCTGCCTTTCGTCGAGCGGCCCAACCATCCCGCCGGCCTGCCGGTGTTCGTCGTCGCGCGGCTCGCGCCTGACGCGATGGCCCAGGGCGTGACGCTTTATGCGGTCGGCCTCGCGCGCTGGACTCATGCGCTGCCGGCGGCTTTCCAGACGCTCAAGGGCGAAATTCTGGCGAGCGCGCCGCATCCGGAAGGCCTGGCGCTGCTCGTCGCCGCGGCCGGCGACGCCGGCGCCCAGTCCTTCGCCAGAGCGATGGCCGGCGTCGGGGTCGAAGGCGCACGCGTCGACGTGATCGGCAGCCACGCCATGCGCTTTCAGCTCAACGACGCCCGCAGCGGCGTCTTCGCGCCCGGCGGTTAGTCATGACTCGTCCAATTCCCCGCCCGAGCGTTCTCGCGATCGACGCATACGTTCCCGGCAAGAGCGCTGCGCCGGGCGCTGCGCGCGTTTACAAATTGTCGGCCAATGAGACGCCGCTCGGGCCGTCGCCCCGCGCGGTGGAAGCGCTCCGCGACATGGCGGACCACATCGCGCTTTATCCCGAAGGGTCGTCGCGCGCCCTGCGCGAGGCGATCGGCGCGCGCTACGGGCTCGACCCCGACCGGATCATCGCCGGCGCCGGCTCGGACGACATTCTGGAGCTGCTTGCGCTCGCTTATGTCGGGCCGAGGGACGAAGGCGTCTACAGTCAGTATGGGTTTCTCGAATACAAAATCGTCACGCTCGCCGCCGGAGGAACGCCCGTCGTCGCGCCCGAAACCAACTACACGGCGGATGTCGACGCGCTGCTCGGCTGCGTGAGCGAGAGAACGAAAATCGTTTTTCTCGCCAATCCGAACAATCCGACCGGCACATTTCTGCCCGCGAGCGAAGTCGCACGGCTGGCGCGTTCGCTGCCTTCGCATGTGCTGCTGGTGATCGACGCCGCCTATGCGGAATATGTCCTGCGCGAGGATTACGAATCGGGCGTCGCTCTGGTTGATGCGCATGACAATGTCGTGATGACGCGCACCTTTTCGAAAATCTTCGGGCTTGCGGGTCTCCGCGTCGGATGGGGATATGGACCGGCGCATGTGATCGCGGCGCTGAACCGTATCCGCTCGCCCTTCAACGTCTCGAGCGCCGGTTCGGCGGCGGCGATCGCCGCGCTGTCGGATCGCGCCCATCTCGACGCGGCGGTTGCGCATAATGCACGCTGGCTGCCGTGGCTCACCCAAGAAATTGCTGCGCTCGGCCTCGGCGTTCTGCCGAGCGTCGCCAATTTCATCGCTATCCGCTTTCCGGAGACGCCCGGATTGACGGCCGCCGACGCCGACCGCTTCCTCACCTCGCGCGGCCTGGTGTTGCGCGCGATCGGCGCTTACGGCATGCCTGGATTTCTCCGGCTTACCGTCGGCGCGCAGGACGCCAATGAACGCGTCGTCGAAGCGCTCGCCGAATTCATGCGAACCGCCCCTTCGCCGCACGATGCGCAAAGAGACGCGCAAGCGCACGCTCATGGCTGAGGCCATTTGCGAACGGCTGGCGTTGATCGGCGTCGGGCTCATCGGCTCGTCGATTGCGCATGCGGCGCGCCAGTTCGGCGCGGCGCGGCATATCGCCGTGATGGATTCGTCGCCGCAGGTCGTCGAACGCGCCCGAGAACTCGGCCTTGCCGACGTCGCGACGCAGGAGTGCGCGCAGGCCGTCGCCGGCGCCGATCTCGTCATCGTTTGCACGCCAGTCGGCGCATGCGGCGAGGCGGCGCGAAGCCTCGCCCCGCATCTCAAAAGAGGCGCCATTGTTTCCGATGTCGGCTCGGTGAAGGGAGCGGTCGTCGCGCAGATGGCGCCGCATCTTCCCGAACCTGCGCGCTTCATCCCCGCCCATCCGATCGCGGGCACGGAATTTTCCGGGCCTGACGCAGGATTCGCGACCCTCTTTCAGAATCGTTGGTGCATTCTAACGCCGCCAGAGAACGCCGACGCCGCAGCCGTGGAGCTGCTCACGCAGTTCTGGAAGCGCTTGGGCGCGAATGTCGAGACGATGAGCGTCGCCCATCATGACGCGGTGCTCGCGCTCACCAGCCACCTGCCGCATCTGATCGCCTACAACATCGTCGGCACGGCCGATGATTTCGGCGACGAAACGCGCTCTGAGGTCATCAAATTCTCGGCTTCCGGCTTTCGCGATTTCACCCGCATCGCGGCGTCCGACCCGATCATGTGGCGTGACATTTTTCTCGCCAACAAGGACGCCGTCCTGCAGATGCTCGGCCGGTTCAACGAGGACTTGAGCGCGCTGCAGCGGATGATCAGGCGCGGCGACGGGCAGGGACTTCTGGAGTTCTTTGCCCGCACGCGCGAAATCCGCCGATCGATCGTCGAACAGGGCCAGGACACCGCCGCGCCGGATTTTGGAAGGCGCACGGAAGGGCGATGACACGTCTCTCCTTGTGCCGCGACCTCGAATGACCGAATCCGATGCCGATGCGCTGCGCTCTGCCTTCGAAAACGCCGTTCCGGGCTATGACGGGTTGCGACGCAAGCTCATTCCGCATTTCGACGCCTTCTACGGGACCGCGCTCGACCTTCTCGAAGAAGCCGTTGGCGCGGAGGAATTCCGATGCGTCGATCTTGGCGTCGGCACCGGTCTTTTGTCCGAGATGATTCTCAAGCGGTTTCCCGGCGCGCAGATCGAAGGCGTCGATTTGGCGCCGAAGATGATCGATGCTGCGCGGGAGCGGCTTGCGGTTTATGGGCCGCGGGTGCGCCTGTCGCTCGCCGACTATGCGCGCGCGCCGCTCTCCGGTCCGCTCGACGCCGTCGTCTCGGCGCTGTCCATCCACCACCTCGATCACGAGGCGAAGCGCCGCCTCTTCAGACGGATTCACGATGCGCTGCGGCCCGGCGGCGTCTTCGTCAACGCCGATCAGTCGCTCGGCGCGACGCGCGACATTGAGGACGCCTATCAGCGCCGCTGGGAGGCGGATGTTCGTCGTTCGGCAATCGCCGAAGAGGCTTTTGCGGCGGCGAAAAAGCGCGCCGAACTCGATCGCAGCGCGACCTTCGCCGACCAGATCGCGTGGCTGGAAGAGGCCGGGTTCAGCTATGCCGACATCGGCTGGAAGCGTCACCGCTTCACGGTGTTTTACGCTCGGCGCTAGAGTGGCCGATGCGCAGGGCTTCGTCGGCGTTACGGGAGATGACCTGCTGCACCTTGCCCGAGAGCGCAGCGAGCAGCCAGGGCAGCTGAACGTCGATGCGCAGCAGATCTGTTAGCACCGCGATCTGCGCCGTCGCTGCTTGGCCGAGCGCAGTTACGCGAACCGTCGCAACGTCGCCCGCCCAGGTGACTTCCGAATTCGCGACCTTGTCGACATAGTCGCGCTGCATTCTCGTCAGTTGTTCGGAGACGCGGGCCTTCGCCGCTTCGACGCTGAGATTATGCGGCACGGTGACGGTAATGGCGTTCGACATGGGTTCCTCCACGGGCCTAAATGTAGGCGCTTTCGGTCGGATGAGAAGAACGGCGCGGCTATAGGCGTGGGTTGGCGGGATGGATTTTCGAACGGCTATTTTAAGGACAGAGACAGCGTTCGCTCTGATTTTTTGCGTCGCGGCAACCGACGTTGTCGCCCTCGACGTTCCGACGCCTCCACGCCGGCCCCCTTCCTCTCGGAAGGAGCCTGTTCCCGAAGCAAATCCACCGTCGGACGCACAGCCGCCCCAGGCGGCGGCGTCGGTGCCCTTAGAGGATTGCATGGCGGCGCTGCGCGGGGCGGGGGTCGATTTCGAGCCCGCCCAATCGCCGACCGGCGATGTTGACGCCTGCGCAATCGATGCGCCGGTGCGTCTCGCAGCGGTCGCAGCGGACAAGCGGCGCGTCGAAATCCGCGCCAAGCCGCTGCTCAGCTGCGCCTTTGCGCTGCAATTTTCCGACTTCGTCAATAATTTGCTGAAGCCCCTCGCCGTCGGAGCCACGAATGCGTCGCTCGTCGCGATCGAGACGGGTTCGGGCTATGAATGCCGCGGCCGCAACCATGATCCCCAAGCCAAGTTGAGCGCGCATGCAAAAGGGCTCGCCCTCGATGTCGGCGGACTTGTTTTTTCCGACGGCCGAAAGATCAGGGTCGACGCCCAGCCCGACCCGCAATCGACAGCCTATGTCAAAGCGCTACGAACGGCGGCGTGCGGATGGTTTACGACCGTGCTCGGGCCAGGCTCCGATCCCTTTCACGCCACGCATCTGCATTTCGATATCGAGCGGCACGGATCGAACGGAAGTTATCGCATTTGCCAGTAGGCGCCGCTTCCGCAATCAATTTGCCGAAGCCAAAAGTCCGAGCCGGGTCAGCTCGTGCTCGCGAATATTGCGGGTGATTGGATAATAGCCGCCCTTCTTCGCCTGCATCTGGCCGTCCCTTGAAAGCACATATTTGACGAATTCGCCGCTCAGCGTATCGATCGGCTTCTTGGGGTCCTTCAGCAGATAGATATAAAGACCTCGCGCCAGCGGATATTTCCGAGAATAGGTGTTGTCGAAGGAGGCTTCGTAGCAGCCTTTGCCGACGGCTCCCACGGGAACGGCGCGCACGCCGCTTGTCTTGTAGCCGATTCCTGAATAGCCCATCGCGAATTTGTCGCCGCCGACGGCGCTCACGACGGCTTCCGAGCCGACCTGCATCTGAATGTCGTCCTTGAAGGCGCCGCCGCTCAAGACGTTCTGTTTGAAAAATTTATAAGTGCCCGAGAGCGTGTTGCGGCTGTACATGGCGATGGGCTTCGACGCCCATTCGCCTGTCAAGCCGAGTTCGCCCCAGACGCGAATGCTTTTGCCGGCGCCGCTTTTCGGATCGGCGGCGAAAACGCGCTCCAATTGCTCCATGCTTATGCACTGGAGCGGATTATCCTTGTGGACATAGATCGCCAGCGCGTCGATCGCGACCAGAACGCCGGTCGGTTTATAGCCAAGTTTCGCTTCGAAGGCGCCGATCTCGTCCGGCGTCATCTGCCGTGACATGGGGCCGAGCTGCGCGTTTCCAGAGAGAAGCGCCGGCGGCGCTGTGCTCGAGCCTTTGCCCTCGATGTCGATCTTCGCGTTTGGATAGATTGACTGAAAGCCCTCGGCCCACAGCTCCATCTCGTGAAGCATGGTGTCGGAGCCGACGGATTTCAGTTTCCCCGAGAGTCCGCTGACAGCTTTATAAGGGGATAGCTCCATATCAAGCGCAGCCGCGCTGACGGTCAAAGCGACGATAGCGGCGACGGCGGCCGAGATGGCGCGCAGTTTCATGGCTTTTCTCCGTTGCGTCACATCATTGCGGCCGAACCGCCTCGGCGCGGCGAGCGCGCGATCAACGTGGAATGACTTGGGGGATCGCCTTCTAGGCGGGTGATGGGCTCATTCTTGCTTTCGCCGCAATTTCGCTCGGCGAAATGACATGCGCATGACGCTTCCGTGACGACCGCTGTGGCGCTGCAACATGCGATTTGAATTTCGGCAACAAAAAATCCGGGAGGCGAAGCATCGCCTCCCGGTTCGCAATTTTCCGACCGGCCGAGACGGCCGGCGTCTTCCTCAGTAGGAGTAATACATGTCGAATTCGACCGGATGCGGCGTCATCTCGAAGCGATAGACGTCCTGATATTTGAGGTCGATGTAGGAGTCGATGAAGTCCTCGCTGAATACGCCGCCGGCCAGAAGGAAAGCATGATCGGCCTTGAGGCTGTCGAGCGCTTCGCGCAGGCTGCCGCAGACCGTCGGGATGGCTTTCAACTCCTCGGGCGGCAGATCGTAGAGGTCTTTGTCCGCCGGCGCGCCCGGATCGATCTTGTTGGCGATGCCGTCGAGGCCCGCCATGAGCATGGCGGCAAAGGCGAGATAGGGGTTCGCCGTCGGATCCGGGAAGCGCACTTCGACGCGCTTCGCCTTGGGGTTCGTCGAGAACGGAATGCGGCAGGAGGCCGAACGGTTGCGCGACGAATAGGCGAGCAGCACCGGCGCTTCGAAGCCCGGAACCAGGCGCTTATATGAATTCGTCGAGGGGTTGGTGAAGGCGTTCAGCGCCTTGGCGTGCTTGATGATGCCGCCGATATACCACAGGCACTCCTGAGAGAGGCCGGCGTATTTGTCGCCAGCGAAGACCGGCTTGCCGTCCTTCCAGATCGACTGATGCACATGCATGCCGGAGCCATTGTCGCCATAGACGGGCTTCGGCATGAAGGTCGCCGACTTTCCGTAAGAATGCGCGACCTGATGGATGCAGTATTTATAGATTTGCAGATGGTCGGCGATGGTGACGAGCGTCTCGAACTTCAAACCGAGCTCGTGTTGCGCAGAGGCCACTTCATGGTGGTGCTTTTCGACCTTGGCGCCCATGGCCGCCATGGCGGCGAGCATCTCGCTGCGCATGTCCTGCGCCGAGTCGACCGGCGGCACCGGAAAATAGCCGCCCTTGGTGCGGACGCGGTGGCCGAGATTGCCGCCCTCATAGGCCGTGCTGGTATTGGAGGGCAGTTCGATCGAGTCGAGCGTGAAGCCCGTATCATAAGGCTCCGCTGAAAAACGCACGTCGTCGAAGACGAAGAATTCAGCCTCGGGGCCGAAATAGGCCGTATCGCCAACGCCGGCGGACTTCAAATGCGCGAGCGCCTTTTTGGCGATGCCACGGGGGTCGCGGTTATAGGGTTGGCCAGTCGTCGGCTCGATGACGTCGCAGACGATCGAAAGCGTCGACGCCGCGAAGAACGGGTCGATGGCGATGGAGCTCAAATCGGGAAGCAGCGTCATGTCCGATTCATTGATCGCTTTCCAGCCGGCGATCGACGAGCCGTCGAACATGATGCCTTCGGTCAGGGCCTCCTCATCGACGATCGAAACGTCGAACGTAACATGCTGCCACTTGCCACGCGGGTCGGTAAATCGGAAATCGACGTATTTAACGTCGTTGTCCTTGATCTGCTTGAGTACGTCCTTGGCCGTCGTCATTTGGTTCGATGCCTCTCTTTGCTGATCCTGCTGTGTTGCGGTTTTGTTATTGGGCGCGGCGGAGCGCCTGAAGATGTTGGCGAAAAAGCTCATGTGGCGGGGGCTCAGTGCTAGATGGCGTCCGCGCCGGTCTCGCCGGTGCGGATACGAATCGCGCCTTCAATGTTGGAAACAAAAATCTTGCCATCGCCGATGCGGCCGGTCTGGGCGGCGGTGCGTATGGCGTCGACAGCGCGCTGCACGGCCTCGTCCGCAAGCACGATCTCGATTTTAACTTTCGGCAGAAAATCAACGACATATTCTGCGCCGCGATAAAGTTCAGTGTGCCCCTTCTGGCGGCCGAACCCCTTCGCTTCGGTGACCGTAATCCCTTGGAGCCCAGCCGCCTGCAGCGCTTCCTTGACCTCATCGAGCTTGAACGGCTTGATGATCGCCTCGACCTTTTTCATTAAATCCCCCGCGCGCTTAGCTTAAGCCCCGGCCCCGCTAGCGACTTTGGCTCGGCTGAAGAACCGCCGAGCTTCTATCATTGCCGCGTTGGACGCGCCATGGCCAAAGTTCCGGCGCCGCACGCGCCTAGGCGCCCATACAACACACAGTATGCGCTTTTATTAGGCTAAAAGCCCAAGAATTAGGCGCGATCTCGATCGTCGACGGCCGCGGGCAAGTCTTTCCTTGCGCCCCATTCCGACCACGACCCGTCATAGACCGCCGCCAGAGGACGGCCTGTCGCCGCGAGCGCAAGGCTAACGATGCAAGCCGTGAGCCCGGAGCCGCAGGTCGCGATGACGGGGTCTTCCGGATTGACGCCCGCCGCGGCAAACGCCGCTTCCAGTCCGGCTCTATCTTTCATTTTCCCGCCATCGAGCACATTGCCGAATGGCAGATTGAACGCGCCAGGCATGTGGCCAGAGCGCAGACCCGGGCGCGGCTCCGGCGCCCAGCCGTGGAAACGCTCGGCGCCGCGCGCGTCGACCAGCTGCGGTCCGCCGAGCTCAAGCGCGCGCCGCACGGCAGCGACATCGGCGACAAGGCTGGCGTCGAAACGGGGCGTGAACTGCGCGGGCGTTCTCTTGCGCGCTTCGCCCTCTTCGAGAGGCCGCCCTTCGGCCTTCCATGCGGGAAGGCCGCCAGCAAGGATCGACGTATTTTCGGCGCCGAAAACATTGAGCGTCCACCACAGGCGCGGCGCCGAGAAGATTCCGATAGCGTCATAGACGATGGCCCGCATGCCGTCCCCAAATCCCAGCCGGCTCATCTCGGCGGCGAAGGCCTCGGGCTTCGGCAGCATGTGCGGCAAGTCGGTGGAATGATCGGCGACCGCGTCGATGTCGAAGAATTGCGCGCCGGGAATGTGCCCCGCAACAAATTCGACGCGCGGGTCTCGGCCTGCCGTCGGCATATGCCATGAGGCGTCGAAGACGACGACGTCGGGGTCGAAGAGATGTTCGGCGAGCCAGTCGGTCGAGACGAAAAGGGAAGAGGGATCGACTTTGCGCGTCATGGCTCCGCTCGCTGAGCGCCGACGCAGCTTGCATCCCGCCGGCTGGCGGTGACAATACGCCGATTCGATTCTCTCGCCATCGGCGCTCGACCGACATGCTCGACATTCCCGGTAAGTCCTGCGGCTCCTGCTACTTCTGTTGCAAGGTTCTTGAGATTGAAGAATTCAAGAAGGCGGCCGGCACGCTTTGCGAGCACTGCGCGCTCTCCGGCGGCTGCGGCGTCTACCATACGCGCCCGCAAGTGTGCCGCGACTACTTTTGCCGGTGGAAGGACGAGCGCAGCTTCTCCTCGCAGCTGCGGCCCGACCGAGTCGGCACGCTGCTGATGGACGACCCGGACAGCGATGAATATCTCGCGGTCTGCGACCCGGAAAAGCCGTTTTCCTGGCGCAATCCTCTCGTATTCAAGCATCTTGTCGCTGAGGCCAAGGCAGGAAGGCTCGTTGTCGCAAAAGCGGGATTACGGGCATGGCGCATTTTCGAGGACGGACATTGGCAGGAATGGGCCTGAGCCTCAGCGCCGCCGCGGGCCGACGCCGTCTCCGAAAGTTCGGCCTGGACATCGCCTTAGAACGATGCGCCGCGGCCAGGACGACGACGATCGACCGCCTGTTCGGCCATTCAACGCGTCGCGGCTTCGTCGCCATGTCGATCTCGCTTGCGCTTTGCGCGCCGGCGGGCGCGGAGACTCTCAGGGCGTATTACGCGCTCAGCCTCATGGGGCTGTCGATCGGCAGCGCCTCTGCGTCGGGCATCGTTGATCCGCAGAATTACCGAGTCGAAATCTCGATGCGGACGACCGGGCTCGCCAATCTGATCAACAACACCCGGGGCGCCGCCAGCGCCAGCGGCGGACTGACCCTCGCGGGGCCGTCGCCGGCGAGCTACGCCAACACGACCTCGAACAGCGACGAGACGCGCACGGTTCGCATGTCGCTCGCTGGCAACGCCGTGCGTACGGTTGACGTGAGGCCGGCGCCCTGGGACGCCGAAGCGCGCATCCCGGTGACGGAAAGCGCCAAGCGTCACATCGTCGATCCGGTCAGCGCGCTGATCATGAGAGTGCCGCCGGGACAGGAACTCACCGGTCCCTCGGCGTGCAACCGAACCATTTCGGTTTTCGACGGCGTCACGCGTTTCGACGTTGAGCTCGCCTATGCAGGCGACCACACGGCGCAAGCGAGGGGCTATGCCGGCCCCGTCACCGTATGCTCGGCGCGCTATACGCCGATCGCCGGCCATCGTCCCGACAGCTCGTCGACCCGATACATGGCGAACAATCACGACATCAGCGTCTGGCTCGCGCCCCTTCCCGACGCCCATGTCGTCGTGCCGATCCACATCGCGATCGGGACCGCCGCGGGCAAGCTCGTCATTGAAGCTTCGGAGTTCGAGATCGATCAGCGTCGCGCAGACACCAGGCGCTGATCGCTAGCAGCCTGTCGGACTGATGTTTGGGGTTTTGCGGCGAGGCTGGATTGCCGCCTTTCGCGTTTGTTTTGCGTTTGATCTCCTCCCAAACGCTCACTGAGGCGCCCATTGCGACCCTCGCTTGG
>VGEB01000090.1 GCA_016869435.1 Alphaproteobacteria bacterium | reverse complement strand
ACATCATCCTAACTGATCTGCGGCGCAGCGACGCCGGTGGCCGACATCAAATCGGAACGCCGGCCGGCTTCGGATTGGAATAGGTGGCCGGCTTCATTTTGGAATGCATGGCCGGCTTCGTCGGTATGCCTGAGGGTTCAAATAGGTCCCGCGTCATAAAAGATGAGTCAGCCTGACGATTGCGGGACCTATTTGAAGCCGGATTGAACGAAGCCGCGGCGAGATTGGCGACAATCTATGGGCGCTCGACGCGCCGGGCCGGATTTGGGCGGCGCGGCGAACGATTTGAACGTCTCTGCGGATCGAGGAGAGGCCCGCCGAACAACCTGCGTCGCGCGATTGTGGCGGCGGCGCGCGCGATTTTCGTCGCGGCGGGCGTTTGCGATTGAAGGAGGACGGCGTCGAAACTCGCGCCACAGCGTTCATGCCCGTTCGGCGCGATCATTCGTCCGTCGAAGGTTGGGGATGTGGATAGGCTGCGTCCAATCGGCGTCATGAGGTGTCGTATCCGGGTGTGGTGTTCGGCGTCGGCGAAGAAGGGCGAGGCCACGAGCCGAGTTCGATCATGCGACCGCCGCAGCAGGGGCAGATGTCGATCCTCTTGCCGGTGAGCATGGCGTAACGTTCGCGATAATCGGCCGGTTCGATGGCTGGCGGCGGTTCCGCGACATCGAGCGCCGCTCGGATGCGTGCGAGTTTTCGGGCGCGACGGGCGTTGGCGAGAAAGCCGAAGTGACGAATGCGCCGGAATCCTTTTGGCAAGACGTGTATGAGGAAACGGCGCATGAACTCGCCTGCGTCGAGGCTCATCGCCCTGGATTTGTTGTTGGCGCGATAATCTTTCCAGCGAAAGCGCACGACGCCGTCGTCGCAGGACAGCAGACGGCCGTTGGCAATTGCAACACGATGCGTGTAGCGGCCGAGATAGGCGAGCGCCTGTTCAGCTCCTCCGAAGGGTCGCTTGGCGTAGACGACCCAACGGACATGCCGGAGCGGAGCAAGATATCGAGCGAACTCCTCAGGGGCGCGCAGCGCCGCAAGGTCGCCGAAAAAATCGAGAACGCCGGCGTCGAACGCCGCGTCCAGACGTTCAAGAAACAAGCGACGATAAAGCCGGGACAGAACATGCACGGGCAGGAAGAAGCCGGGCCTGCAAGCGATCCAGTCTCCACCCGGCCCGAGTCCGCCGCCCGGGACGATGCAATGCACGTGGGGATGATGCATGAGCGTCTGTCCCCAGGTGTGCAGGATCGCGATCATGCCGGTCTCGGCGCCGAGATATCTCGGATCGGCGGCGATGATGCGGATCGTCTCGGACGCCGTCTTGAACAGGATATCGTAGACGAGCGCCTTGTTCTGAAGGGCGATCGCGGCGATCGGCGAGGGCATTGTGAAGACGACGTGGAAATAAGCAACTGGCAGGAGCTCGGCGCGGCGATCGGCGAGCCATTGAGCGCGCGCCAGCCCCTGGCACTTGGGGCAATGGCGGTTGCGGCAGGAGTTGTAGGCGATGCGGATCTGCCCGCAGTCCTCGCATTGTTCGGCATGCCCGCCGAGCGTCGCCGTCCGGCATGCCTGGATGGCGGTCATCGCGCGGCGCTGGTCAATGGACAGCCGAGCGCCTTGCGCCGCGCGGAACGCGGCGCCGTAGCGACAGAAAATATCCGCAACCTCGATCTTCGGGCGCATGTGCGCCGGCTATTCGGGCGCGATCAGATCACACGAGAGGCGGTCGAAAGGGCTCGACGTGGCGGCGATGAGATTCGTCGCAACCTGCGCATAGCGCGCCGTCGAAGAGAGATCGGCATGTCCGAGCAATGCCTGAATGACGCGGATATCGACGCCCGCCTCCAGAAGATGGGTGGCGAAACTGTGCCGCAACGTATGCGCGGTGACGGGCTTTGCGATCTTGGCGCGCGCGCGCGCCCTGCGGCAGGCGTCTTGCAATGCGGCCGTGCTCACATGATCTCCGGGCTCCTGTCCCGGGAATAGCCACAGGCTTGGCCGCGCCCGACGCCAATAGGCGCGCAGAATCTCGAGGAGGCGCGGCGACAGCATGGCGTATCGCTCTTTGCCGCCTTTGCCCATCTCGACGTGGATCAGCATCCGTGCGCTGTCGATGGAGGCGACCTTCAGACGCGTCACCTCCCTGACCCGTAGGCCCGCTGCATAGGCGGTCGCCAGCGCGACACGGTTGCGGAATCCTTCGACACCTTTCAAAAAGAGCGCGGTCTCCTCAGCGGTCATGACCGCCGGAAGTCTCTCGGGCTCACGACCGAAAACGATCCTCTCGATCGCCTCCTTCTGTCCCAAGGTAACGCCATAGAAGAACCGCAGTGCGCAGGCGACTTGGTTGATGTGCGCCCAGGAATGCTTCTGGGCGACGAGATGAAGCTGATAGGCGCGGACCTCCTCCATGCCGAGCCGTTCTGGGGAAGAATTGAAATGGCGACTGAACCTCGCCACCGCGTAGATGTATGATTGCTGTGTCGCCTGCGACAAGTTACGGATCGTCATGTCTTCGATCATGCGCTGGCGAAGAGGGCTCGTTGTAGCCATCTGGGGCTCCTGTGCTGAGAGGGGTCGATGTGACGATCACATCCTCTCAGACAGGAGGCTTCACTTCAGCGTTCTCGCCGACCCTCCCGCGTAGCGGGTTCGTTCAATCCGCACTTTGGAAAGAGAAGCTTCCCCGTCACGCGCCGGAACGGGAGCGCCTCGTCGGAAACAAGATCATAGACCTTTCGCTGCTTTACCCGCAGAAGGGCCGCCAGCTCGCGGGTGGTGAGATAATCCGTCATCTGCGTGTCCTGCGCGCTGGGCAAAAATAACATAAAAAAACATAGACCAGAAATGCCCGCACGTCTTTAACCTCCGGGAATCGGCGCGTAGATAGGCCTGAATTGCGATGCATTAATTTTGCGCATGACTCCGCGAGAGTGAAAATTATACACTAAAAAAACACATCTCGACGCGCCCCGCTCATGTTGTGGGCCGGAAGGAGCCTTCATGATCGATCTACGCAGCTGCGTCCTTGCCTTCTCGATTGCGATGGTCGTGACGACGGTCGGCGCGGAAGCTCCAACAACCTCCACGCCTCAGGGCGGACGGACCGCGCCCCCTTCCGTCACTATATTCGCCGCGGCAAGCCTCAAGAACGCGCTCGACGCCGCAGCCGCGGCCTATAAGGCCAAGACCGGCGTCGAGGCGACGATCAGCTATGCGGGGTCGATGGCGCTGGCGAAGCAGATCGAATCGGGAGCGCCGGCCGAAGTATTTTTCGCGGCTGATGTCCCTTCGATGGACTATCTCGCGGAAAAACATCTCATCCAGCCGAAGACGCGCGTCGATCTACTTGGCAACACGCTCGTGCTGATCGCGCCGCGCGCATCGAAATTGGATAAGGTGGCGCTGACCAAGGAGGCCTTCGCAGCGGCGATCGGAACAGGCAAAATCGCGACCGGAGATGTCGCCTCGGTTCCGGTCGGCAAATACGCAAAGGCGTCGCTCGACAATCTCGGTCTCTGGAGCGTCGCGGAGTCGCATTTCGCCTTCACCGACAATGTTCGATCGGCGCTGATGTTTGTTGCGCGCGAAGAAGCGCCGCTTGGAATCGTCTATTTGACCGACGCCAAATCCGAGCCCAAAGTGAAAATAGTCGCCACTTTTCCGGCGACCTCGCATCCGCCGATCGTCTACCCGGCGGCGCTGACCGCAAGCGCCAAGGGCGACGCGGCGGCGAAGTTGCTCGACTTTCTCAAAGGAGGAGAAGCGAAGGCGATCTTCGTCGAGAAGGGATTCCAGACATTAAATTAGAGCGCGGCTCACGAAAAAAGCTGACCCCGCCTTTCCAAGGCCGCGCGTGAGGCGCCCATCTCGGCTTGCGTCGCCGGCGACCCGACGAGCTTTTTGGAGCAATTTGTGCGCTGAGCGACTAATCCACGCGCCACGCGTCGATGCGGAGACAAGAATGCCCTTTTTTCACATATTGCGGACGCTCGGGATATGGCGCTACCTCACCCGCAGCGAACGCAGCTCTTCAGATTGACGCGGGCGGCGTCCGCCGGACGGTAGGCTCTGTGTAATTGGAAACATAATGATGAAGATATCGGCTCGAAATGTCATCGACGGCGCCGTCAAGGAAGTAAAAAAGGGCGCTACCACCGCGCACGTGTTGATCGATGTCAGCGGCGCGACTCTCACCGCCGCCATCACCAATGAATCGGTCGATGAGCTGGGTCTGAAGCCGGGCGTCAAGGTGAAGGCCGTCATCAAGTCTTCCGACGTCATGATTGCTGTGGGTTGACCCCAAGGAGCCGCCCGGGGAAGGGCTCTGGCGGCTCCTCCAGCGTTTGATGCTTAAGCACGTAAAATAAAACGCGAATAGCGACTTTTTCCCAATCAATTCTCGGGCGTTCCCACGTGGCGACGCCGCCCGAAGCCGGGACTGGCCAAAGCCTCTCTGTTCGGACAATATATAGCGACTTGTTCGCGGCTCGCCGCTCGCGGGCGCGGGCGGCGCCAATCTTGCGCGCCGAACAATTGTCTGGGGCAGCGAGCGCAGATCGCTTCATCTCGCCAGGACCATGGGTTGCGGCGGCTCTCCCGCGCCTTTTCGTTCGCCGGCGAAATGAAGAGAACGGTCGATGAGGCCCTGACTTGTGAAGGCGAGGCGTGACGAAGAAGCGCCCAGCAACATCCAAGATCGCCAAAGGACGCCGCATTGAACGACATTTCTTCCGCCGGCTTTTTCGAACTGTCGCCCGCTGAATGGACGGCGATACGGCTCTCGCTGCGGATCGCGACCGTGGCGACTCTCGCGAGCCTGCCCTTTGGGATCGCGACGGCCTATGCGCTGGCGCGCTGCCAGTTCCCCGGCAAAACCCTCGTCAACGGCATCGTTCACCTGCCGTTGGTGTTGCCGCCGGTGGTTACCGGCTTCGTGCTGCTGATATTGCTCGGGCGCAAAGGGGTTTTCGGCCCCTCTCTCGCGCAGATCGGGATTGTTTTCTCCTTTCGCTGGACCGGCGCGGCGGTGGCCTGCGCCGTCATGGGGTTCCCTTTGATGGTCCGCGCCATGCGCTTGTCCTTCGAGGCGATCGACCGTCGCTTGGAACTGGCGTCCGAAACCCTTGGGGCGAGCCGCCTATGGACGTTCTTCCTGGTCAATCTCCCGCTTGCAGTTCCAGGAATTATCGTTGGCGCCATTCTCGCCTTTGCAAAGGCGCTGGGAGAATTCGGCGCGACCATCACCTTCGTCTCCAATATTCCTGGCGAAACGCAGACGATTTCAGCCGCGATCTATAGCTACACCCAGGTTCCGGGCGGCGATGAAGGCGCGATGCGTTTGACCATTGTCGCGGTCTTCATCGCGCTTTCCGCTCTCGTGGCGTCCGAAATCATTCAGTGGCGCGCGCAGAAGCGTCTTGGAAATATCGGATGATCGAGGTCGACGTCAGAAAAAAGGTTGGCGCGTTTTCGCTCGATGTCGCTTTCGCCAACGGCGCGGGCATAACCGCGCTGTTCGGACAATCCGGATCTGGAAAATCGCTGACTTTGGGCATCATCGCCGGACTGATGAAACCCGACGAAGGATTTGTCAGGCTGGAGGGCGAAGCGCTCGTCGACACCGAAAGAAAAATATTCGTTCCGGTGTCGCGCCGACGCATCGGCCTCGTCTTCCAGGATTCCAATCTCTTTCCGCATCTCAGCGTAAAGCAGAATCTTTTATACGGCCGTTGGTTTGCGCCGCGCGGCGAACGTCGGATTGATTTCGACGCCGTCGTCGAAACCTTGGGGATTGGCAAGCTTATTTCGCGTTCGCCGACCCGTCTGTCAGGCGGCGAGAGACAGCGCGTGGCGATCGGCCGCGCCTTGCTGTCCTGCCCGAGGCTGCTGCTCTTGGACGAACCGCTGGCGGCGCTCGATATGCAGCGCAAGCTGGAAATCTTGCCGTTGATCGAACGCGTCAGGGACGAGTTCGATGTCCCCATCGTCTATGTCTCCCATGCCGTCGAAGAAGTGGCGCGTCTCGCCGCCTGCGTCGTCATCGTCGATGGCGGACGTGTGAAGTTCGTCGGCGATCCCGCCGAAGCCTTCAATCGTCTGGCGCATATGCCGGCAACGAACCGTTTCGATCGTTCCTCCGTCCTGATGGCATCAGTTGACGAAACATCCCCGGCCTATGGATTGACGAAGCTCAAGCATCAGTCGGGAACCATGTGGATCAAAGGTTCCGCAGGCCCATCTGGCAGTCTGGCCCGCGTCATTGTCAAAGCGACTGACGTCATATTGTCGCTTGTCCCGCCTCACGAGATCAGCGCTCGAAGCGTTCTTCACGGCAGGGTGGCGAACATCCAGATTGAAGGGCCGATCGCGACGATCGAGATTGAGCTCAAAGAGGATGGCCCGCTTCTGGCGACGATCACAAAAGGCGCTCTGGAAGATCTGGCCCTTAAGCGGGGCTCGCAAGTTTATGCGTTGTTCAAGACGGCGGCGCTCGACGAGAGGTCGATCGACGTGGCCAATGCTTGGGGCGACTGAGTTGTGGCGCCCATCTCTCGAAAGATGCCGTCGAACTCTGGTTGAACGCCGCGCCAACGCCAGTTTTTAGGGGCGTCTCACCCCCGCGTCGGTCAGTCTCGTGCCCGTAATTGGGGCTTATCGGCACATCCGCTGAAATGCATGGACTGCGTCGCGCGCCGCCTTCATTGTGCTCTCGCGCGGAGCGGCGACGTGGATTTCACTGTTGCGGGGTAATGATCGACTCAAGTTCCAGCCGTGTCGTTCTGAAAAAACCTCTTCCTCCCGCGCGCGAATGATATTTGTGGCCGATGGCCGAGCAAAGTAATTTGAACCATTGATCTGCGTTCAAATGGACGGGAAGGTCGGTGATATGCCCGATACATCCGTCTGGCCGGAAGCGGACGTGGATGAGAATGGGCTTGGTCGTCTCGGCGTCATCGCCTGTCGGACCTGATGGCGACGCCATGCCGCCGTCGCGAAGAGCACTGATTGCCGCCATCTCGCATCGTCTCCGGTTGCGGGCCATCATTATGTACAGAATGTAAATAACGATCATTCGTAAACAAGCTTAAAAATTGGGCAGAGCGCTTGGTTTAAATCGGAGACGAATCAAGACGCGGCGGCTAGCCGGAAGCCTGCGGCGATCCAGTTGCGCCAAAACAGCCGAGCGGCTTCATGCGTCAAGCGCTGCCTTGGCGCCAAAAAATTCCGCAAGCCGCCATCATCCTGACTCATCCAACGTGAGAGCATTGACTCGGCGATTCGAATTTAGGAGCGCGACAATGAACGCCTACCGGTCGAGTGAACCACGCTACACCATTGTGATCTCAAAGAACGGCAAGGAACTCGGCACGCTGCGAGATCGTGGAACGAGCCAAGCGCGCAGCTCCTTCGGCGGAGCCGTCGCGCGCTATAAAAACTCAACCGACAGCCATCGGGTCGAATTTTACGACGGGGCTGATTTGATCGAGGTCTGGTCGAGCGAGGAAGGATACAAACCACTTTCCGCCTAAATTGCGGCTTGCGGAAACCATGGCGATCAGCGTTGGACTGTCGTCGCTGACGCTCGATCTGTCGACGCGCGGGGAAACGATCCGCTCCTCCAGCGTCATTTGAGTCGATCGTCAACGTCGTCGCTTGGTTCATCGTCGCGCCAAAGACATGTTGATGGGCCGGCGACGCCGAGCGTTGAGTTCGTTATTCGCGGTAGAAACTGTACGCTTCGAAACAAATTTAAGTCAGCAAACATACCGGAAATGATTCCCCTGAACCAAGCGACCGCCGGGCATGCTGTTATATATGAAAAGAATATAACGATGGCCCGAGTCTTGCTCGGCCGACTCGCGAGGAGTTGGCGATGGCCAAAATGCGCGGGCATGGTTTCCTGACGAGCGAAGCCGAGAATTTCGCCGTGGTTCTCGGGACAAACGAAATCGCCTCGGCGATCGCCGTCCGACTGCGCTGGGAGGGCTTCCGGGTTGTGATGAGCCATGATCCGTTTCCGCCGGTCATCCGGCGCGGCATGGCGTTTCACGACGCTCTTTACGATGATCGCGCCGAAGTTGACGGCATTGTCGCGCAACACGCCGAGACGGCGATGGAGATCGTCAACATATTGGCCGAGCCGGGCAAAGTCGTTGTCACGCATCGACAGCTGACGGACGTCATTACGTTAAAGTCGCCGGCGGTCGTCGTCGACGCGCGCGTGCAGAAGAATCGAACCACCCCGGATTTGCGTGGCCTCGCCCGGCTGACCATCGGCGTCGGACCAAATTTCGCGGTCAGCCACAACTGCGACATCGCCATTGAAACACATCCGGCGAACGCCGGCGCGCTCACGGAAAAAGGCGAAACGCGCCGCGCCGACGGCGTCGCGCGGACGTTGGGCGGCGTTGGAAAGGAACGTTTCGTTTATTCGACCTGCGCGGGCGTGTGGCGGACTCCGCTCGACGTCGGCGCGCTGGTGTTTCGCGATTTCGTGCTCGGCTATCAGGACCGAATTGCCGTTCGCGCGCCGATGGACGGCTATCTGCGGGGCATCGCTCGCGACGGCGTCCTTGCGCCGGCCGGCGTGAAACTTGTCGAGATCGATCCGAGAGGGCGTTCGGCGCGCTGGACCGGCAGCGACGAGCGCGGGCGAAGGATCGCCGATGGCGTCGTCGCGGCGCTGGAAAAGGCGCCAACGCGGCGCCGCCGGTTGCGAAGGGAACTATCGAAACTTCATTAGATACAGGGGCGCAATGAACTTTCCCGCCAAACGCATCGCCGCGCTCAGGGGCGCAACGAGCCACGAACGGCAGGGCGCGCTTTCGGCCTTCGCGCGAGAGGTTCAGTCTCAGGGCTTTCGTGTTGCAGGCGTAATCGAGCAATCGGCTTGCGGCGACGCCGGCGGGCGCCAAAGCTTGAGCGTGGTGGAGATCGGTTCGAGCGAAACCATTCCAATTTCCCAGGAGCTCGGCGCGGGTTCCCAGGCGTGCAATCTCGATCCCGGCGGATTGGCGCTTGCCTGCGGACGCATAGAGGCGGCGATCAATCGCGGCGTCGACGTTGTCGTTCTCAGCAAATTCGGAAAGCTCGAAGCCTCGCGAAGCGGCCTTTGCGACGCCTTTCGTGCGGCCATTCTCGCCGACATTCCCATCGTTACGGCCGTCTCCCTGTCGATTTCGCGGCAGTGGGATTGTTTTGCCGGCGAACTGTCGGAATATGTCGAGCCCGACATTGCCGCTTTGGCGGTCTGGTGGCTGGGCCAGTCTGCGGCCGCGGCGGCGATTGCGGATTGATCGCCTGGCTGGCCGATCCCATTGACGGGTGGAACGGCGGAGAAGAGTGATGAGTGCAGACGTCAGTTCCTCGGACTTTTTCAGGGCCGCCACGAACGGTTTCAGCGAAACGATAAACGCTTGCCGGACGCGCCCGGAGCTGGTCGCGCTGCTCTGCGCGCAGGCCTTCGATGGTTTTGCGCAAAATGTCGCAATTCAATCGCAAGGCGAACCGGCGCTCGCCTGCCACGGAGAATGCGAGGCCTGCTGCCGCCTCCGCGTCGCCGCGACAGCTCCGGAGATATTTCTTCTGGCGCGCTTCGTCTCGGTTAACGCCGCAGCCTTCGCCGAGCGCGACGTGATGCTTCTCGAGCGCATCGCCGACGCCGATCGGACGATTGGCGGGCTTTCCGAAGAACAGCGAATGTTGGTCCAATATGCCTGTCCGCTGATCGAAGGCGGCTTGTGCCTCGCCTATAAGATCCGTCCGCTTGCCTGCCGCGGTCACGCGGCGTTCGACAAGGCGTCCTGTGTTGCGGCTGCGCGTGGCAAAGACGTTGAAACGGCGGTCTCCGCAGCGCATCTCATGGTCCGCGGCCTCGTCCAGAACGCCTTGATGGCGGCGCTGCGGCGCGCCGGACTGGCGTGGGGCCTCTATGAAGTCAGCAGAGCGCTTCATGTCGCGCTCTCGGCGCCGAATGCGCTCGAACAATGGATATCTGGACGAGATCCTTTGGCGCTCGCCCGGATTCCCGAATTTGATCTCGTCGAGGCCGGCGCGATTTTTGACGCCGCCGGCGAATGAAAGCCGAATATCTTCGGTCCTTTTCGCAGATTGATGTCCTTGGCGCGCTCCCGAACCGCGGAACGCGACAGTCGGGCCAAGCGGCGCTAAGCTTGCGCAATTGAGTTCGATTTGAGGACGATGGGCGAAGCCTCGCGCACGGCTGAGAAGGAAGCGGGCGGCCGCGATTATTCATCGCGCCTTCTTCGGCTGCGCGTGTGGGGAATGGCGGCGGCCTTGCGGGCGTCGCTCGAGCGGGAACGCGCGCTGCGCCGGCCGTTTCTCTGGCTGGTCGTCGCCGCAGGCGCCGGCGTCGTGCTGTATTTTTCAGCCGAGCGCGAGCCGTCGCTGGCGCTTTCCCTCAGCGCGCTTTTTGCCTTTGCGGTCATTGCAGCGCTCACGCGCCGCCATGCGCGCGCGCATGCGCTGTTTCTTGCGCTCGCTTTTCTCGCGGGCGGATTCGCGTCCGGCGCCTGGCGGACGGCGCGGGTCGCCGCGCCGATCGTTCCGCGCGTCGGGATCGGCGAACTGACGGGCTTCGTCGAGGAGGTCGATCTGCGGCGCGCCGGCGCGCGCTTCATTCTGCGCGTCGCCAGCGCCGAAGGCCTTCCCGATGATGTCATGCCCGCCCGCGTGCGGCTGACGACGCGCGGCGACCCGAATTTTTCCGCCGGCGACTTCATCGCTCTGAAGGCGCGGCTGATGCCGCCGGCGCGGGCGGCGCTTCCTGGCGGCTATGATTTCGCGCGCGACGCGTTTTTTGCGCGCCTCGGCGGCGTCGGCAACGCGCTGGGCCGAATCGAGACGATGTCGCCGCCCGAACCCGCGCCATTGTCGCTGCTTTTTTTCGCGCGCGTCGACCGCATGCGCAATGCGCTGGCGATGCGGGTTTATCGAATCATCGAAGGCGACGCCGGCGCGATCGCCGCCGCGATGGTGACGGGCAAGCGCGACCTCTTGTCGGACGACGCCAAAAATCTCATCCGACGCGCCGGCATTTTTCACATCATCACCATTTCCGGCGTTCAGATGACGCTCGTCGCCGGCATTTTCTTCGTCGGCTTTCGCCGTCTGCTGGCGACGTCGCAAACGCTGGCGCTCAATTATCCGATCAAGAAATGGGCGGCGGCGCTCGCCATGCTCGGCGCTATTCTCTACGACATCGGCACAGGTTCGCGCGTCGGCACCGAGCGCGCGCTGGTGATGACTCTGATCATGCTTGCGGCGGCGCTCTTCGACCGGCCGTCGCTGTCGATGCGCAATCTGGCGCTCGCCGCGCTCTTGATCATCGCCTTCGAACCGGAGGCGCTGCTTGGCGCCAGTTTTCAACTGTCTTTCGCCGCGGTGGCGGCGCTGATCGCAGTCTACGAATGGCGCGATGAATATCTCGCAAAGCGCCGGATCGACGATCGCGCGCCGCAAACATGGTGGGGGGCGCTGCGCCAAAGCGTGGTCGAGCGCCTGTTGCACGGACCCGGCGCGGCGATCTTCGCAACATTATGCGCGACCTCGGCGACCGCCTCCTTCATGGCCAATGATTTTCACGAGCTGAGCCCCTATGTGCTGATCGGCAATCCGCTGACGCTCGCCATCATCGAATTCTTCGCCGTTCCTTGCGCGCTCCTCGGCGCCGCGCTCTATCCGCTCGGCCTCGACGGATTCATCTGGCGCTATCTCAAGATGGGCATCGATCTCGTGACCTATCTCGCGGGACTCATCGCCAGCGCGCCCGGCGCGAGCCTGCCGGTCAAGGCTTTCGCGCCCTGGGCGATTCTTTTCCTGACGCTCGCAGTCTTGTCGCTGGTGTTGTGGCGAACCTGGGCATGGCGCGCGCTCGCCATTCCTCTTGCCTTGATCGGGCTGATGGGCGCGACGGGCGGCGCGCCGTTTGATCTTGCCGTGCCGGCGACCGGAGATTCGGCGGCGTTGCGCTTGCCGTCGGGTCAGCTTGCGGTCATGGGCCAAAAGCCGAGCGCCTTTGCCGCCGAACAATGGCTGCGGGCGGACGGCGACGCGCGCCTGTCCGCGGACGCCAGGAGCGGCGTCGCCTGCGATGATTTGGGCTGCGTCGCCAAGGCGATCGACGGGCGCTTCGTCGCGCTCATCGCCGAGCGCGGCGCTTTTCTCGAAGACTGCGCGCGCGCCGCTGTCGTGGTGACGCCGCTCTATGCGCCCACGGGCTGTGCGGCGCCGATCGTCATTGATCGCCGCAAGCTTGGCGAAACAGGCGCGGTGTCGTTGAGATTTAGAGCGCTCCCCAGTTGATGTGAATCGGTCTGGTTTTGGGATTCCCATCGGGCTGGGAATGCGGGAGTCTGCGTATGGCTCTGATTTGGGAGGCGCAGCATGTCTCGCGGCTATTCCTTTGATCTG
>VGEB01000089.1 GCA_016869435.1 Alphaproteobacteria bacterium | reverse complement strand
CGGCACCGGGAACAACAACAACAACTGGCTCTGGGCGTTCAACCCGGGCTGGGGCCTCAACAGCACCAACAACCGCACGCGCTTCCACACGATCCGCGCCGGCATCAACTACCACTTCAACTTCGCCCCGCCCGCGCCGGTGTTGGCCAAGTACTAAGTTCGCTGATCGGCTTCATCGCCGAGGGAATGGGCCCGGTCCTCGCGACCGGGCCTTTTCGTTTGTCTCGCTTTCCGGCCCTCTATGCGAAGGCGCGATAGGCGTCGAAATCGGCGGGAGCGCCGATCGACAGGCCAGCCGCCTGCGGCGCGATGCGCTTCAACAGGCCCGCCAGAACCTTGCCCGAGCCGCATTCCACGAACTTCGTCACGCCGTGATCGGCCATATAGGCCACGCATTCGCGCCAGCGCACCGCGCCGGTGACCTGCTCGACGAGCAGGCGGCGAATCGCCTCGGGATCCAGCGTCGGCTGCGCCGTCACATTGGCGATGACCGGAACGCAAGGGGCGCCGATCGCCGCGCCGGCGAGGGCGGCGCGCATGGCGTCCGCGGCGGGCTGCATCAGCGCGCAATGGAAAGGCGCAGAGACCGGCAACAGCACCGCGCGCTTGATCCCCTTGTCCTTGGCGATGTCGATCGCCTTTTCGACGGCCGCCTTGGCGCCCGAGAGCACGACCTGTCCGCCGCCATTGTCATTGGCGACCTGGCAGACGCCCTGCGCCGCCGCCGCCGCTTCTTCCGCGATCGCCCGCGCCTGATCGAGCTCGGCGCCGAGCAGCGCCGCCATCGCGCCCTCGCCGACCGGAACCGCCTTCTGCATGGCGTCGCCGCGAATGCGTAAGAGCCGCGCCGTGTCGGACACCGTCAGCGCGCCCGCCGCCGCCAGCGCCGAATATTCGCCGAGCGAATGTCCGGCGACAAAGGCCGCGTCTCGCGCGAGATCGAGGCCGCATTCGGCCTCCAGCGCGCGAATCGCCGCGAGCGACACCGCCATCAGCGCCGGCTGGGCGTTGGCGGTCAGCGTCAACTCCGATTCCGGACCTTCGAACATGAGCTTCGAGAGCGGCTGCGAGAGCGCGTCGTCGACCTCGGCAAAAATCGCGCGCGACGGCTGAAAGGCGTCATGGAGCGCCTTGCCCATGCCGACCGCCTGAGACCCCTGACCCGGAAAAATGAACGCCTTCGCCATCGCTTAACCGCCCTCGCCCTTTCTTAATTACGCCGCCGCGAGTGGCATTGCCCGGATCGCCGTGTCAAGTTGGCCCGCGAAAAGCGCGCTGGAGCGGGAGATGAGCCAAAAGACACGCGGGCGCCGCGAAAGTCGATTGGGTCCGCGCGACGCGCTCGCCATGGGCGCCGGGATCGCCTCGGCGAGCGCCGCCGCCCGCCCGCGCGCCAAGGCGAAACCCTCGCCGGTCCGCCCGGAGGATGAGCGCTTCATGAGGCTCGCGCTCGCGGAGGCCGCCGCAAGCGATTTTCCCTTAGGCGCGGTGATCGTGCGCGAGGGCAAGGTCGTCTCGACGGGACGAAACCTCGGCGTCACCAACGATGATCCGACGGCGCATGGCGAGATGGCGGCGATCCGCCGCTTCGTCGCCGAGCATCCGGCGAAGGACCTCAAAGGCGCGACGCTTTATACGACAGGCGAACCCTGCCCGATGTGCATGGGCGCGATCGTCTGGTGCGGATTGGGGCGAGTCGTCTACGCGGCTTCAGTTGAGCAGCTGTCGAAGCATGTCGGCCAGATCATGATCACGAGCCGCGCTTTGGCCGAAGCCACGCCCTTCGCCGATATCGAAATCACCGGCGGCCTGCTTGCACCGGAAGCGCTGGCGTTGTTCGACAAAAACTGACGAGTCGGCGTTAATTTCAAATTGAACTTCCCCGCAGGGATAGAGCCGCTGTAACTATTCCTCATATGCGGCAGTTCAGGACGATAAGTAGATTCTCTTTTAAAGGAATGCTTGGCTGAAGGGTTTTCCGGGCTCCTTTGAGCGTAGGGGATAGCCCATCCTTTCAATCACGAAAGGAGATTCGTCCATGAACGTTCAAAAATTACTCGACAAGATCAGCCTCTTGCCTACAGAGCCATCCAACGTTCCCGAAGCGCCGCCAGCCGAGCTGGTTGCATTTGTAGTGCGTTGGAATCGTGATCTCCGCCAGTGGAAGAAAACCACGCTGGCTGATTTCGCTGGAGTCTCAGTCTCAACCGTCGAGCGAGTGGAGCGCGGCAAAAGAGTCCGCAAGGAGGCCCTCGATAAGATTGCCGAGGGGCTAGGATATGAACCTGGATACTTCACGGCACCACGGCTTCGCATTGGTACAAACGAAGCCATTGCAAGCTTCATGGACACCTTCGGCAACATGGAGGCGGTTTCAGTCGCTCCGATGCGAACGCATCGAGCAATTCGTGAGGCTTCGCAGTGCCAGGCCTTCCTCATTCATCGGCCAGATGTTCCGGAAGCTTTTGATGCCGATCTCGACAATCTGTGCGAATGGCTTGATCTTGCATCATTCGTTTTATCGGAGGCTGATCGTAAATTGCCCCCGGCGGAACGCGGTCGTCGCGACCTATATGAGGACATCCTGGCTTGCGTTCACGAGTTGGAGCGCCGAGGACTGACGATTTTGTCCGGCGTTATGAATGCGCCTCAACACGGACTTCCTGACTGCAAGGTTGCCATCATATCTGTAACTCCGAAGCTGACCGATCCTGGAGCGTCGAAGCGCCGATATGTCATAGTAGACCGTCGTGTGGTTGCATTCCCCCGCAGCGGTTGGGACGAGGAAGGCCCGTCTTGAGCGGCGTGGGTGGTAAGGACGCTCCAATGCAAATTAGGTGCGAAACTCCGATGAAAGGGCTCTACTCGCCCGGCCTCTCCCGCACCAGTTCCTCCACCACGCCGGGATCGGCGAGCGTCGACGTGTCGCCAAGCGCGCCAAACTCGCCTTCGGCGATCTTGCGCAGGATGCGCCGCATGATCTTGCCCGAGCGCGTCTACGGCAGTCCCGGCGCGAACTTCTCTCGCGGCGATCAAACTTTGCTGTATTTCTCAAACAGGCGATCGGCGTTCGACCAGTTGGTTATCGCCATGACCGCCTTCACATAGTCGCCGGCCTTGGCGCCGTAATCCATCTGATAAGCGTGCTCGAACATGTCGAGGACGAGCACCGGATCGCCGCCGGCGATGCTTTGGGTGTGATCGCCGGCCCATGAGTTGATCAGCCGCTTGCCGTGCTTGTCATAGGCGAGAATGACCCAGCCTGAGCCTCCGCCAAGCGCCTTACCCATGCCGGCGAATTCCGAGCGCCAACGATCGAAGGAGCCAAAGTCGCGTTCGATCGCTTCACTGAGCGGCGCACCCGGCTTGTTCGCCTCGCCAAGGCCAGCGAAATAGACTTCGTGCAGGATCATGGAATTGGCGGCGATGAGCTCTTCGCGCTTAAGGCCGTTGATCTGGAATCCCGGCGCCTTGTCGAAATCGAGCGCCGCCAGTTGCTCGCCGATGGCGTTCAATCGCTTGACCGCGCCGCCGTAATTGTTCTCGTAGTGCGAGACGAGAATCCTTTCCGAGAAGCCTTTAACGCTTTTGGGGTCGAACGGCATCGGCGCGGCGACGTGAACCACGCTTTTGTTCACTGGCGCGGCCTTGTCTTCCGCCCGCGCAGAGTTTACGGCGAGCGCCGCGCCCGCAGTCGCGGCGCCGATGAAATGTCTGCGGTCGAGTTTGTGCGTCATGCTCAACCTCCCTTGAGTTTGCCATCAATTACCTTCAGCCCGAGCGAGAAATCGACTGCGACTTGCGCCGCCGTGTCCGCCTTCACGATCGCCGGTGTCTGCGCCGCCGCCGGCGACGCGCCGATCAGGAACAGCAGGACGCCCGCACCCGTGCAAAGGGCGAGCGTGCGCGGGACGCCGAGATCGAAACGGAACAGCGCGAGCGCTGCGGCGACCGCCAGGAGCAACGCCGTGGCGTCAACACTTGAAAGCGCCGGGACTTCGAATGAGAGGCCAAATCCGCGAACGGGGATAGTCTCACGAAACAGGACATGGACGGCGAACCAGATCGCCAGATTGAGGATGACGCCGACCACCGCCGCCGTGATCGCCGTCAGCGCCCCGGCGAGCGCTTTGTTTCCGCGTATTTTTTCCACAAAGGGCGCGCCGAGGAAAATCCACAGGAAACAGGGGACGAAGGTGACCCATGTCGTCAGCAGGCCGCCGAGCGCGCCGGCGACGAGCGGCGGAAGAGAACCCGGCTCGCGATAGGCGGCGAGAAATCCGACGAATTGCAGCACAATCACCAGAGGGCCCGGCGTCGTTTCCGCCATGCCGAGCCCATCGAGCATTTCGCCGGAGCGCAGCCAATGCAAATTGTCGACCGCCTGCTGCGCGACATAGGCAAGGACCGCATAGGCCCCGCCGAAGGTCACCATCGCCATCTTGCCGAAGAACACCGCGATCTGGCTGAAGACATTTGCGGGGCCGAGTCCGAGCAGAAGGGCGGCGACGGGGACAAGCCATAGCAACAGGCAAACCCCCGCGACTTTCAGCATGTGCGCGGCCTTCGGCCGCGTATGGCCGGGGAGCGTATCGCCGAGCAGGCTGGCGTTGTCCGCATCCGTCGCCGTCCCATGTCCGCCTCCGACGAATTGCGGCAGACGCGCCCGTCCGCCGAAATAGCCGATGAAACCCGACGTGAGCACGATGAGCGGGAACGGCGCATCGAAGAAAAAGATGGCGACGAAAGCGGCTGCAGCGAGCCCTTGGAGAACGGGATTCTTCAGCGCCCGCTTCCCGATCCTGATCACCGCCTGAACGACGATCGCCAAAACGGCGGCCTTGAGGCCGAAAAGCGCGGCCGCGACGAAACCGACCTTGCCATAGAGCGCATAGACAAAGCTCAGCGCCATGATCGCCGCCGCGCCCGGCAACACGAACAATCCGCCGGCCATGACGCCGCCGAGGGTTCCGTGCATCAGCCAGCCGACATAAGTGGCGAGCTGCTGGGCTTCGGGTCCGGGCAACAACATGCAGTAATTGAGCGCGTGCAGGAAACGGTTCTCGGACAGCCAGCGCTTTTCATCGACAAGAACCTTGTGCATCAGCGCAATCTGGCCGGCGGGGCCGCCAAAGCTCAGCAGGGCGATCCTCCCCCAGACGCCGAAGGCTTCGCGCGGCGAGACGCCATGATCGGCGGCCTGAATTCTTGGCGGCGCGTTCATGGCGTTTTTCCTGATTTGACGGCCGGCCAGTTGTGCGGCTCGTCTGTCGCATCGCGACACCATCGATAGAAGGCGTCGTAGAGCGTCATGCCCGCTTCGAGCTGTTCGAGATCGTCGGGATACATGCGCGATAGGCCGAGCGAGGCGGCAAGAAGCCCCGCCGCTTCCGGGGCAAGATCGAGGCGACCGGTGTCCGCGCCGCGCACAATGACGGACAGCGTCTGGAGAGGCTCGATCGTGAGGCTCCATTCGTCGAGCATCGTATCGAAAGTGCAGCGTTCGCCTCTATGGCTCCAAAACGCGCCTTCGATGTCGAAGGCGGCGCCGCCATAGCGTTCCGCGACAGCCATCACCTCCGCAGGCGCGACGAAGAGGAATACGGCCGTCGGATCGACGAAGCGGCGGATCAGCCATGGGCAGGCGATGCGATCGACCTTTGGGCGCGAGCGGGTGACCCAGATAGTGCGCCCTGAAGCGTCGCGCGGCGGCAACTTATTTCCCGGCACGACGGGGCCACCGGCTTTGAGCCATGCGAGATAACCGCCGTTGAGCACATCAGCGGAAGATGCTCCCGCCTGACGAAGCCAAGCGGCGACTCCTTCGGCAACGCTCTCGCCGCGCTGATCAAAAACGATCGCCGCTCGTCCGGCGAATTCAATCGCCCAATCGGAAGCCACGTCCGCGTCTCGACGCACCGCGCCGGGAATAACGCCAGGATCGGCAGCGCGATCCGCGTTGCTGCGCACGTCAATGAGCGCTGGACAATGCGGGACGCCAATCAGGCGCGCGAGCTTTTCAGGAGAGATCGAGTGGATTGAAGACATGCTGCGCCCTTGGTGAAAAACCGGACGCGATTCTTGGGCATGTCGCCTCGTGGGGAGATCGCTTCCCCATGCGGATGGTTACATCAAAACGGCCGGAGGCTGTCAACCGGGCTTCTCAGGCCTCTCCCGCACCAGTTCCTCCACCACGCCAGGATCCGCCAGCGTCGACGTGTCGCCAAGCGCGCCAAACTCGCCTTCGGCGATCTTGCGCAGGATGCGCCGCATGATCTTGCCCGAGCGCGTCTTCGGCAGTCCCGGCGCGAATTGCACGATGTCGGGCGTCGCGATCGGCCCGATCTCCTGGCGGACCCAATGCACCAGCTCCTTGCGCAGATGCTCACTCGGCGTCACGCCCTGATTGAGCGTGACGAAGGCGTAGATGCCCTGTCCCTTGATGTCGTGCGGATAGCCGACGACGGCCGCTTCCGACACTCTTTCATGCGCGACGAGCGCGCTCTCGACTTCCGCCGTGCCGAGGCGATGGCCGGAGACATTGATGACGTCGTCGACGCGGCCGGTAATCCAGTAATCGCCGTCGGCGTCGCGCCTGGCGCCGTCCCCGGTGAAATATTTGCCCGGGAAGGCGGAGAAATAGGTCTGCGCGAAACGTTCGTGATCGCCATAGACAGTGCGCATTTGCCCTGGCCATGAATCGGCGATGACGAGCAGGCCTTCGCATTGGCCTTCGAGAACATTGCCGAGCGGATCGACGATTTCGGGCGCGACGCCGAAGAAGGGCCGCGTCGCCGAGCCTGGCTTCAGATCGATCGCGCCCGGCAGCGGCGAGATCAGCACGCCGCCGGTCTCCGTCTGCCACCATGTGTCGACGATGGGACAGCGGCCGTCGCCGACGACGCGATGATACCATTCCCACGCTTCAGGATTGATCGGCTCGCCGACCGAGCCGAGCAGACGCAGCGACTTGCGACTGGTCTTTTTGACAGGCGCTTCGCCCGCCGCCATCAGCGCGCGAATGGCGGTCGGCGCCGTGTAGAAAATATCGACCTTGTGCTTGTCGACGATCTCCCAGAAGCGCGACGCGGTTGGATAGTTCGGCACGCCTTCGAACATCAGCGTCGTCGCGCCATTGGCGAGCGGCCCGTAGAGAATATAGCTGTGGCCGGTCACCCAGCCGACGTCGGCCGTGCACCAATAGACGTCGCCCTCGCGATAATCGAAGACGAGTTCATGGGTGAGCGAGGCGTAGACGAGATAGCCGCCGGTCGTATGTAACGCGCCTTTCGGCTTGCCGGTCGAGCCTGACGTGTAAAGGATGAACAGCGGGTCTTCCGCGTCCATCTCGGCATAGGGACAGTCGGCATGCACGCGCGCCGCTTCTTCCTCGTATCGGAAGTCGCGGCCCGGCTGCATGTCGATGTCGGCGCCGGTGCGCGTCACGACGATGACCGTCTTTACCGAAACCTTATCGAGCGCGGCGTCGACATTGGCCTTCAGCGGAATCTTCTTGCCGCCGCGCAGACCTTCGTCTGCGGTGACAATGACATTCGACTCCGCGTCCTCGATGCGTCCGGCAAGCGAATCGGGCGAGAAGCCGCCGAAGACCACCGAATGAATCGCGCCGATGCGCGCGCAGGCGAGCATGGCGAAAGCGGCCTCGGGAATCATCGGCAGATAGATGGTGACGCGGTCGCCTTTCTTGACGCCGTGCTTTTTAAGCACATTGGCGAAGCGGCAGACCTCCTCATGCAGCTCGGCGTAAGTGATGTGGCGCGACACGGAAGGATCGTCGCCTTCCCAGATGATCGCGATCCTGTTGGCGCGCTCTGGCAAATGCCGGTCGATGCAGTTCATCGCGACATTGGTCGTGCCGTCCTCGAACCAGCGGATCGAAACATTATGCGTGTCGAAGCTGGTGCGCTTTACTTTTGAAAAGGGCGTGATCCAGTCGATGCGTCGCGCCTGTTCGGTCCAGAAGCCGTCCGGGTCTCTGAGCGATCGCTCATAGAGCGCGCGATAGGCGTCTTCGTCGACGCGCGCGTTCTTTTTCCACTCGTCCGGGACGGGATAGATTTTTTGGGACATTCGTTTCTCCGTCCGCGCCTTTAGCAAACGCCAACCCGTCATGGCCGGGCTTGGCCCGGCTAACCACGTCCTATGGCGAAGCTCGACGGAAATCTACAACACGGCGCGATGTCTCGGCGTGGATGCCCGCGACAAGCGCGGGCATGGCGCCCGAGGGGATGCTCTTACCCCTTGCCGGCGCGGGCGAGCTCCACATTGTGCTGCATGCGCCGAACCATGAGCCGCATCAGGTAAAAACCGAATTGGGGCGTCTGCGCCGCGAGCTGCAACAATTCGTCATAACGCACGCAGAGAAGCTCGACGTCGGTGGCGGCGACGGCGGTGGCGGTGCGGCGATTTTCATTGGTGAACATGCCCATTTCGCCAAACAGCGCGCCGGGCTTCAGCGTCACGTCAGGCTCGCGCAGATGGATGTCGCCGCGCACCAGGAGATAGGCTTCCTCCGACAGATCGCCCTTGCGATGCAGAACGAAGCCTTCGGAGAGTTTGAGCGGCTTCATATAGGGGCGCAGCCATTCGAAATCGAAATCCTCCGAGGCGGCGGCGCGAATATCCTGCACCAGGCGCTGCATCTGTCTCAGGCGCAGCACGTTGACCGGAACCAGAAAGGCGTTGAGCGCAAAGAGCGGATAGAGGCCCTTGAGAAAGAAGTAAAAGGCGAACAGCGCATTGGCGAGGATCGCCGCGATTCGCAGCGGGATCATCGTGTTCGACACATAGACGAACACGCTCGCCGCGGCGGCGAGATAGCCGACCGCTTCAACGGGCCAATTGTAATTTGGCGGGATCAGATGCTGCAGGATCATCGCAAGAGCAACTTGGCGTGTATTTTCGACATGGTAGCAGAAGGCGGCGCCCTTGCGAGAGAATCGCGAGGGGCCGGGCCGGCGGGGAGCGAGCGGCGCTTTGCGGCCGTCGGGCCAATTTGCTAAATGGCCCGGACATCGTCGCCCCAGGCCGAGGAAAATGGAAAAATTCGTGACCCTAACCGGCGTCGCCGCGCCGCTGCCGATCATGAACGTCGATACGGACATGATCATCCCTAAACAATATCTCAAAACCATTCAGCGCACCGGCCTTGGCAAGGGCCTCTTTTCCGAGATGCGCTATCGCGAGGACGGCTCCGAGAACCCCGATTTCGTGCTGAACCAGCCGGCCTACCGCAGGGCCAGCATCCTCGTCGCCGGCGACAATTTCGGCTGCGGCTCATCGCGCGAACACGCCCCCTGGGCGCTGCTCGATTTTGGCGTGCGCTGCGTCATCTCGACGAGCTTCGCCGATATCTTCTACAATAACTGCTTCAAGAACGGCATTTTGCCGATCACGGTCAGCCAGGCCGAACTCGACAAGCTCATTGACGACGCGAATCGCGGCGCCAACGCCACCTTGACCGTCGACCTTGAAGCGCAGCAGATTCGCGGGCCCGACGGCGGCGTGATCAAATTCGAGATCGATCCGTTTCGCAAGCATTGTCTGCTAGAGGGACTCGATGACATCGGTCTGACGCTGCAAAAGGCCGCGAAGATCGACGACTATGAAAAACGGGCGGCGGCGAAGCGCCCTTGGTCGTGATCGCCACTCGCGGCGCGGCGACGCGAACCACATATTTCCGAAGCGGCGCTCAACGGATCGAGCGCGGTTAACGCTTCCCAACCCTGGGTGCAAAGAGCGACGGACAAGGCGCGCTTGAGCTATCTTTCCGCCATTTCGACGCGTTTTCGCGCCGCCAGCCGATCGCTGGCCCGGCTGGCCGAAGGCGTCGGCCGGTCTCGCAAACCGGATGAAGTCGCCGAAAGCCAATGGCTTGACGCTGGCGCCCAAAATTTGGGCGCCGATGCCGAGGAGGCCGCGCGCGACAATCGATTCTGGGGTCCTGCGCCTGCGCTCCAACAGGGCGAGCCGACGGGCTTCGAGCCGCGTTCCGCCTATCGCGAGCCCGCCGGATTCGACGGCCAGGGCTTGCTGTCGATCCACAATCTCGCGAAGTCCTATAAGTCGCGCCGCGTCGTCGAAGATGTGAGCCTTCATGTCGCGCGCGGCGAGGCGGTCGGTCTGTTGGGGCCGAACGGCGCCGGCAAGACCACCGTCTTTTACATGATCACCGGACTGGTGAAGCCCGACAAGGGCGTGATTTCGCTCGACGGCTACGACGTGACGCCGCTGCCCATGTACCGCCGCGCGCGGCTTGGAATCGGCTATCTGCCGCAGGAGGCGTCGGTGTTCCGAGGCCTTTCGGTGGAAGACAATATCCGCGCCGTGCTCGAGATCACTCAGCCGGATCCCAAGAAGCGGCAGGAGGAGCTTGACGCCCTCCTCGAAGAATTCCGCCTCACCCGCATGCGCCATACGCCCGCGGTGGCGCTCTCGGGCGGAGAAAGGCGTCGCTGCGAGATCGCCCGCGCGCTCGCCGGCCATCCGTCCTTCATGCTGCTGGACGAGCCTTTCGCCGGCATCGATCCCATCGCCGTCGGCGGGATTCAGGACCTCGTGCGGCATCTGAAAGCGCGCGGCATCGGCGTGCTCATTACCGACCACAGCGTCCGCGAGACGCTGGGCCTCACTGACCGCGCCTATATCATCTACAATGGCCATGTATTGACCGAGGGCACGCCCGAAGAAATCGTCGCCAATCCCGACGTGCGGCGCATTTATCTCGGCGAAGACTTCCGCATGTAGCGGCGCTACGACGCTGTTTTTCGGCTAATTCGCGCGCCGCGGCGCGCCTCTGCATCGATGATTAACACTTAAGCATCTTGCTCGGCGGCGCGCTGCTTTTTTGGCCCTGTGCGCTCTTGGCCGAAGTGCTATAACCAAGGCGAACAAGCAAGAACCGGGCCGCTGAGAGGCGGTCCAAGGCGATCGCGTGGATCGGGCGAAATGGCGATTTCCACCAAATTGATGATGCGGCAGGGCCAGGCCCTGGTGATGACTCCGCAGTTGCTGCAGGCGATAAAGCTTCTGCAGTTCTCGAATGTGGAGCTCGCCGCCTTTTTGCATGACGAACTCGAGCGCAACCCGCTGCTCGAGGCGCAGGAAGGGGAAGGCGGAATTGACGCGCCGGATTCCGCACGGGGCGAGGAGTCGAGCGTTGCGGACGCCTTCGAAGGGCCGCAGGAGGGCGACTGGGCGCGTCAGGAGCTCGCAATCGACTCCGCCACGCTGTCGGCCGATCTCGGCGCCGACATGAGCAACGCCTTCGAAGCCGAGGGTCCAGCGGTCGGCGAGCGGGCGCGCGACGAAGCCCCTGACGGCGCAGGTCTTTCGGCCACGTCCTGGACAGGCGCCGCCGGCGCCGGGTCGACCGACGGAGAAGCGCCCAATCTCGAAGCCTATGTCGCCGACCGGCAAAATCTGCACGAGCATCTCGCCGAACAGCTGGCGCTCGCCTGCCCCGATCCGCGCCACCGAATCATCGGCCAGGCGATCATCGACGGAATCGACGACAGCGGCTATCTGCGTGAGGACCTTGGCGACATCGCCGCGCGTCTCGACGCTGAGCGAGCGGAGGCCGAGCATGTCCTCGCGACGATCCAGACCTTCGATCCTTCCGGGGTCGGCGCGCGCGATCTGGCCGAATGTCTCGCGATCCAGCTTAAGGAGCGCGATCGCTATGATCCGGCGATGCAGGCGTTCGTCGCCAACCTCGCGCTCGTCGCGCGCCGCGATTTTGCGCAGCTCGCTAAGATCTGCGGCGTCGACGCCGAAGACATCGTCGATATGGCGGCGGAGTTGCGCCGGCTGGAGCCGAAACCCGGCCGGGCGTTTGGCGGCGCGCCGATCCAGCCGCTGATCGCCGACGTCATCGTGCGCGCGGGCGCCGACGGCGGCTGGCGCGTCGAACTCAACGCCGACGCGCTGCCGCGCGTCCTGGTCAATCATAGTTACGCGGCGCAAGTTAGCGCCGCCGCCACGGGCCCAACGGACAAGAGCTTCATTTCGAATTGTCTGCAGAACGCAAACTGGCTGACCAAGAGCCTTGAGCAAAGGGCCCGCACGATCCTGCGCGTCGCTTCAGAAATCGTGCGGCTGCAGGACGCCTTCCTGACGCATGGCGTCGAACATCTGCGTCCACTGAACCTGCGCACGGTCGCCGATGCGATCGGCATGCATGAATCGACCGTGTCGCGGGTGACGTCGAATAAATACATGATGACGCCTCGCGGCGTCTTCGAGCTCAAATATTTCTTCTCCGCCTCGATCGCGACGACCAGCGGCGGCGCGGCGCATTCAGCCGAGGCGGTGCGTTTTCGCATCAAACAGATGATCGATCGCGAAACGCCGGACGAGGTCCTTTCCGACGACGCCATTGTCGAGCGACTGAAGGCGAGCGATATCGACATCGCCCGGCGCACGGTTGCGAAATACCGCGACAGCCTGCGGATTCCATCCTCGGTCGATCGCCGCCGCGCCAAGCTTGCGCAGGGACGTATGACGGCCCATTGATGCGCCGTGCTCCGCCCCGGCGAGCTAGGTGTGGAGCCTCAACAGGTTGTCCTCGGTGAGGCCGAGGCGACTGATTGGCGTTTGGTATTTTATCCCGCCATGGGGGCGATGCCAGTTGTATCTGTGTATCCAGACGGGCAGCTCGTCGGCGCGTT
>VGEB01000088.1 GCA_016869435.1 Alphaproteobacteria bacterium | reverse complement strand
AATCGCGGTCGATGTGGTATGTTCCTGCATGGCGTTGCTTCCTTTCGTGGAATCAGCACCCCGAGCCTAACGGCTCAAGGCGAGCAACGCCGCTCCTCCTTTTTCAACAATGATCGGGACATCCCCCTTCCGCTTTGGCGAACGGATTAAACTGTTGGGCCTTACCTGGCTCCGCAAATGCTTCTTTCAATTCAGCCTTGGCAGGCTCGTCGAGCGCATCGTGTAGCTCCCTTAGGAGGGTTTCGGTGCGTTTGATATAGCTTTCGAGCGTTTTCGTATCGGGGATCGTTAGATCGCGTGGCGCGCGAACCATCAGCCCAATAAGAGTAGATATCTCGGTGCGGATCAGGCGTTCGAACGAAAATAGCTTCGCGTAATCCGCTCCTTTGAGGGTATCGCCATAGCCGACGACGTGGTCGCGAAAGGAAAAATATGCAATCGCGTGAGCATATCCTGGGCTGGCACACAGCGTTGCCAGATCATCAAATATTTTTTGTTCAGATCGCATTGCGACAACCAATCGGTGTAAGTTTCAAAAGCTAATACGTCTGACTTACGCCTCTTCACGGCCACTTCACCAGAGGCGGCATCGACGACAGGATCGACTCGACATTGCCGCCGGTCTTCAATCCGAAGATTGTGCCGCGATCATAGAGCAGATTATATTCGACATAGCGCCCGCGCCGCACGATTTGCTCGTCGCGCTGCGCATCGCTCCAGGGCTTGGCGAAGTTGCGGCGAACGAGTTCGGGATAGATGTCGAGAAAGCTTTCGCCGACGTCGCGGGTGAAGGCGAAATCCGCGTCCCAGGCGGAATTCTCCGCGTCGCCGGCGCTGTTGAAATAGTCGTAAAAAATCCCGCCGATTCCGCGCGGCTCATTGCGATGCGCGAGGAAGAAATATTCGTCGCACCATTGCTTGAAGCGCACGTAATCGGCGACCTTATGGCGCTCGCAGGCGCCGCGCATCGCGCCGTGAAAGGCGATCGTATCGGGATCGTCCTGCGTGCGCCGCGCGTCGAGCACCGGCGTCAGATCGGCGCCGCCGCCAAACCATGCTTTCGTCGTCACGACGAAGCGCGTGTTCATATGCACGGCGGGAACATTGGGGTTCCACGGGTGCGCGATCAGCGAGATGCCGGTCGCGAAAAAGCGCGGGTCTTCCGCCGCGCCGGGAATCTGCTTGGCGAATTCCGGCGCGAAGCTCCCGAACACCGTCGAGCAATGCACGCCGGCCTTTTCGAACACGCGCCCCCGGATCATCCCCATACGGCCGCCGCCGCCCGGCGCGCCGTCGATGTTTCGAGCGGCGCTTCCTGAAGTTGCGCCGCTTTGATCGGTGCGGCTCCAGGCGGTGAGAACAAACCTGCCGGGCTCCTCAGCCTCGGGCGCGAACGGTCCTGGCGCTTCGTCCTCCAGCGCTTCGAACGCGGCAATGGTGCGCAGCTGCAAAGATTCGAACCACGCGCGCGCGGCGTCCTTACGGGTTTCGAGCTGGGCGGGCGCGGCGGTCATCGGGTCTCCTTGTCGCCGCTTGATCACGCCGACGCCGCGCCTTGTCAATTTGGCGCGGCGCCGAGATCGCGCGGTCAGCGAATGTCGCTGCGCGCCATCCTCATTTCCTTGCGTTGGCTGCGCGCATCCGCTTTGGAACCGCCAACATTGGCCAGGCCTGCGGCGAGATATTGGAGTACCGCCGTTTTCACGAGCCAGCCGCGATCCTTCAGAGTCGCCACATAGCAGGAAACCGGCTTGCCGATGGTCCAACCCGCCGCGTTCTCAGCCAGGCTCTGCCGCATATCGCGCATCGCCGCGGCCTCGACCTCGGGGGATGGCTGGATTTCGATCAGCCCCATCGCTTCGAGCTTGTAATCCATCGCCACCTTTTCCCGCATGTCCGGGGTGGGACTGACATATTCGCACAGATTGCGGAGCGCGCCGACATTGAGCAGGCGCTCAAGCCATTCCGCTTTGAGCGCGCGGATATCATCCGTCAGCATGGTTTTCTTATCTTCGCTTAGCCCCTCGAACCATGGGATGACCGACGCGGCTTCTGGCGATCGGAATGCCATCTTCAAACTCGGGAGCTCGAGGGATTCCACATTTCTGACCCTGGCCATCAAGTCGACGACCCCGGCGCGGATCGTCGAAAATTCCATCACCAGTGCCGTAAAAATGAGCCCCGCCACTGCGGTGATCAGCGCGCGGTTGATGAATTTTGAGCAGCGCTCCAATACGAAGAGCGTGGCGCGAAAATTTTGGTGATTCATCTCGCCCTCCTCAAAAGTTGTAAATGCCGCATTAATCGAGAAATGACTTTTTGCACGTTAGGCGGCCGTTCCAGCCCGCGCCGTGCGCCGCCGCACATTGACTCAAAGCATCTTCAGCTGCCGCAACGCCTCGCCCATCGCCATCGCCGCGGCGATAGCGACATTGAGCGAGCGCACGCCTTGGCGCATCGGAATGCGCAGCGAAAGATCGGCAGCGGCGTGGACCTCTTCCGGCGCACCGGCGGATTCGCGGCCCACGAGCAGAATGTCGCCCTCCCGGTAAGCGCAGTCGAGGTAGGAGACTTCGGCCCGCGTCGAAAGCAGAATCAGGCGGCCACGCGTTACTCCCGCCTCGCCGCAAGGCGCGCGCCAAGCCTGAAAGGCGGCGAAGGACGGATGGCGATCAATCGTCACATGCTCGAGATAGTCCATGCCGGCGCGCCGGAAGTCTCGGTCGCTTGTCGGAAAGCCTGCCGGTCCGATGATCGCCGCAGCGACGCCAAGGCACGCGCAGGTTCTCAGCATGGTCCCGGCGTTCTGTGGAATGTCAGGCTGGTACAACGCAAGCATAAGAGGAGCCATTGGCACCTTCCCTGGCATGAAGTGGTCGAATTTGCGTCATATCGCCGCGAACGGCGCCTCGTCCTTGTGCGCGAGGGGAAACAGCCAAAATTCCCCGACTGCCGCTTGTGGACAGCGGCGAAGATTCGCGTAAAACGGTCGCCCTGGGCGCAGCCGCCGCCTCGGCCGCGAAGTCTTGAGAGCGTTGGGAGAGGTGCGAGGTGACAAGCAAAGACGCCGCCGTAAAACCGGCGGAGCCGAGCCGGCGGGATATTCTCTATGTCGCGACCGGCGCAGCCGCCGCCGGCGCAGCCGCCGCCGTTGCATGGCCGCTGATCTCGCAAATGAATCCCGATGCCTCCACTCTGGCGTTGGCCTCAACGGAAGTCGACCTTTCGGCAATACCGGAAGGCCAGATCGTCACGGTGAAATGGCGCGGCAAGCCGGTTTTCGTGCGTCACCGTACGCCAGCCGAAATCAAGTCGGCGGAAGAAGTTCCATTAGCGGAGCTGCCCGATCCGGAGCCGGACGCCAAACGCATCCAGAAGCCTCAGTGGCTCGTCGTCGTCGGCGTCTGCACGCATCTTGGCTGCATTCCGACCGGTAAGGAAGGCGAATATAACGGCTGGTTCTGTCCGTGCCATGGCTCGGTCTACGACCTCTCGGGACGGATTCGCAGCGGCCCGGCGCCGACGAATCTGGAGGTGCCGCCATACGCCTTCCTCGCCGAAAACAAAATCAAGATCGGCTAGCCACGGCCGAGCGTCTATCCATTTCTTGCGCGAGATTCCGAGAGCACAAAGCCCATGGAAGGACATTCCCAATACACGCCCAAGAGCGGCTTCGCGCGCTGGTTGGAGCGCCGGCTGCCGATCTTGAGCTTCATGCATGACTCATTCATCGCCTATCCGACGCCCAAGAACCTCAACTACATGTGGGTGTTCGGCGCGATTTTGAGTTTCATGCTCGTCGCCCAGATCGTGACCGGCGTCGTTCTCGCCATGCATTACACGCCGGAGACGACGCTCGCCTTCGATTCCGTCGAAAAGATCATGCGCGACGTGAATTGGGGAACCATTTTGCGCTATGCGCACGCCAATGGCGCGTCGATGTTCTTTCTCGCCGTCTACATCCACATATTCCGCGGCATGTATTACGGCTCCTACAAGGACCCGCGCGAAGTCTTGTGGATTCTCGGCGTGATCATCTTCATGCTGATGATGGCCACGGGATTCCTCGGCTATGTCTTGCCTTGGGGGCAGATGTCGTTCTGGGCGGCGACCGTCATCACCAATCTCTTCTCCGCCATTCCCGTCGTCGGCACGTCGATCACGACCTGGCTGCTCGGCGGTTATTCGGTCGACAATCCGACCCTCAACCGCTTCTATGCTTTGCACTATCTGGTGCCGTTCATCATCGTCGCCATCGTGATTCTTCACGTGTGGGCGCTGCATGTGACGGGGCAGAACAATCCGGCCGGCGTCGAGGTGAAGAACCTCAAGAAGGATACCGTCCCTTTCACGCCCTATGCGACCTTCAAGGACGCGGTGGGCATCGCGGCGTTTCTCGTCGTCTATGCATGGCTGACGTTCTTCGTGCCGAACTATCTCGGCCATCCCGACAATTACATCGAAGCCAACCCGCTGGTGACGCCGCCGCACATTGTGCCGGAGTGGTACTTCCTGCCGTTCTATGCGATCCTGCGCGCGATCCCTAATAAGCTCCTTGGCGTCATCGCGCTCTTCTCATCGATTTTGATCACTGCGGCTTTGCCGTGGCTCGATACGTCGAAGGTGAAGTCGGCTTCGTACCGCCCGCTTTTTCGCAAGGAATTCTGGGTATTTCTCGCGGTGTGCATCGGCCTCGGCTATCTTGGCGCGCAGCCTGCCGAAGGCGCTTACCTTTGGTTCGCGCGCGTGTTCTCCGCCTATTATTTCCTGCACTTCCTGGTCATTTTGCCGGTTATCGGCTTCATCGAGAAGCCGGAGCCGGTTCCAGAGTCGATCGAGGCCTCGATCGCGCGCGGGGAAACCTCCCATGTCTGAGGCGCCGGCGCGATTTCCAATGCGATTTTATTCAGTGAAGCGCCGGGCCCTCGTTCCGATGGCGGTCGCCGCGACGATGGTTTTGGTCGGCCCCGCCTGGGCGCAGGAGCAGACTCCACAGTCGACGACCGATCAAGCCGCAGAGCCTTCCGCCAGCGATCCGGTCAAGCCGCCCCCCGCGACCGATCAGGTCGCGGAGCCTCCCGCCAAAGATCAGGTCAAAGCGCCTGCCGCCGCCGATCAGGTCGCCGCGCCGCTGGCGAAGGAAAAGGAAGCGCGTCACGAGAGCGCCAGACACGAGGAGAAGCCTAAGCGCTTCGATTGGAGCTTCGCCGGCGCGTTCGGCCGCTACGACAAGGCGCAGTTGCGCAGAGGCTTCAAGGTCTACAAGGAGGTCTGCTCCTCCTGCCATTCGATCAAAATGCTCGCCTTCCGCAATCTGTCGCAGCCCGGCGGCCCCGAGTTCTCGGAAAAGGAGATCGAGGCGCTCGCAGCGAGCTACAAGGTCAAGGACGGGCCGAACGAGTCGGGCGAATATTACGATCGGCCGGCGCGGCCGAGCGATCTCTTTCCGCCGCCCTTCGCCAATGAACAGGCGGCGCGCGCAGCGCTGGCCGGCAATTATCCGCCGGACATGTCGGTGCTCGCCAAGGCGCGCGGCTATTCGCGGGGATTTCCGCTGTTCCTGTTCGACGCGCTGCCAGGCTTCTCCTATCAGGAGCACGGCGTCGATTATATCGTCTCGCTGATGGAGGGGTACGAGGACACGCCGCCTGACGTAAACCTGCCGGCGGGCCAGTTCTACGATCCCTATATGCCGGGCCGGCGCATCGGCATGCCGCCGCCGCTTTCCGACGGCGTCGTGACCTACGATGACGGCGCGCCGCAAACGATCGACCAATACGCCAAGGACGTGGCGGCCTTCATGATGTGGGTCGCCGAGCCGCATCTCGAATCCCGCAAGCGCGTCGGGCTGGGCGTCCTGGCCTTCCTCCTCGTCTTCGTTGGCCTGCTTTATTACGTCAAACGCAAGATCTGGTCGGACGTGCCGCACTAGGGCCGCGCGCAATTTGGGCCGGCGGCCGGCGTCGTCGATTTCTTGATCGAAGGCGCCAAATCGGGCACAAGGCGCTAGGTCTCTGGGCTTCGATCGCCCGCAATTTTTCCCGGAAAGGTTGCAATGTCGGAGATTATGCGCGTCGGCATCGCGGGGCTCGGCACCGTCGGCGCGGCGGTGGCGCGGCTGCTCCGCCGGCAGACCGAGGCGTTGACCGCCCGCACCGGACGGCGCATCGTTTTGGCGGGCGTTTCGGCGCGTGACGCCGCGAAGGAGCGCAATGCCGATCTTTCCGGCGCTGAATTTTTCCACGACCCGGTCAAGCTTGCGGCCTCGCCATCGATCGATCTCTTCGTCGAACTGATCGGCGGCTCCGAAGGGCCGGCGCGCGCCAGCGTCGAAACGGCGCTCGCCCATGGCAAACCGGTCGTCACCGCCAACAAGGCCTTGCTCGCTTCACACGGCTTGTATCTTGCGGCGCTTGCCGAGGAACAGCATGCCGCGCTGGCCTTCGAGGCGTCGGTCGCCGGCGGCATTCCGATCGTCAAGACGCTGCGCGAGGGACTCGCCGGCAATTCGATCGAGCGCGTCTACGGCATTCTCAACGGCACCTGCAATTACATCCTCTCGCGCATGGAGCAGGAGCAGCTGTCCTTCGAGGAATGTCTGAAGGAGGCGCAACGACTGGGCTACGCCGAGGCAGATCCGACCTTCGACATCGGCGGTTTCGACACCGCCCATAAGCTCGCGATCCTCACCTCGCTCGCCTTCGGCACACGGATCGCCGCCGAGGCCATCGATATCGAAGGCATCGAGCGCGTCACGCTCGCCGACATCGACGCCGCGGCGGAGCTCGGCTACCGCATCAAGCTGCTCGGCGTCGCGCAGCGCACCGCCGACGGCGTCGAGCAGCGCGTGCATCCGACCATGGTCAGCAAGAAATCCGCCATCGCCCAGGTGATGGGCGTCTCAAACGCCGTAACCATAGACGCCGACGCGGTGCATGAGCTGACGCTCGTCGGCCCAGGCGCGGGCGGCGACGCGACCGCCTCGGCCGTCGTCGCCGACATCGCCGATATCGCCAAAGGCGTGCGTTCGGCGCCCTTTGGCTTGCCGACGGCGGAGCTTGCCGAGCTCACCCGTACGCCGATGCGTCGGCACGAAGGCGGCTATTACATCCGCATGTCGGCGCGCGACGTCGCCGGCGCCTTCGCCAAGATCGCGACGCGCATGGCCGAGCGACGCATCTCGCTTGAAAGCATCGTGCAGCGCGGCAAGCGCGGCGCGCCGGGCGACTGCGTCGACGTCATCCTCATCACCCATGCGACGAGCGAACATCTGGTGCGCGAGGCGCTGGACTTGATCTTTCAGGACGGCGTCATCGTCTCGCGCGCGCAGGTCATCCGTATCGAACGCGAGTAGCGCGCATGACGCAGCAACCAGAACCGGACGCGTCGCAGATCGACCGCTATTTGACGCTGGAGCTGGCGCGCGCGTCCGAGCGCGCCGCTGTCGCCGCCGCGAGACTGCGCGGACGCGGCGACGAAATGGCCGCCGATCTCGCAGCCGCCGAGGCGATGCGCGAGGAGCTGTCGCGGCTTCCCGTGCGCGGGCGCATCGTTGTCGGCGAGGGCGACGAAGACGCAGCGCCGCTGCTCTACATGGGCGAAAAAATCGGCGCGGGCGTGGGTCCCCGAGTCGACCTCGGCGTCGCCGCTTTGGAAGGATCGACGCTCTGCGCCAAGGACATGCCGGGCTCGATCGCCGTCGTCGCGATGGCGCCGGCCGGATCGCTCCTGCACGCGCCCGACGTTTATATGGACAAGATCGCCATCGGCCCAGGATATCCTGAAGGCACGGTCGATCTCGACCGCGATCCGGGGGACAATGTGAGAGCGCTCGCCGTCGCCAAGGGGGTGCGCGCCAGCGAAATCACCGTGAGCATTCTTGATCGGCCGCGCCACGCCGAGATCATCCGCGCTTGCCGCAAGGCGGGCGCCTGCGTGCGCCTCATCGCCGACGGCGACGTCGCCGCGATCATTCTCACGACGCATCCTTCCGAGACGGGCGTCGACATGTATCTTGGCCGCGGCGGCGCCCCGGAGGGCGTACTCGCCGCGTGTGTGCTGCGCTGCGCCGGCGGACAGATGCAGGGTCGGCTCGCGTTCGAAACGCGCGATCAGATCGCCAAGGCGCAGCGTCTCGGCCCGATCGATCCGCGCCGCAAATATTCGGTCGGCGACATGGCGGCCGGCGACGTCGTCGTCTGCGTGACCGGGGTCACCGCTGGGCCGCTCGTCGGCGGCGTGTCGCTAGGCAAGACGACGATCGACACCGAGACGATCGTCTATCGCTCGGCGACCGGCACGATCCGCCGCATCCAGGCGATGCATCGGGCGGTGGGGAAGTTCGATTGAATGTAAGATTTCCTCGGCTCCGTCCGGGAACAAGCGATTCGTGACAAAGAAAACCGACGCATTGCTCCGCCATTTGGCCTCTCGTCCTGGGCACGACGAGGTCAAGGCGGATTTTCGCGAATTGCTGGTCAGCGAATTCGGCGTCGAGCTTGGCGCGCTCGAATTCGAGCGGCGCGTGCCGGAGGTGCGCGGTCGGCTCGACGCCTTGATCGGCCGCACCGTGTTCGAGGCGAAAAGCGATCTGGCGCGCGAATGGCCGGACGTAGCGCGCAAAATGCCGGATTACCTTGCCGACCGCGAGCGCGAGGAAGGCGAGAAATTCGTCGGCCTTGCCTCGGACGGACTGAAATGGGCGGCCTTCGAACTCGCCGGCGGCCAGCTTGAAAAAATCAAGGAAACGCAGCTCGATCCCGACCGGGCCGAAGAATTCCTCGCCTGGCTCGATGGCGTCGTCGCGCTCAAAAGTTCTCTGCCGCCAGACCCTCTCACGATCCGCGCAGAGCTAGGCCGCGACTCGCTCGCCTTTCGCCGCGCAGACGCGGAGCTTGCGGAACTCTGGACGCGCCTGAGGGCCGATCCCGCCGTCTATCTGAAGCGGCAGTTATGGGCGGAGCTGCTGAAGCTGGTTTACGGGCGGGAAGTGGAGAATGAAGAGCTTTGGCGCCAGCACACATTTCTCGTCGTCGTCGCCAAATGCGTGGCGCTCGCGGTGATGGGGCTGCGCGAGGACGATCCGAAGCGATTGCTCGCCGGGGACGCTTTCGTCGCGGCCGGCATCAATGGCGCGGTCGAGAGCGATTTTTTCGATTGGGTCGTCGCCGACAAATCCGGCGAGGCGCTTTTGCGGCGGATCATGACGCATGTCCGCCGCTTCCGTCTCGCCGAGGTTCATAGCGATATCTTGAAAATTCTCTATGAGTCGCTGATCGACCGCGACGAGCGCCACGGGCTTGGCGAATATTACACGCCGGATTGGCTCGCGGCGAAGGTCGTGAAGGCGGCCGTCAATGCGCCGCTCGAACAGCGCGTGCTCGATCCGGCCTGCGGTTCTGGAACCTTCCTCTTCCATGCCATCCGGCTCTTTCTCGCGGAGGCCGAGGACGCCGGCCTCGACGCCAAGCAACGCGCCTTCGAAATCTCTCAGCACATCGCCGGGATGGACATTCATCCCGTCGCGACGATCATCGCGCGCGTCACCTATCTGCTTGCCCTGGCGCCAGCGCTCGCCCAGCGCGCGGGGCCGGTCTATGTGCCGGTCTATCTCGGCGACGCGATGCAACTGTCGATCTCGCAATTGCTGGCGGGGAAGGAGCTCGCCATCCGCGTGCCGCCGCCCCGCGCCGGCGACGGAAAAAGCGGTGAAAAGGACGCGAACGGGCGTGAACAACTCGATTTTCCCGACACGTTCTGTCGCGATCCGGCGCTGTTCGACAAGGCGATCGAGCGCATGCGGACGGGCTCCGAACAGGGCATGACGCGTGAGCAGATCGAGAAAGCTCTTTATCGCATTACCGAGCAGCATTATCGCGCCGACGTGACGGATGAACAGCAGTTGGCGATCCGCGATCTCGGCAAGACCTATGTGACTTTCGATAAGTTGCGCCGGGAGGGACGCGACTCGGTCTGGGCCTACGTGGCGCGCAATCTCTCTCGACCACTCGCCTATTCGGCGGCCGGCGGCTGGGCGCATGTCGTCGTCGGCAATCCGCCCTGGGTCGCCTATCGCCACATGAGCCAGGATCTTCAGAAACGTTTTAAAGAGCTGGCCAAGGGCGCGCGGGTTCATGTCGGCGGCAAATTCGGCACGCAGAGCAATCTTTGTGCGTTGTTCACAGTACGAACTGTATCGCTGTATTTGCGAAGCGGCGGACGCCTCGGGTTTGTCCTGCCGTTGGAGGTATACACTCGCGGCCAACATGAACGCTTGCGTAGCGGCTCATTCGACCCTGCATGCATTCAATGGGATGAAGGCTGGGTGATGGACAGTGACGTCAGACCATTATTCGAAGTACCGTCATGTGTATTGTTTGGGCGGAGGCGCGCCACCTCTAAGCCGGTGCCGGAATCGGTACGCCGTTACTCCGGTACGCTGCCAATGCGCGACGCGGCGGAGGGGCTAGTCAATAAGCTAATTGATCAAGGGACATTCACTGTCGCCGAGAAAGCGCCGCGTCCGGTCGAAGGTTTATTTATCGGTGGTTCAGTCTATCGCAGCGCATTTCGCAATGGCGCAACTTTATATCCGCGCAAGCTCTGCTTCATTGAACACAAAAGTATGGGGCGTCTTGGTGTGGACACCTCTGCGCCGTATGTGATTAGTCGTCGGTCCAGACAAACGCAACGACCTTGGACAGACTTGCCGGATATTGAAAACCGGGTTGAAGCGAAGTTTCTAAAACCAGTGCTGCTGGGCGAAAGCATCTTGCCCTACCGCGTCTGGGCGCCTCTCGAAGCGGTGATCCCCGTTGACGAAGATCGCGTGGTGCTAGACGCCGAAGCAGCGATCGACAGAGGCTTCGATGGTCTAGCCGGGTGGATGCGCAAAGCCGAGCAATTATGGAACGAAGGACGAGGTTCCGAGATCACACTGACGCAACAACTCGATCATTACGGAAAGTTGTCCTCGCAGTTTCCCCTGAAGCCGATGCGCGTCGTATACGTCAAAGCCGGGATTAATCTTTCTGCGTGCGTCGTGAATGACGAGCGCTTAGTGATTGACCATAAACTCTATTGGTCAGAGTTCGCGAGCGACGATGAAGCGCGCTATCTCACAGCTATCCTCAATAGCGAAACAACCCGGTCTCGCGCCGAAAAATGGCAATCGAGAGGGCAAGGAGGCGCACGGGATTTCGATAAGGTGGTGTTCAACTTACCGATTCCTCGTTATGACGCTAAAAACCAAGTCCATGCCGTTCTCACCAAAGCGGCCGCCAAAGCCGAGAAAATCGCCGCCGCCGTGGTGCTTCCCGAAGGCGTCAAATTCCAGCGTGCACGGAAACTCGTGCGCGACGCGCTGATCGACGCTGGTGTGTCGCAAGAAATCGACGCGCTTGTCGCAAAGCTGCTCGACTCATGACTCCCGCCGCCCATGTTTCCGCTGCGATCGAAATTCTCGACGACGTTGCGAAGCGCCGGCGGCCGGCGGCCGACGCGCTGAAGGATTGGGGACTCTCCCATCGCTTCGCCGGCTCCAAGGATCGCGCCGCCATCGCCAGCCTCGTCTTTGACGCGCTGAGGAAACGCGCGTCGGCGGCTTTCGCGATGGGAGACGATACGCCACGCGCGATCATGCTTGGGGCGCTGCGGGAAGCGCGCGGCCTTAACGCCGAGGCGATCGCGGCGTTCTGCTCGGGCGAGCGCCATGCGCCGGCGCCGCTCTCGGACGACGAATGCGAGCGGTTGGAGACGGCGTCGCTCGACGCCGCGCCGGGCCATGTGCGCGGCGACTATCCGGAATGGCTCGCGCCGCGGTTCGACGCCGCCTTCGGCGCGCGCGCGGCGGAGGAGGGCGCGGCGCTCGCCGCCCGCGCGCCGGTCGATCTGCGGGTCAATATTCTCAAATGTTCGCGCGAGCAGGCGCTGGAAAAGCTCGCGCATCTTGTGCCCGCGCCGACGCCGCTGTCGCCGATCGGTCTGCGCATCGAGGCGGGGCAGGGACGGGGGCCGGCGCTGACGGCCGAGACGGCATACGTCAAAGGCCTCGTCGAGCTTCAGGACGAAGCCTCGCAACTTGCGGCGCTGCTCTGCGCCGCTGCGCCCGGCGAGCAGGTCCTCGATCTTTGCGCCGGCGGGGGCGGCAAGACGCTGGCGCTCGCGGCGCAGATGCATAACCGCGGGCAGATCTACGCCCATGATTCAGACGGAAGGCGGCTCGCGCCTATTCATGAACGGCTCGATCGGGCGGGGGCGCGCAATGTCCAGGTGCGTGCGCCGCGCGGCAAATCCGACGTGCTTGCCGATCTCGAAGAGCGCTGCGATGTCGTTCTGATCGACGCGCCCTGCACGGGAACCGGCGCCTGGCGGCGTCATCCCGACGCCAAGTGGCGGCTCGCGCCCGGCGCGCTTGAGCTGAGGCTGAAAGAGCAGTGCGAGCTCTTGGAAAAGGCGGCGCGTTTTGTGAAGCGGGGCGGCCGGCTGGCTTACATCACCTGTTCGGTGCTGCGCGACGAGAATGAGGACCGGATTGGCGCCTTTCTCGCGGACCATCCAGCGTTCGCGGCGCTTTCGGCCAAGGAGACGGCGGAGAAGGCGGGCTTGCCCGATCTCGCGCGCTTCGCCTCGTCGCACGGCCCCGGCATCCGCCTTTCGCCGGCGACGAGCGGGACGGACGGGTTTTATGTTTGCATGCTGGCGAAGCGCTGAGTTGCGCGCTTGGCGCCGGTCTCTTAAGACCAGTCCGAGTCTCCAACCCGCGTCTTGCCCGCGCCTGTCGCGAGCATCTACGCCGACATTGCGCAGCAGCCCGGCGTGGATGGCCGGGACAAGCCCACTGGTGTCCGGTTTAGCATGGGCTGAGGTCGAGGCCGAGTTGTGCGCCGTCCTGGAGGGGATCTGGGTGGAGGTCCCGGAGGCGATTGATTGGCCGTCGATGCATGAGATTGACGCGTACCAGA
>VGEB01000087.1 GCA_016869435.1 Alphaproteobacteria bacterium | reverse complement strand
GTGGTATCCTTCGTCATGGCGTGGTCTCCGTTCCAGCGCGTCAACGCTGGAATCATTCGGGTTGAAGAACCCGGAGACTACGCCAACCAATTTCCAACCACCTCCGCGACGGGACCCATCGATTGCGCGCGAGACACACGATCGAATCGGATAGAATTGCGCCGTCAATCGGAGTGATCGCGCGCACAGCGCCCCGGCCGAGCCAGCCGGGGGGCGCCTCCTGAGCTCGCCCGGCGGCGCGACTCTTGCTGTCTACGTCGCTGATCGCCGCGTGATCCATTTAACATCCAAGCGGACGCGCGCGGGCGACGAGGCGGCATGAGCGGAACTTTTCATCTTGAAACCTATCGCGAGGCGCTGGTCTTCCTCGCCACGGCGGGAGTCGTCGTCCCGCTCTTTCACCGCATCAAGGTTTCGCCCGTGCTCGGCTTTCTCTTCGCCGGCGCGGCTCTGGGGCCGTTCGGTCTCGGCCAATTCGGTCAGGACCATGAATGGGCGCGTTACTTCACCATCGCCAATGGCGAGGGCCTCTCCGATCTCGCCGAATTCGGGCTGGTTTTCCTGCTGTTCATGATCGGCCTGGAGCTGTCCTGGGAACGTCTTGCGCGCCTGCGAAAATTCGTCTTCGGACTGGGGCTGGCGCAGGTCGTGATCTGCGCCAGCGTGCTCGCGGCCGTGGGCTACTATTATTTTCGCGTCCAGCTCGGACCGGCGATTCTGATCGGCCTCGCGCTTGCCATGTCGTCGACGGCCGTGGTCCTGCCGGTGCTCGCCGAGGCGCGGCGCTTAAACAAGACCTCCGGGCGCGTCGCCTTCTCGGTGCTGTTGCTCCAGGACTTCGCCGTGGCGCCGGCGCTGTTTCTGGTGTCGGCGCTCGCCGAAGCCAAGAACGGCGGCTTCACCGCCGAGCAGGCGGCATGGGCCTTCGGGCGCGCCGTCATCGCCATGGGCGCTCTGATCTTCATCGGACGGCTGCTGCTGCGTCCGCTGTTTCGCATGGTCGCGGCCGCCCAGTTGACCGAACTGTTCATGGCCGCCTGTCTTCTCGTCGTCATCGGCGAGGCGGCGCTGTCGGCGGCCGCCGGATTCTCGATGGGCCTCGGCGCCTTCATCGCCGGACTGCTCCTCGCGGAGACCGAATTCCGGCGCGAAGTCGAGGTGACGATCGAACCATTTAAAGGATTGCTGCTTGGCCTCTTCTTCGTGTCGGTCGGGGCCGGGCTCGACATCGGCGCCGTCGCCGCCGACCCCGTGCCGATCTTCGTTTACGCCGCCGGGCTGATCGCCATTAAGGGCGCGATCATCTTCGCCTTGGCGCGTCTCTTCGACATCGACTGGCGACCCGCTGCGGAAGCGGCGCTGCTGCTGGCGCCGGGCGGCGAATTCGCCTTCGCGCTGCTGACCTCGGCGATGGCGGTCGGCGTGCTGCCCGGCCACAATGGCGCCGACGCGATGATCGTCGTCACGATCAGCATTTTCGCCATCCCGTGGCTCGGGCGCCTGGGCGCGGCGCTCGCGCCGCCGGCGACGGAAGCGGAAGACGAACAGCTTTACGCCGATCTCGCGCCGACGGCCGAAATCGCCGAGAACCGCGTTGTCATCGTCGGCTTCGGCCGGATTGGCAGTCTCGTCGGCGACATGCTGAAGCGCCACGACGTTCCCTTCATCGCCATTGAAAGCGACGTGACGATCGTGACCGACGCGCGCGCGGACGGGGTTGAAATCTACTGGGGCAACGCGAGCCGGCGCGAATTTCTGATGCGTTGCGGATTGGAACAGGCGCGCGCGCTCGTCGTGACCATCGAAAACGCCCATGCGGCCGGCGAAATCGTCGGTCTCGCGCATGAGATCCGCAGCGATCTCACGATCGTGGCGCGCGCCCGCGACGCGGGTCACGCCACCGAGCTTTACAAGTTCGGCGCGACAGACGCGATTCCCGAAACCGTCGAAGCGAGCCTGCAGCTCGCCGAAACCGTGCTCGTCGATATCGGCGTGCCCATGGGCTACGTCATCGCCTCGATCCATGAGAAGCGCGACGAGTTCCGCAAGCTGCTGCAGCCGTCCAATGAGAAGGCGCGCGTGCGGCAGGCGGAGCGCAACCGCAAGATCAGGCGCGAACATGCGCGCCAGCGCATCTCCGGCCGCGCCGCTGAGGAGAGCGGGGAGGAGGCGTAGGGGGTGCTGAGAAAACGCGAATGAGTTCGTTTGCGTATTCATTAGCGGAAGAGAATTGGCGCGCGCGCCTCGGCGCGGGCTCGGGCGAGCGAGGCATGAAACCCGGCGTTTTGGGAGCGCGCCTTGAAGATCGCGCGCGAAGAACAGGTTATGGCGCTCCGCCGCGCCCGCGCCAAGCCGCCGCGCGCCGATTTGGCGAAGGCGTATTCGCTGCGCCAGCGCCCGCGATCAGTCGCGTCAATGATGAGGACGAGCCCGCGCTCAAATAGACGGCGCAGAATAGAAAGCCCGCCGCGCCTTCAAATCCTGCAGCCGCGAAGGCCCCGCCAAGCGAAGATAGCGAGAATAAGCATCGGCAGCGCGACGCCGATGAGCGGGCCGGCGAGCCCGGCCGGCGGGCGGCCCGCCAATTCTTCATCCGCCTGCGTGAATTTCGGCATTGCGGCGTAATCCTGCGCCGTCAGCGAGGCGCCGGCCTTGGCGCGGGACAGGAAGAACTCGCGCCAGTCGAGGTGGAAGGCGCGGATGCGGTCGAGAAAGGCGCGATAGCGCTTCTCACCGGCGCCGGCGATGTCGGCCATCGCGGCATAGGTCAGATAGGCGGGCGAGAGATAGCCGAGCCTGTCGGCCATGTCGCGCTGGCGGGCGAGCTGCGCGTCATGTTGGGCGACGATCGCTTCGACCCGTTCGAATGCCGCCTCCTGAGTCGCAAGGCGGCGCAGCGTCGCCTCATGAGCGCTCGCCGCGTTCGTCGGCTTGCCGCCGCCATGTTCGTCGGCGTAGCGCGCGAGCGCGGCGTCGCGCGATTTGTCGGCGTCAGTCGAAGCGGCGCGCGCCGCCAGCACCATCTCGATGCGCGACGGCGCCGGATGCGCGAACGCGGCGAGGCTGTTGATCGCAGCGGGCAGGATCATGGTGATCGCCACCCACGCGCCGATCAGCGTCAGTGCGTTGAAGGCGGAGCCCCGGCCGAGCCCGTCGACCGCCGCCGCAAGCGCCGCCCAGAACAGGCCGTAGAGCAGAATCGCGATGGCCAGAGCGGCGAAGCCCGGCGAGGCGAGGCGCTCCCAGCCGGCGAACATCCATATGCCCGCCGCGACGGCGAGCAGCGTCGCGGCGATCGGCGCGGCGACGCGCGCGATCAGCTTGCCGGCGAGCGCAGCGCCCGGCCGGCGCGCCGAGGCGAGCGTCATCGCTAAAGTACCCTGCTCGCGCTCGCCGGCGAGAAGATTGAAGGTCATCGCCAGAATGACGAGCGGATAGACGAAGACGACGACGAAGGCGAGATCGGTCGCGCCCGACATCAGATTGGCGGGATTGTCGATCTCATCGGCGAAGAGGAAGCTGTCCTTCGACCCCGTCGTCACCCGCACCGCTGGCGGCAGCAGATCGCTCTGGCCGGTCGCGACGAGCCCCAAGGGGGCGGGCGCGAGCGCCGCGACCGTGGCGGCGGGTCCGCCGCCCATGAAGGTCGGATTGCGCGGATCGCGAAAGGGCGGCGGCTCAGGCGCTGGCTTGCCCTTGGCGTCGCTCTCCTGCAATTGCGCCAGCGTTTTTTGAAGCCGCGAAATCCGCTGGGTTTCGTCGGCGCGCGCCGCGTCGACCGCCGACTGCTGCGCCGCGACCCGCGCCGATCCCATCGCGAGGGCGAATAGCGCGACGCCGGCCAAAACCAGCAGCGCAAACCAGACCGCGCCGTCTCGGCGCATCATGCGCGTTTCAAAACGCAGGCCGGCGAGAAAAGCGGAAGACATCGGCGCCCTTATACCGGCCGCAAACGGCGCGCCGCAAAGAGCGCGAAGACGCCTGCAATTGCGAGCCAGCCGAGAAGCGCGGCGATCGGCGGCAGGCTGTGATCCAGCGCGAAACCGGCCCCGGGCGCGCGATAGGCGAAGGCGGCGATCTTGCGCCACAGTTCCGGCCCCGCGACGTAATTATTGTCGTGGGCGAAATGGATGATGTTGTCGCTGACTTCGTTCTGAATGTCGCGCCGATGCGCTTCGGCGCTCGTCGCGAAGTCGAACTGGCTGCGACTGTCCACGCCGGCGAAGGCCATCGAAATCGGCCGCAGCGCAAGCAGCGGAAACAGGAATCCGGGCGCGGCGCGCAATGCGTCCTGACGGTCGAAGGCCGACTGCAGGGCGCCGAAATGGCGGTCGAAAATCAGATAGCCGCTCTCGTCATCCTTGCGCAGCGAGAGGCCGCGGAAATTGACCGGCAAGTCCTCGATGCGCGCGACGCCATATTTCTTCAAGGTCTCGTCGCGGAAGGCGACGAAGGCGGGATGGCTCTCGTCATGGCCGAAGGTTTTCGACTTGTCCTGAACGATCCCGGCGCGAAACTCCTGCCATGTCGGCGTCGGCGCAAAAGCGCGGGCGGCGTCGGTCGCAAGCCGCGGCGCGAGAAAGGAATTGGCGAGCCAGAAGGCGAGCAGCGTGACGAGCGCCGCGCGCGAATTTCTGGCGAGCGCCGAAACGCCGAGCGCCAAGAAGGCGAACCCGGCGAGATAGACGGCGTAAGCGGCGCCGAGAGCGCCGAGCCGAATGAATTGATCGACGAGCGACAGGCGTTCGCGATCGACGAAGGAGATGAGGGCGAGCGCCGCGCCAATGAAGGCCGGCGCCAGCAGCGCGAAAATCGCGCCGATCAGCGCGAGCGCCTTGCCCGCGAGAATGTCGCGCGGCCGCGCGCCGACGCTGAGCAATTGTTTCAGCGTGCCGCTTTCGCGTTCGCCGGAGAAGCTCGCAAAGCCCATCAGGACGACGAGGAGCGGCGCGATCGTCTGCAGAATGAAGGCGAGCGACAGCGACCCGAGCCGCGCGCCGACGCCGCCGTCACGCGCCTGTTTGAACTGCGTTTCATTCTGCTTATGCGCCTCGAGCCACACCGCCGAGCCGACATAGGCGTCGACGCCGGGGTCGGCGAGCGTCAGCGGGCTCAACGGCTTGAAGGCGTATTGGCCGAAATGCGCGGCGGCGTGCGGGTTTTTAGCGCTCTGTCCGACCCAGAGGTCGCGATCGGCTTTCGCCGCCGCGTCGCGCTCGCTTAAGATGCGGGCGTTTTCGACATAGCCGAAGGCGAGCGCGGCAAGCATCAGCGCGACCACGAAGGCGCAAAGCCAGACGAGGCGACGATCCCGAAAAAGCTCCAGCCATTCCTTGGCGGCGACGGCGCGCATGACGCGCCAGCGACTCTTCGACGGCGCCGCCGCGGCGAGAGGGGCAAGAGCGAGATCGCTCATGCGGCCCTCGCGAAAAGATCGAGATAGGCGCGCTCCAGCCCGAGATGATCGACGTCATCGGCGCCGAACACCGACGCGAGACGCCCCTGCGCCATGATGCCGATCCTGGTGCCGCATTGCTTGGCGAGGAAGAGGTCATGGGTGACCATCAGCACCGCCATGCCGTCCTTGCGCAGCCGTTCGATCAGCGCGGCGAACTCATTCGCCGCGAGCGGATCGAGCCCTGAGGTCGGCTCGTCGAGCACGAGCGCCTGCGCGCGCCTTGCGAGAGCGATGGCGACGCCGACCTTCTGGCGCATGCCCTTGGAATAGTAGCGCACCGGACGGTGGACCGCGTCGCTCGGCAGGCCGGCGGCGGCGAGCAGCGACAGAAGCGTGTCGCGGGGCGCTTCTGCGCCCGAGATTTGAGTGAAATATTGTAGATTCTCGAGGCCGGAGAGCGCGCCGTAGAGCATCACCTGCTCAGGGATGTAAGCGAGGCGCGCCCGCGCCGCCGCCGGATCGACCGCGGCGTCGACTCCGCAGACGAACGCCTGTCCCGCCGTCGGCTCTATGAAATTCAAGAACAGATTGACGGTCGTGGTCTTGCCGGCGCCATTGGGGCCGAGCAGGCAAAAGACTTCGCCCGCCGGCACAACCAGATTTAAGCGATCAAGCGCCGGCGCAGCGGCGCCGTCATAAATTTTGGTAAGGTCGCGCGCTTCAAGCATCGCCGCATCCGCCTTACGGCCTGACGCCAGCGCGCGTGGCCTCGCGCCGGACTCTGGAATGAAAGCGCATCAAACCTGCATCATCGCGTCGAAGCGGTCAAGCAGCGGCGTCGCCTTCACCGTCTTGCATCGAAATCGAATCTACCAAGAATGGCGAACGGCGCGGCGGATTCCGTAAGCCTTGGGGAAGGCCGACATGCATTCGCTCTTCGTCCTGCCTGTCGACTATTATCTCGCGGCCTGGTTCGCCCTGACCGCCGCCTGCACGCTTTACGTCGCGATCGACGGCGCCAAAAATCCCGAGCCTTCGGTGATGAAATGGGGGTTCGTCCTCGTCACGCTTTATACGGGACCTTTCGGCCTTCTCCTCTACGTCCTCACCGACAAGGAGCCGCGGCCCGGCGCGCATGAGCAATTCGTGCGCCCGCTGTGGAAGCAGGGCGTCGGCTCCACCATCCATTGCGTCGCCGGCGACGCGACTGGAATCATTCTCGCCGCCGTCATCGTCGCCTCTATCGGCCTGCCGATGTGGCTCGACCTCATCGTCGAATATCTCGCCGGCTTTTTCTTCGGCCTTTTCATTTTCCAGTCGCTGTTCATGAAGGAGATGATGGGCAGCTCCTATTTCGAGAATGTTCGGCGCAGCTTCTTTCCCGAATTCATCAGCATGAATTTCATGATGGCCGGCATGGCCCCGGTCATGAGCTTCCTGATGATGGGCCATGACATGCGCGCCATGGTTCCAACCGAACTCATATTCTGGGGGGTGATGTCGATCGGCGTGATGGCGGGATTCGTCGCCGCCTATCCGTCGAATGTCTGGATGGTCGCGCAGGGCATCAAGCACGGGCTGATGACCGAGCGCAAGCGAGATGTCGGTCACGACGAAGAGGCGGACGCGGATGTCGCAGCGACGCATCGCCATCACGATCACGCCGCGCATGCCGCCATGAGCGAGGGCTCCGCGTCACATGCCGAGAACGGCGCGCATCCGGCGCCGGTTGCGGCGCCGATGCATATGCAGGCGCCGATGCATATGCATATGAGGCCGGAGGCGACCTCCGCTCAGATCGCCGCGTTCAGCCTGACCTCTCTCGTTCTTCTCGCCACCGGCATGATTGCGCCCGCCAATTGGGTGAACATGCGGCTCTCGGCCGATGACGTCGGCGGGCTCATCATGCCGCCAAATATGCCGATGTACCGGAACACTGCCGCTGCAGCGATGCGGGAGATGAGTTTCGCGGATTCGCGTCTCGTCGGCGCACAATTTCCGATCGAAGCCCGCGGCGATCGGGAGCTGCCCTTCAAAATGGACGCGGGCGTCAAGGTCTTCGAACTTGCCGCCTCGGTGATCCGCTGGCGTATCCTGCCTGACGTCGCCGTTGACGCCTATGCCTACAACAATCAAATACCGGGCCCGCGCATCCATATTCGTGAAGGAGACCGGGTGCGCATTCGCGTGCGCAACGATCTGCCCGAAGCGACGACGGTTCACTGGCACGGGCTCATACTCCCGAACGCGATGGACGGGGCGAGCGAGATCACCCAGGCGCCGATTCCGCCCTCCGGATTTTTCGACTATGAATTTACGGCAAGGCAGCATGGAACTTATTTCTATCATCCACACGCCGAGCCGGATCGAACGCAGGCGCTGGGCCTTTACGGCGCGCTCATCATTGATCCCATAAACGCCGCAGCGGAAATCCCGGCCGATCATGACTATGTCATTCAGTTGCAGGAATGGCTCTGGCGCGACGGCCTCACGTTCCCCGCCATGCCGATGGACGGCATGCAGCCGAATTATTTCACCATCAATGGGAAGGCCTATCCGTCAACCGACACGATCCGCATGAAGCTCGGCGAAACGCTGAAAGTTCGCTTCATCGGAACGAACAACGGCTTCATCCATCCGATGCATGTTCATGGCGGGCCGTTCGAAGTCGTCGCGCGCGACGGCGAAACGCTGCAAAAGAGCGCGCGCTATCTCGCCGACACGGTCAATGTCGGTCCGGGGCAGCGCTATGACGTGATCTGGCGCGCGCGCGAGCGGGGAAAGTGGCTGATCCATTGCCACATTCCCCATCACACCAGCAACGACAACACCGAAACCAAGGGCGGCGGCGGGCTGATGGCGATCATCGAGGTGGAGTGATGTCGCCGCCGCGCCGCTTTATTTCTTCGCCGCATAGGCCTCATTGACGTCCTCGACCGTGCGCAGGCCGGGCTTCGGCGCCATGACCAGCACCGCCATATTGCCGGGCGCATGTTCGTTCTTCCACATCTTGGTGTGGGCCACCGGGATTTTCTCCCAGGCGAACACTTCCGACATGCAGGGGTCGACGCGCCGGTCCAGCACGAAGCGATTGGCGGCGGAGGCCTGCTTCAAATGCGCGAAATGCGAGCCCTGGATGCGCTTCTGGCGCATCCAGACGTAGCGCGCGTCGAAAGTGAGGTTGAAGCCGGTGGTGCCGGCGCAGAACACCACCATGCCGCCGCGCTTCACGACGAGGCAGGAGACCGGGAAGGTCGCTTCGCCAGGATGTTCGAAGACGATGTCGACATCCTTCTTGCCGGTGATGTCCCAGATCGCCTTGCCGAAGGCGCGGGCGTTCTTGGTCCACTCGATGAACTCGGGCGTGTTGACCTTCGGCAACTGCCCCCAGCACTTGAAATCCTTGCGGTTGATGACGCCCTTGGCGCCGAGAGAGAGCACATAGTCGCGCTTGCTCTCGTCCGAAATGACGCCGATGGCGTTGGCGCCGGCGGCCGCGCAGAGCTGCACGCCAAAGACTCCGAGCCCGCCAGAGGCGCCCCACACAAGAACGTTGTCGCCGGGCTTCAGCTGATGCGGCGCATGGCCGAACAGCATGCGGTAGGCGGTGGCCAGCGTTAAGGTGTAGCAGGCCGCCTCCTCCCAGGAGAGGTGCTTGGGACGCTCCATGAGCTGGCGGTCCTGGACCCGGCAGAACTGGGCGAAGGAACCGTCCGGCGTCTCATAGCCCCAGATGCGCTGCGAGGGCGAGAACATCGGGTCGCCGCCGTTGCACTCCTCGTCGTCGCCGTCATCCTGATTGCAGTGGACGACCACCTCATCGCCGACCTTCCAGCGCTTCACCTTGGAGCCCACCGCCCAGACGATGCCCGAGGCGTCCGAGCCGGCGATGTGATAGGGGTTTTTATGCGCGTCGAGCACGGAGATGGGCTCGCCGAGCGACGCCCAGACGCCGTTGTAATTGACGCCGGCCGCCATCACGAGAACCAGCACGTCGTGGCTGTCGAGCTCCCAGGTCGGCAAGACCTCGAGCTGCATGGCGGTTTCCGGCGGCCCGTGCCGCTCCTTGCGGATCGCCCAGGCGTACATGTTCTTCGGCACATGCCCGAGCGGCGGAATTTCGCCCATCTCGTAGAGGTCTTTCTTGTCGGTCAATTTTGGGCTCCTCGCCTTGCCGCCCTTGTCGGGCCTTGGCATTGGCGGGAGCTTATAGACGCGGCGGCGCGGCGCGAATAGTCCCTAACTTGAGGGCGGGCCTGGCCGTTCCCGGCGCGGCGGCCCGTCGTCGCGCATTGCCGGATAGCGCCCATGGCCTTATCATTAAGCTGGTTAAGCCAGTCGATCGGACGAAGGATGGAAATCAGCGCTTTCGAGGCGAAAAACACGCTCGGCAGCCTGCTCGACCGGGTCGAGAAAGGCGAGGAAGTCATCATCACCCGCCGCGGCAAGCCGGTGGCGCGGCTCACGCCCGTTCGAGCGGATAAGGATCGATCCGCGGCCGTCGCCGCCGCAAAGGAGCTTCTCGAACTCTCCAAGGGCGCGACGCTCGGCGGGCTCAACATCAAGGATCTGATCGAAGAAGGGCGGCCGTGACCCTTGTGCTTGACAGCTCCATATCACTCGCGTGGTGCTTTCACGACGAACAGACGCCTCAGATCAATTCGATCCTGCTCCGAGCCGCGCGCCAAGGCGCCCGAGCCCCAATACTCTGGCGCTTTGAGGTCGCCAATGGATTGGTCGTGGCGCAGCGACGCAACCGCATTCAAGCCGATTTGCGAAAGCTGTTGCTCGCCAAGCTGATGGGCCTCGACTTGGAGCTTGACGCTGACGCCGATGGACGCATTTGGTCGACGACCGTCGAACTCGCCGATCTCTACGGTCTCACCGTTTACGACGCCGCCTATTTGGAGCTGGCGCAGCGCCGCCGGCTGCCGCTCGCGACCCTCGACGCCGCGTTAGCGCGCGCCGCGAAAGCGGCAGGCGTCGAGACGCTCATTTGAGCTCCGGCCTCAGCTTGTCAAAACAGGGTCAAGTTGTGCTATCGCAACAGGCGGAGGAGCCATTAAAGTGAACGACATGTCCGCCCCGCGCCGCGACAAGCCCTGGATGTTTCGCACCTACGCCGGTCATTCGACGGCGAGCGAGTCCAACAAGCTTTATCGCTCCAACCTCGCCAAGGGGCAGACCGGTCTTTCCATCGCCTTCGACCTGCCGACCCAGACCGGCTACGACAGCGACCACATCCTCTCGCGCGGCGAAGTCGGCAAGGTCGGCGTGCCGGTGTCGCATCTGGGCGACATGCGCGCGCTCTTCGAAGGCATTCCGCTCGGCGAGATGAACACGTCGATGACCATCAACGCCACCGCCGTGTGGCTGATGGCGCTCTACATCGCCGCCGCCGAGGAACAGGGCGCGCCGCGCGCCAAGCTGCAGGGCACGACGCAAAACGACATCATCAAGGAATATCTGTCGCGCGGCTCCTATGTGTTTCCGCCGGCGCAGTCGCTGCGGCTCACGCAGGACCTCATTCTCTTCACCACGAAGGAATGCCCCAAGTTCAATCCGATCAACGTCTGCTCCTATCATTTGCAGGAGGCGGGCGCGACGCCCTCGCAGGAGCTCGCCTATGCGCTCGCCACCGCCGTCGCCATTCTCGACAATGTGAAGAAGTCCGGCGAAATCTCGGACGAGGATTTCGCGCAGGTCGTCGGCCGCATTTCCTTCTTCGTCAACGCCGGCATGCGCTTCGTCACCGAGCTGTGTAAAATGCGCGCCTTCGCCGAGCTTTGGGAGGAGATCACGCGCGAGCGCTATGGCGTGAAGGACGAGAAGCTCCGCCGCTTTCGCTATGGCGTGCAGGTCAATTCGCTCGGCCTCACCGAACCGCAGCCCGAGAACAACGTCTATCGCATCTTGATCGAAATGCTCGCCGTGGTTCTCTCCAAGAACGCCCGCGCCCGCGCCGTGCAGCTCCCCGCCTGGAACGAGGCGCTCGGCCTGCCTCGCCCCTTCGACCAGCAATGGTCGCTGCGCATGCAGCAGATCATGGCCTATGAGACGGACCTCTTGGAATATGGCGACATTTTCGACGGCAATCCCGAGATCGCCCGCAAGGTCGCCGAACTGAAGGCCGAGGCGAAAGCCGAATTGAAGAAAATTGAAGAACTCGGCGGCGCCGCGGCGGCGGTCGAGATCGGCTATATGAAATCGAAGCTGGTGGAGGCGAATACCGCGCGCCTCGAAGCGATTGAAGCCGGCGAGCAGACCGTCGTCGGAGTCAACAAATTCACCGGCGGCGAGCCCTCGCCGCTGGCTTCAGGCGACGACCAGATCATGGTCGTGCCCGAGCATGTCGAAGCCGAGCAGATCGCGCGGCTGAAGGCGTGGCGCGAAGCCCGCGACCAAAAAGCCGCACAGGCCGCCATCGAAGAATTGGCCCGCGCCGCCAAGGACGGCCGTAACATGGTCGAGCCCTCGATCGCCGCGGCGAAGGCGGGCGTCACCACCGGCGAATGGGGCAATGTTCTGCGCGGGGTGTTCGGGGAATACCGCGCGCCGACCGGCGTCTCTTCGACCGCGCGTCAAGTCGGCGGCGCGCTCGACGCTGTGCGCGGCGAAGTCGAGCGCGTGTCGCAAAAGCTCGGCAAGCGCGCCAAATTCCTCGTCGGCAAGCCCGGTCTCGATGGTCACTCGAACGGCGCCGAGCAGATCGCGGTGCGCGCCCGCGACGCCGGATTCGACGTGATCTACGCCGGCATCCGCTCGACGCCGGCCGAACTCGTCGAAACCGCGAAGAAGGAAGGCGCGCATTGCATCGGCCTCTCCATTCTTTCAGGCTCGCATGTGACGCTCGCGCATGAGGTCATCAAGCTGATGAAGCAGGAAGGCGTCGAGGCGCCGCTCGTCGTCGGCGGCATCATTCCGCCGGCCGATGAAAAGCTCCTGCGCGACGCCGGCGTCGCGGCGGTCTATACGCCGAAGAACTACGACCTCAACGCGATCATGACCGACCTCGCGCATATCATCGAGAAGGCGGCGGTTTAAGAAAGGCGCTGATGCACAAATTCTTGCTCACAGCAGTTTTTGTTGCATTCGCCGCGTCGCGCTTTGCACAGGCGCAATATCTTGCGCCCGCGCCCGATGCTTCGACGAGCTACGATCTCCGCACATTGTACGGATACACCAATTGGCTGGCGTTGGAGCTGCGCCGACACATGCCGCCGTCTCAATCAGCGGGAGAAGCGCGCGTTGAGGTTGCCTTCAAGATCGCGCCGAGCGGGCGCATGCGTATAGTTCGAATTACAGGCGGCGCGCCGGCGCATGCAGAAATTCTACGCCGTGCTCTCTCAGGCATTCATCCGCCTCCCCCTCCGAAAGGTCGGGGGCTGTATCTCTCGCAGGATTTCCAGTTTCACTGATCAATCGCGGCAAGTTGGCCCCAGCAGCGCGCTTGCGCCTAGCGCCTGAGAACGCGCCGAAACAAGCGACCTCGATTGAAGGTGGAGTGTTGCATCTGATTTGTTGAATTAGGTGGTCCTCGTGAAGGGGATGTCCCGATCATTGTTGAAAAAGGAGGAGCGGCGTTGCTCGCCTTGAGCCGTTAGGCTCGGGGTGCTGATTCCACGAAAGGAAGCAACGCCATGCAGGAACATACCACATCGACCGCGATTC
>VGEB01000086.1 GCA_016869435.1 Alphaproteobacteria bacterium | reverse complement strand
GATCCTATGCTTCGCACGCAAAATTCTGAAATCCGTCTCGCCCTCGCTCACGCGAGCAATCGAGCAATTTCAAGACGACAGAAATCGCGCCATCCGGCTGTTCGCCGGATTTCACTGAATCGCCCTGTCGCGGACACAACAAGCGAACAAAAAGGGCGAGGAATGATACGTGAATTCCGCTACAAGGGGGAAACGTTCCGGGTGAATGCGCATGGCGCTCCCGGCCACGAGGAAGTTTTTATCATCCATTTGGTCGATGACGAGGAGATGGGAGAAATCTCGATCGACCGCATGACCGAGGAAAACGACAGAGCTGCGCCGATCGACGCCATTTGCGTCATGCTCTGCGACAAGCTGATCGCCGAACAGGATATCGCCTGCGCCAATCCCGCTGAAGCGTTCCTCTGGGTGGAAGGCAAGCGCATCCGCGACGTGCTTCCGAGCAACGAAGTGGCGCCGCATTGACCGACGCGCGGCACCCGTAAGCCGATCAACGCGCGATCGAGCGCCGCGCGAGTCTAATTCCCTTCAGCAAGCCCCTCGTCCTTGCGGTCACGAGATTGCGCGCGCCTTCGCAGGGCGCAGACCGACGTACGCAGCCTTGTCCACGCGCCGCGCGAGTCGCTGGCTTTGAACCTGCATGCGCTCTTGGTCGGACCGGCTCTTGTGAGCCCATTTGCACACAAGTGCGAGGCGCGGAGCCGGCCTATGGGTGAAAGCGCTCCGTATGGACAAAGAGGAATGGGTCGTCTGGAACGGCTCGATGGGCATACTGGATATGGCGACGATCGGCGATATCCGGCTTGGCGAGAGCGGCAGGATGGCGTGTCTCGCGCCGCCCTATGGCGTCGTGGGTCCCTTCAGTCTTGACGAACTCGAAACGCGCGGCCGGATCGCCTTTGGCGAATGTTTCGTTATGTCGCGCCAAAGATGGCGGGAAGATCAGGTCAGTCTGCGTCTCGAGGCGCGACAAAAGCGCCGATCCATCCTGTTTCAGGCGGATATCGACGACCATGAACAACGCGAAATTTTGGACCTGCCAATCGAAGGCCTGCTCAAAAAGTCGGACATCAACGCCGCTTTCCGGCAGTTGGCCAAAACCGCGCATCCCGACGCTGGCGGCGCCGACGCACACTACCGTCGCATCGTCGAGGCGCGCGACGCGCTGCTCAAGAAACTCGCGACGACGGGTTAAGGGAATCGCCCGCGGCGCATTCGCCGATCGATCCCCTGCGCCGCTTACCCCTCGTAATAGTCGCGCACCAGCCGGTCCAAGAGTCGGACGCCCCAGCCGGCGCCCCAGCTTTGGTTGGTGTCGCTCGTCGGCGAGCCCATGCCGGTGCCGGCGATGTCGAGATGCGCCCAGGGCGTCTTGCCAACGAAACGCTGCAGGAAATGCGCGGCGGTGATCGAGCCGGCGTGGCGCCCGCCGGTGTTCTTCATATCGGCGAATTTCGAGTCGATCAGCTTGTCATAGGCGGGGCCCATCGGCATGCGCCACAGCTTCTCGCCGATGTGGCTGCCGGCTTTGGTCAAGCGATCGGCGAGGTCATCATTGTTGGAGAATAGTCCGCAATATTCCTGTCCGAGGGCGACAAGAATGGCGCCGGTGAGCGTCGCCAGATCGATGACCGCCGCCGGCTTGTGCTTCTCGATGACATAAGTGAGCGCGTCGGCGAGGACGAGCCGCCCTTCGGCGTCGGTGTTCACGATCTCGATCGTCTGGCCCGACATCGACTTGACGATGTCGCCCGGCCGTTGCGCCTTGCCGTCAGGCATGTTCTCGACGAGTCCCAGCACGCCGACGACATTGGCCTTGGCCTTCCTCGCGGCGATGGCGTACATGGCGCCGGTGACGGCGGCGGCGCCGGCCATATCGCCCTTCATGTCCTCCATCGAGGCGGCGGGCTTGATCGAAATGCCGCCGGAGTCGAACACGACGCCCTTGCCGACGAAGGCGATCGGCGCGGCCCCTTCGGCACCGCCGCTCCAGCGCAGCACGACGAGCCGGCTGTCCGCCTCGGATCCCTGGCCAACGCCAAGCAGCGCCCGCATGCCGAGCTCGCCCATCGCCTTTTCGTCGAGGACCTCGACCTCGACGCCGAGCTTCATCAACTCCGACGCCCGGCGGGCGAATTCCTGGGGAGTGAGCACATTGGCCGGCTCATTGACCAGCGTACGCGCGAGGATCACGGCTTCCGCCAGATGCCCGCCCTCGGCCATCGCGCCGCCGACGCTCTCGGGATCGGCCACGGCGAGGACGGCCTCCATCGGTCCCTCGCGGTCCGCCTCGTCCTTTTTCTTGGTCTTGTACTGGTCGAATTTATAGGCGCGCAGCCAGCCCCCCAAGGCGAATTGCGCGACCGAATCATGGGAGACGGGCGTGCCCGCCGGCATGTCGAACAAGATCACGGCGCGCGCGCCGGGCCCGATTTTCCCGGCGGTCTGTCCGCCGAGCGCGAAGAAATCGTCGAAGGGCTTGGCGGTTTCGCCTCCCTCCCCCTCGCCCTCGTCGGCCTTGCCGACGCCCATCAGGACAAGCCGGCTCGCCGGCGCGCCGGGCGCAGCGAGAATTTCGATCGACGTTCCCGATTTGCCCTTGAATTTGGCCGCCGCCGCGGCGCGCGTCAGATGCGGGGCCGCGTCTTTGAGAACGCTCGCGGCGCGCTCGCCCATGGCGAGATCACGGCCGACGAAGGCAACCAGCGTGCGAGGCCGCCCTTCCTCTTCCGGGTGACGCAGCAACGCTTCGGCCGCGTCGAACGGCTCCAGTTCATATTTGGCGTTGACGAGCATAGGGCCTCTTGTCTCCTTGGCCGAACGGCGGCTCATCCGTCGCGAATGCGTCGGTTTTTTAGATAGTTAGCGCCGGCGGCGCGCCAGGCGCGCAATTTGACGGAATTGGCGCGCACTATCTTCCGGCAGGCGACCGCGGTCAATCGCGAGGGGCCGCCTTTGGAGCCGTTTCAGGCTCCATTTTCCCGCCGCGGAATCGCCGCGATCGTTCCGCAGGAATCCTGCCGTGGCGCAAAAGCAACGCTCGCAAAATGAATATGTTGACGCGGCTCAGAGGCGCTGCGCGACGCTTGCGCGCAAAGGCGCCAGCGTCTAGCGATCGTTGGCTGAGTTTGGATTGTGAGCGCTGGGGGCGGCGCCGTACAGGGGGAGGAAGGCCGCAACCATGATCGGGGCGACGATCACGCGCTATTTCGCGCTGCGATTCACGCGCACGATCCTGGCGATCTTCTTCACCATCTTTTGCCTGATGTTCGTCGTGGTGTTCGTCGAGATGCTGCGGCGCGCCAGCGACAATCCGCAGGCCGGCGCCGCGACCGTGGCCTTGATGACGGCGATGCGGGTCCCGGCGGCCGCCGAGATGATCCTGCCCTTCGCCGTCCTCTTCGGCTCTATGGCGACCTTTGTCGATCTCACCAGAAAGCTTGAATTGATCGTCGCCCGCGCCGCCGGCATGTCGGTCTGGCAGTTCATCGCCCCGCCCGCGCTCGCCGCCCTGCTCATCGGCATTGTATCCATCGCGATCTACAACCCGCTTTCGGCGTCGATGAAGCAACGCTCCGAGCAGATGGAATGGGATCTCTTCGGCGTGCCCGGCAGTCTGCGCATCGATCACGGCGTCTGGCTGCGCCAGCACGGCATTGATGGTCTCGCCATCATGCACGCGATGAATTCCTCCAACGGCGGCACGGAGCTGGCGCATGTCAGCGTCAATATCTACGCGCCGCGCGGCGGCTTCCTCGAACGCATCGAGGCGGAGCGGGCGCGACTCGAGCCCGGAGTCTGGGCGCTCGAAAACGCGCAGGTCAGCCTCCCTGGAGAAGCGGCGCGCAGCGTCGGCTCCTACATGCTCGCGACCGATCTGACGCCGGAGCAGGTCGCGGCGGCGACGACGCCGCCACAGGGCACGCCGTTCTGGTCGCTGCCGAAAATGGCCGCGCGCACCGCCTCGGCAGGCCTCGACGCGACAGGCTACCAGTTGCAATTTCAGTCGCTGCTTGCGCGACCATTGCTGCTCGTCGCAATGGTTCTCGTCGCCGCTTCCTTTTCATTAAGATTCTTTCGATTTGGCGGCGTCGCCAAAACCCTTTCCGGTGGCGTGGCCGCGGGCTTCGTGCTTTATATCGTTACCAAAGTCCTCTCGGATCTCGGCGGCGCGGGCATGATCAGCCCTGTCGTGGCCGCATGGTCGCCTGCGCTTGTCGGGAGCATGTTGGGCACGGTGATCTTGCTCTATTCGGAGGACGGCTGATGACCTTCGCCGCCCCCTCCCCGCGTCTTCCAGTCCTTGTCGCGGCGCTCACTGTCGTCGCAGCGGCCTTCGCGAATTTCTCCGCGGCGGCGCAACCGGCGCCTGCGACCGGCGAGCGCATGGTCGTCGAGGCGAAGGAACTGGTCTACGATGAAAAAAGGAACACGGTCACGGCGCGCGGCGACGTGCAGATTTACTACAAGGGAAGGCTGCTCGAAGCTGACCGAGTCACCTATGACCGCAACACGTCGCGCGTGATCGCCGAAGGCCATGCGAAGCTGACCGAAAAGGACGGCTCGATCGCGCGCGCCGAACGTTTTGACCTCACTGACGACTTGAAGAACGGATTCATCGAAAGCCTGCAGGTCGATACCGTCAACAACACGCATTTCACCTCGCCGCGGGCCGAGCGCGCCGGCGAGACGACGACCTTCGAAATGGGCAGCTACACCGCCTGCGAGGCCTGTCGCGACGATCCGTCGAAACCGCGCACGTGGCAGATCCACGCCAAGCGGATCATCCACGACAACGTCGAGAAGATGGTCTATTACGAAGACGCGTCCTTCGACTTGCTCGGCGTGCCGATCGCTTACGTGCCGTTCTGGTCCTCGCCGGATCCGTCTGTCAAGCGCAAGTCCGGCTACCTGTCTCCGGTATTCATGTATCGCTCGCAGCTCGGGGCCGGCGTCGGCGTGCCCTACTTCTGGGCGATCGCGCCGGATTACGACCTCACCGTCACGCCGATATATTTCTCTCGCCAGGGTCCGTTCGTCTCCGCTGAATTCCGCCAACGCTTCGACAACGGAAGTTACACGATCCGCGGGGAAGGCGCCCATGTGGGGGACACGGGCGCCTTCGCGCCGGCCCCGCTCGGCGCCGGCAACAAGCAGTGGCGCGGCGCCATCCAGTCCACCGGCGACTTCTGGTTCAATGACCGCTGGCACGCCGGCTGGGACATCACGGCGCTCTCTGATCGCTATTTCTTTCAGGACTACAAGCAGTACAACAATCTCCTGCAGAACTATTTCTTCCGCGAGGCCTCATCGACGATCTTCCTGACCGGCCAGGGGCCGCGCAGCTTCTTCGACATGCGCGGGTATTATTTCCAGGTCCTGTCGCCCAATGACGTGCAGGCGCAACAGTCCGTCGTTCATCCGGTCATCGACTATAACCGCGTCTTCGACATCGACCCCGCGGTGACGGCCGGCGTGGGCGGCCAGATCGAAGTCGACGGCAATGTGACGAGCACGTCCGCCGATCTCGCCAATTACGAATCGATCAATCCGCGCAGGCTGGACAGCATCTACGGCCTTTACACTGTCTGCTCGGTCTATGCGCGCAATGTAGATCCGAAGAAATACGGCCAATGCCTTTTGCGCGGCGTCGGCGGCGACTACCAGCACGCGACGCTCAGCGGCGCCTGGAAGCGCAAATTCATCGATCCCATCGGCGGCGTTTGGACCCCCTTCGCGTTTTCGCGCTTCGTCGGCAGCTATCTCGATTACGACCGCCAGGGACTGTTTCCGATTTACAATCAGTTCGGGCAGCCGATTCCCAACGGCGCGCAAGGTCTGTTCTTCGATGGCGCCGATAATCGCTTCCGTGGCCAGGCGCTGCCAGGCGTCGGCGCCGAATGGCGCTATCCGATCCTTGCCAGGAGCTTTGTCGGAGATATCGTTTTCGAGCCGATCGCGCAGGTCGTCGCGCGGCCCAATCAGACGTCGATACCGTCGCTCGCCAACATGGACGCGCAAAGCCTCGTTTTCGACGATTCGACTCTGTTCGAGTGGAGCAAATTCTCCGGCTATGATCGGTTCGAGACGGGCACGCGCCTTAACTATGGCGGCCAAGCCACGATGTCGCTGTCGAATGGCGGCTTCATCAATACGATGATCGGCCAATCGCGCCAGATCGCCGGCGCGAATTCCTACGCGCAAGCTGACGCGGCGAATGTCGGCCTCGACTCCGGCCTGAATTCGCGCGCCTCGGACATCGTCGGGCGGTTCGCCTTTGCGCCCGCCTCGCTCCTCAGCTTCGTCGCCAAGGGTCGCTTCGACAAGGGGAGCTTGCGCGCGCGTCGTCTGGATTTATTCGCCACAGTGAATCTGGATCCGATTTCGCTCCAGCTTCAATATGCCAATTACGCGTCGCAGCCGGCCATCGGATTTGACATGCGTCGGCAAGGCCTGTCCGCCTCAGGACAATATAATATTACAAAAAATTACTTCCTGAACGGCACCGTAACCTTCGATATGAGCCGTTATCTCTATAATTCCTTCACCAATCCGACCCTTGCTCCGTTCACGACGACGATCACCGGCATCAATCTCACCGGCTCGGCGCCGCTGTTTTCGGTGGCGACGCTTGGCGCCGGCATCGGCTACCACGACGAATGCGCAACCTTGTCGATCAACTATACGCAAATCTACCAGCCGCAATCCTATACGGGACTGCCCGCCCGCAACCAGACGGTGATGGTTACGCTTCAGCTGCGCACCTTGGGCGAAGCAAAGTTTAACTATGGCGTTGGCTCGATGCTGGTGAATGACGGCGTACGCTACAACACGATGCGCTGAGCGGCACGATTTCGCTGAACTGCTCTACATGTCGGATTCCTCACGTCGGGAGGACGCCCGCCGCCCTCCGTGCTAAAAGCGCCGCAATGCGCGTCCCTGCGGACGCGTCCCGGCCGCCAAGCGCGGATACGCCCGACACAGACGCGCTGTCGCACAAAGGAGAATGCAATGAGGTTTTTTGTCCCGCTCGCCGCCGGCGCGCTTCTCGGTATGGGGCCGACAACGCCGCTTCTCGCGGAAGGATTTTCAGGCCAGCAGAAGGTCGAGATCGAGAAGGTCGTGCATGACTATATCATCACCAATCCGGAAGTGATCAAAGACGCGATCGACGAACTCGGAAAGCGCGAAAAGGTCGCCGAAGCCGCCGTGCGCGAAAAGGCCGTCAACCAGCATGGCGACAAAATCGTAAACTCTCCGAACCAGGCTGTGGTGGGCAATCCGAGCGGCGATGTGACTCTGGTCGAATTCTTCGACTACAATTGCGGGTACTGCAAACAGTCGCTCAATTCCGTCGCCAAGCTGATCGAAGCCGATCCCAAGCTTCGTGTGGTGCTTAAGGATTTCCCCATCCTTGGGCCGGACTCTGTTGAGGCGGCCCAGATCGCGACGGCCGCGCGCATGCAGCTCGACAGCCAGAAATTCTGGGATTTCCACCGAAAGCTGCTTACGACGCGCGGCCACATCGGCAAGCAACAGGCGCTCGCGGCGGCGAAGGAAGTCGGGGCCGACATGGCGCGTCTCGAAAAAGACATGTCCAGCGCGGAGACGAAGGCCGCGTTGAAGGAAGTCGCGTCGCTGGCCGATGAGCTGCGATTCGACGGGACGCCGGCCTGGGTGATCGGAAAAGAGGCGATCATCGGCGGCGTGCCCTACGCCCAGCTGAAAGCCAAAATCGACAATATGCGCAAATGCGGCAAAACCTCATGCTAGCCGGCGACGGGCTTCCTTTGCGGCGGCAATAAGGCTATGAGAGACGGCTCGCCGCCTGTGAGATATTCGGGAACGTTTCGGAAGCGCTATGTCAGCCGTCCATGTGCTTAACGGTCCCAATCTCAATCTTCTCGGCAGGCGCGAGCCGGCGATTTATGGAACGGCGACTCTCGACGAGATCCACGCAATACTGGAGGCGCGTTGCGCCGAGCGGGGCGTCTCTCTGGTCTTTCGGCAGTCCAACCACGAAGGCGACCTCGTTGACTGGATTCACGAAGCCGGCGGCGCCGGCGCGCCGGTCATCCTGAACGCAGGGGCGCTGACCCACACGTCGATCGCCCTCCATGACGCCATCAAGGGCGCGGACGCTTTCGTCATCGAAGTGCATCTTTCGAATGTGCATGCGCGCGAAAGCTTTCGCAGCCGGTCTTACATCTCGCCGGCGGCGCGCGGCGTGATCGCAGGCTTCGGCCCGATGTCATATATCCTTGCCCTTGAAGCAGTCTTTGAAAACGAACTGAGAAAGAGCTGAAACACTTATGGCGCGCAAAGCTCAACCGCCTCGCAACGCTCCTTCCCGCAAGCCGGCGTCGGCAAGAGCGACCGCCATCGACGCGGAGTTGCTGCGCACGATTGCAGAGCTTGTCGCCGGCAGCGACCTGACCGAATTCGAGGTGGAAAAAGGCGATCTGCGCATCCGCGCGGCGCGCACGCCCGCCGCCGCCCTCGCGAGCTTCGTCGCTGCGCCCCCGCCGCCGGCGGTCCATCCCTTGCCAGCGGCTGCGGCGCCGGCGCCAAAGCCCGCGACCCCTCCTGCTCCCGCCTCACCAGAGCCCGTCGCCGAATTCGTCGACGCGGTGAAATCGCCCATGGTCGGCACCGCCTATCTTCGGCCCAATCCGGACGCCAAGCCCTTCGTCGAAATCGGCGCGCGCGTTTCGGTCGGCGATAAGCTCTTGCTGATCGAGGCGATGAAGACATTCAACGACATCGTCGCCACCAAGTCGGGCGTGGTGACGGCTATTCTGGTCGAGGACGGCCAGCCCGTCGAATATGGCGAACCTCTCCTGGTGATCGAGTAGGCGAGTGATGTTCGACAAAATTCTCATCGCCAACCGCGGCGAAATCGCGCTGCGCATCTTGCGGGCGGCCAAGGAATTGGGCGTCGCGACGGTGGCCGTGCATTCGACCGCAGACGCCGACGCCATGCATGTCAAGCTCGCCGACGAGTCGGTCTGCATCGGGCCAGCGCCGGCGCGCGACTCCTATCTCAACATCCCTGCCCTGCTCTCGGCTTGCGAAATTACGGGCGCGGACGCCGTGCATCCGGGTTACGGCTTTCTTTCGGAAAACGCGCGCTTCGCCGAAATTCTCGAAGAGCACAATATCACCTTCATCGGTCCGAAGTCCGAGCACATCCGCCTGATGGGCGACAAGATCGAGGCCAAGGCGACCGCAAAGAAGCTCGGCATCCCCTGCGTGCCGGGGTCCGACGGACCGGTCCTGAGCGAAAAGGACGCGCTGAAGATCGCTGAGAAAATCGGCTTCCCGGTTCTGGTGAAGGCGGCGTCCGGCGGCGGCGGCCGCGGCATGAAGGTGGCGCGCGACGCACATGATCTTGCGATCGCGATCGCTACCGCGCGCACCGAGGCGAAGGCCGCTTTCGGCGACGACACGGTCTACCTTGAGAAATTTCTTGAGAAGCCTCGTCATATCGAGATTCAAATCTTCGGCGACGGCAGGGGCCAGGCCGTGCACCTTGGCGAACGCGACTGCTCGCTCCAGCGTCGTCACCAAAAGGTCTGGGAAGAAAGCCCTTCGCCGGCGCTCAATGACGCGCAACGCATGGAGATCGGCGAAATTTGTGCGCGCGCCATGCGCGACATGCAATACGCCGGCGCCGGGACAATCGAGTTTCTCTATGAAAACGGCGAATTCTTCTTCATCGAGATGAATACGCGGATTCAGGTCGAGCATCCGGTGACCGAGTCGATCACCGGCGTCGATCTCGTATGCGAGCAGATCAGGGTGGCTGCAGGCTCTCCGCTCTCATTGCGCCAGGAAGACATCTGGTTCTACGGCCACGCCATCGAGTGCCGCGTGAACGCCGAACACCCCGTCAGCTTCCGGCCGTCGCCGGGGCGCATCGCCTATTATCATCCGCCGGGCGGCGTCGGGGTGCGCGTCGATTCGGCGGTCTATCAGGGCTATGTCATCCCGCCGAATTACGATTCGCTTATCGGCAAGCTCATCGTTCACGGCCGTAACCGCACCGAGGCGCTGATGCGGCTGCGTCGCGCGCTCGACGAGTTTATCGTCGACGGCATCGACACCACGCTTCCGCTGTTTCGAACGCTGGTGCGCAACGCCGACGTTCAGAACGGAATTTATGACATTCATTGGCTGGAGCATTTTTTGGCGACTGGCGGGATCGAGCCAGATTTCTAAAAGCCAACGATCGTGAAAATTGCGGCGACGACGGTGCGGACGGGCGCGGCCCGAAGCTCAACTGCGCAGCCAGGAATTAAATTGATCGCCCGAAAGAAAATCGGTCTCGAAGGGTGGCGCAGCGTTCCCGCGCCGCTATGCTTGAAGGGATGTCGCGCCTCAACGCCCCCTACGCGATCACCCCGCATCTTCTGCTAAGGGCCTACTCCATCGGACTTTTTCCGATGGCGGAAAGCGCCGAGGACGATCAGCTCTACTGGGTCGATCCGGAGCGGCGCGCCGTTTTTCCGCTCGACGGCTTCGCCGTGTCGCGCTCCTTGGCCAAGACCGTCAGGTCCGACCGTTTCGACGTGGCCGTCGACCGCGACTTCGACGCGGTGATCGACGCCTGCGCCGCTCCGGCATTTCGCCGCGAGCGCACCTGGATCAACATGGAGATCCGCCGGCTCTACGGCGAATTGTTCGATCTCGGCTTCGCGCATACCGTGGAATGCCGGCGCGAGGGACGGCTGGTGGGGGGACTATATGGAGTGGCTTTGGGGAGCGCCTTTTTCGGCGAGAGCATGTTTCATCTCGAGCGCGACGCCTCGAAGGTCGCTCTCGCACACCTTGTCGCCCGGCTGAGAACGGCCGGCTTCCAGCTGCTCGATACGCAGTTCATTACGCCGCATCTCGCCTCGCTCGGCGCGATCGAGATTTCGCGCGACGCCTATCATCGCGCCCTCGAACAGGCGCTGGCGACGAAAGCCGACTTCTATGTCTGGCCGAAGAGCATGCGTGTGACCGGGGCGAAGGCGTTAGCCGCGCTGACGGAGTAGAGCGCGGCTCGCGAAAAAGTCGATGCCGGTTTTTCGCGCAAAGCGCGCTCTAAGCTTATGGAATCGATCACGTCATCTGCGTTTAGGCGATTCCGCCTAAACGCAGCGTGATCTAAAAGGGCAAGAGCGGACTGCTCGGCGGCGGCGCAGCCGGCGCGGCCTGTTCGCCCCGCCGCTTCTTCTTTCGAGACGGCGCAGCCGGAGCCTGCTGTGGCGGCGCCTCGCCGGCCTCAGGATCGACGGGCGCAGGCGCGGCCTGATCGGCGGGTCCGATGGGCTGATTTTCCATTGGCGGCGGCGCCGTCGGCTCAACCCGGCGCGAGCGACGCTTCTTGCTTCCTTCCGGCGGAGCGGTCGCGTCAGCCTCCGCGGGCGGGGCCGCAGGAGCAGGCGCCGCTGTCGCCTCGGCGGGCGGCGGCGCGGCCTCCTTACCGCCTTTGCAGTCGACGAGCCAGACGTCATAGACGGGGTGCTCGACCCCGTGTAGGCCAGGGCTCGCGGCGAACATCCAACCCGAGAAGATTCGCTTGGCTTCCTGCTTGACGTCGGTTTTGACGGCTTCCGGCCTGGGATCGCCCCGCTGCTCCGACTTGAGAACGAGCTCGTCCACCTCGACAAAGCTGGTCGTTTGCGGCGTTTCCGTCTGCGGTCTGGTGTTGCATACCTTCGGCGTCACCTGAAGCGCGCCGAACTGCACGGTTTCATCAATGGCGACGTCGAAATTGATGATGCGGCCAGTGGTCTTGTCGAGTCCGGCGAAGACCGCGGTCGGATGTCGGATCGGATCAGCTGAGGCGCCGGCGGCAAAGAGCGCCCACGCGCCGATGGCCGCTGGCGCCAGGGACAGGGGCAACTTCATCCGTTCACCGCATAATTCTCCGCCGGCCCTGAAAACGGGCGGGCGACCAGAACAGGCAACAAAGGCGTTTCCAAGGAGCGCGCCGCTCAGCCTTCCGGCCGCCAGGCGGAGTAGTCCCCGCCAGCGGGCGGACGCTCGCCGAGCGCGAGCTGCGATCCCGGCGGCCGGTAGGCCTGCGGCGTTCCGGTCAGATTTGGCTGATAGGGTCGCTCCCAGGAGCGCGCCCGGTATGTTTCTTCGGTCGGCGGCGTGTCCACCGTGTGATGCAGCCAGCCGTACCAGCCGGGCGGCGTGGCCGAGCCCTCACAATAGCCCTTATAGATCACCCAGCGCCGCTCGAACCCAAGCGCAGGATCGATCTTACCGCCGCGCCGACGGTAATAGACATTGCCGAATTCGTCTTCGCCGACACGCTCGCCGTACAGCAGCGTCCACAGGCCGGTGCTGAGCGTGGCCCGGTTCCACCAGGTGAAGAAGCGAACGATGTAGGACATGTACGGGAGTCCTCGGATTTTGTGGCCCCTTATTGCGTCTGCCGGCGTCAATGTCCAGCCTTGCCGCAGGCGGGCAGCGGGTCAGTTCGAATTTCCGCTTCGCGCCAGAAGGGGACCTTCGCTGAGAGCCTTCGGCTTCACGCGCCAGCGAAGAGTTGGACGCTGATCAAGCTCAAGAGAAGTTGATCGAGACCGGCGCGAAGGTGGTGGTCCACGGGCGCTACGTCGCCTTCCCGATGGCGCGCAGGTCGCCATTCCCAAAAGCCTGTTCTCTGACATCGTGCGGATGATCGCCGACCTACGCCTTCGGCATTGGCTTCCGCGGCTTAGAGCATTCGCGTGTCGTGAGTTCGAGCCAAATGACAAGAGAGGTGCGTTCGCATGGAGAGCCATTCGCCCATAACCTTGGTCGGAACAGCGTCTTTGGCCGGTAGTCCGCCATCCTGCGCTTCGACAGCGTTCTCCACGGCGGTTTTGCCTTGCCAAAAGCGCCATTCGGGGGAATCTTTGGGTGTGAACGGGGTTTATCCGGCGAATATCTATTTGTTGTTTTGTCAGGGCGCTGGCCGCTTTTGAGGAAAGCATAATGCTCAACGAACCTATCGACCCTCCAAACGCATTCACTGCGCAACAAGGACAAATAAATCGGCTGCGGGCTGCTCAGTCGATGGCTCATTCTATACGAAATGATCGGAACTTCCCTTGGCCGGACACATTGACCTGCCCCTGAGAAATTCCTCCAGAAGCGATTAGAGTCCGGCCCATTGAGGACGGACACGATGAAGAAGAAGCGGTTCACGGAAGAGCAGATCATCGGGATTTTGCGGGAGCAGGAGGCCG
>VGEB01000085.1 GCA_016869435.1 Alphaproteobacteria bacterium | reverse complement strand
GCATGGCGGGTGTGGCTTCGATGCGATGGCGTGAACGGATCGGCGTCAGCAACCAATCCATACACTAAATCAGTATCTTACACCACACTCGCCAGCCCAAAATCAGGCCCTCGGTGAATAAGACGGGCTAAAGGACGAGACGATGCGTCTGCAAGAGCTTATTTGCAACAGTTGGCGCAAAAGACCCTCCGACCCTCGATGATGCGTTTCTTGGCGGAACCGCCCGCGTAAACAGTCCGCTTGCGCCGACGCCGCGACGGCCATAGTACCGATCCCGAAGACAGAATCGGGTATTTCAAATGGCGCAAAAAGGCGGCGCGGGAACGGGAAAAGGCAAAGGCGCAAGCGATGTTAGCGTGATTGCGCCCATCGATCTGCGCGAGGCGCTCGAGGAGCGCTATCTGCGTTACGCGCTGTCGACCATCACCGGCCGCGCGCTGCCCGACGCCCGCGACGGGCTCAAGCCGGTGCACCGTCGCATCCTTTACGGCATGCATATTCTTCGCCTCGATCCCGGCGCGCCGTTCAAGAAATGCGCGAAAATCGTCGGCGACGTGATGGGCTCCTTCCATCCCCATGGCGATCAGGCGATCTATGACGCGCTGGTGCGCCTCGCCCAGGATTTCTCCTCGCGCTATCCGCTCGTCGACGGACAGGGCAATTTCGGCAATGTCGACGGCGATTCGGCCGCCGCCTATCGCTACACCGAAGCGCGCATGACCGCGGTCGCCCGCCTGCTGCTCGAAGGCATCGACGAAGACGCGATCGACTTCATCCCCAATTATTCCGGCGAAGAGAAGGAGCCGGTGGTGCTGCCGTCGGCGCTGCCCAATCTTCTCGCCAATGGCGCGCAGGGAATCGCCGTCGGCATGGCGACCTCGATTCCGCCGCATAATCTCGCCGAGCTTTGCGACGCGGCGCTCTATCTCATCTCCCACCGAAAAGCGACCGCCGAACAGCTCCTGACCTTCGTGCAGGGGCCGGATTTTCCGACCGGCGGCATCGTCGTCGACAGGCGCGAAGAAATTATCGAGACCTATCGCACCGGGCGCGGCTCGTTTCGTCTGCGCGCCCGTTGGAGCAAGGAAGAGCTGCCGCGTGGCGGCTGGGTCGCCGTCGTCACCGAAATTCCCTACGGCGTGCAGAAGTCGCGCCTTATCGAACGGCTCGCCGAACTCATCGCCGAGCGCAAATTGCCGCTCGTCGCCGACGTGCGCGACGAATCGGCGGAGGACGTGCGCATCGTTTTCGAGCCGCGTTCGCGCACGGTCGATCCGGCGCTGATGATGGAGACGCTGTTCAAGCTCTCCGAACTCGAAACGCGCTTCACGATGAACATGAATGTGCTCGTCGACGGCGTGACGCCGCGCGTCGTTTCGCTCGACGAGGCGCTGAGGCAGTGGCTCGATCATCGCCGAATCGTGCTGCAACGCCGCTCGCGACATCGCCTCGCCGCGATCATCCGGCGCATCGAGCAATTGGAAGGCATGGTCGTCGTCTTCCTCAATCTCGATCGGGTGATCCGCATTATCCGCGAAGAGGACGACGCCAAGGGGGAGCTGAAGAAGGCGTTCAGGCTCACCGACCTGCAGGTCGACTACATCCTCGACACGCGGCTGCGCGCCCTGCGCAAACTTGAAGAGATGGAGCTGAAGAAGGAGCTCAAGGAACTTTCCGACGAGCGCAAGGACATCGACGCGCTGCTTGCCGATGAAGCCAAGCAATGGAAGACCATCGCCTGGCAGGTGCGCGAATTAAAGAAGAGCTACGGGCCGCAGACGCCGATCGGCAAAAGGCGCACGACATTCGAAGATGCGCCCGAGGCGATCGATTTCGATCTCGCCGAGGCGATGATCGAGCGCGAGCCGGTCACCGTCGTCGTCTCCGAAAAGGGTTGGATTCGCGCACTGAAGGGCCATGTGCAGGACCTCTCGAGCCTGCAGTTCAAGGGCGACGATTCGCTCGCCGCCTCCTTCTTCGCGCAGACCACGTCGAAAATCATCGCGCTCGCTTCGAACGGCAAGGCCTATACGTTAGAGGCCTCGAAGCTTCCCGGCGGACGCGGCCATGGCGAGCCGATCCGGCTCTTCGCCGATATTGAGGAAGGCGCCGATGTCGTCGCCGTCCTGCCGCATGTCGCGGAGGCGTCGCTGCTGCTCGTCACCAATGACGGGCGCGGCTTCGTGGCGAGCGCGGACGATCTTCTGTCGTCGACGCGCAAGGGCCGCGCCGTGCTCACTGTCGATCCGCCGTCGAGATTGAAGATTGTGACGCAGGCCGCTGGCGACCATGTCGCCATCATCGGCGAGAACCGTAAGCTTCTGGTCTTTCCCTTGAGCGAAGCGCCGCGCATGGCGCGCGGCAAGGGCGTGCGCATGCAGCGCTACAAGGACGGCGGCGCCTCCGACGCCAAGGTTTTTGCATTGAAGGACGGTCTGACCTGGACCGACGCCTCAGGCCGCGTGTTTACGGTCAACAAGACCGAACTCAAGGACTGGATCGGCCATCGCGCCGAAGCTGGAAGATTGCCGCCGCGTGGTTTTCCGAGGAATAATAAGTTTGGGTGAGGCGCCGAATCCATTCAATTGCCGTTCAGTCGGACCGACTTAATATTGGCGTCGCGCTCGGTTCCAATATCCATTTTTTGCAAGGCGACCATGCAACAGAAACTTCTCATATCCTCGCCGTTGGTGGCGTTAGTTCTGTTTCTTTCGGATGAAACTGCTCTCGCCGACCAAATCGATGTGGCGTCGCGGGTTGAGGCGGTCACATTGCATCTGGACGCCGCGCTGGTGCGGCGGACAGGAGAATTTTCGGTTCCAGCCGGGGATTCGACGCTCGTGTTGCGCGGGGTTTCGCCCAAGTTGGTGCAGCAGTCGGTTCGCGTGAAAGGCACCGGCGATGGCGAAGCGCTTATCGGCGCGGTGACCGTGCGTCCGTCGACCGGCGAAGGCGTTGAAAGCGAGGCGACAAAAAGACTCGCCAAGCTTCTCGACGAAAAGCAGATGCTCTCCGACCGGATCGAGGCGTCCGAGACGAAAAAGCGAGCGATTCAGAATTTCGCCAGGGCCTCCGCCGATGCCAAGGAGCCGCGCGCCGTCGATCTTCCCGCGTCTTGGGCGGCCGTTACGCTGGGACTCGACGAAGCGGATGATCGCATCCGCGATTTGCGTCGCCAGCGACGAATAATCGAAGGCGACATTGAAAAGGCGCGCCAAGCCGTCCAGCTCGACCCGCTCTCGGCGCCAGGATACGACGTTTCAGTTGAGATTACCGCGCATCGTCCGGCAAAGGGGAAGATTGCGCTCGAATATCTCGTCCACAACGCCAAATGGGCGCCGGTCTATGATGCGCGTCTCAATTTTGAGACGCCGCCCAAAGGGCGATTGACGTTGGTGCGCCGCGCCGAAGCCGCTCAACGCGTCGGCGAAGTCTGGGAGAATATTCGACTTGTCTTGAAGACGACCAATGCGGTCGGCGCGATCGCTGCGCCGCGCTTGTCGACTTTAGAGGCCTCTCCCGGATATCCGGGACAGGCGGATATGCCGTCACGTAAACCTCCGGATGATCTCGTCAGGCTCGAATCGGAAAAGGATCATTCGATCCGCTTCCAGGAAGCCGTCGCGAGCCAAAGTCGCGGCGCTTTTGACGCCAGCTTCGAAGTGCCTGGTCTCGTCTCGCTTCCGGCCAATGGCGCAACGAAGGTCTATCGACTCGCGCAGTTCGAAACCGATGCGAATGTTCTTGTAAAATCGACGCCGGTGAACGATTCCGGCGCCTATCTGCACGCCAAATTTTCCAATACAGATTCAACTCCGCTGTTTCTTGGGCCCGTTCAATTATATCGCGACGGTTCTTTCATCGGCCGGACCATTCTCGATCATGTGCCTTCAAAGGAGATCGCCGAGTTGGGTTTCGGGTCCGACGACTCTGTCTCGGTGAGGCGGATTGAACAACCGACGAAATCTTTCATGCCAAAAAAAGAAAAAGCATTCGCATGGGAGGAGCGACAGAGCCTCACGGAAGTAAGAAATGGTCATGCTTTTCCAATGCGCGTGATGATCGAAGATCGGCTGCCGGTTTCGACCGACGCAGCGCTTAAAGTCGAACAACGGCCAGACTCAACGCCGCCGAGCGAGCGAAACGTCGATGATCGGAGCGGCGTCGTCGCTTGGGCATACAACCTCGCGCCCGGCGAGACGCGCCAGATTTCCTTTGGATATCGCGCAACCTGGCCGCGCTGGAAAGGCGAGTTCCAGTCATGGGACCGGCGTTAGCGCGAACACTTCCTCTGAATGACGTGAAGGTCGGTCCGCGCGGTCTGTCCGCTCCATTGCTCGCTTCGCTCGCCCCCATCCGGCGCTTCGCGCCACCTTCCCCCGTTTCACGGGAGAAGGGAGAACGGCGCCGTCGCGGCTCTGCCCGAAGAATCACGAATCTTCAGGACGCGCGCGATCTACTCCCTCTCCTGCGCGAAGCGCGGGGGAGGGTTGGGGAGGGGGCTCGCTAAGAAAGCTCGTCAATCCGTCTTCGAAAAATCCGGGATTTTGAATCCGAGCTTGCCCTGTCGCCACAGATAAAAGGCCGCGCCGCCGGCGCCGACGACGAAAACGCCGAAGGCGATATAGAGATAGATTTCCTCCTCGGTGACGAGGCCGACCGAGAAGGGATGTTTGCCGATAAAACTCTTCGCGCCGTCGTCGCTGGTGAGCTTGGCGTAGAGCACGTAATTGCCGGCGTCCTTGAAATTCTGGTCGAAATTCACCATGCCGTTGCGAAATTTCTGCACCGGCAGTCGGCCGACGACATCGGCGTCCGGATCGGCGTCGCCGTTCGGTCCCCGGCTGCGCAGGATGCGGATGTCCCAATTCATGTCGCGCAATTCATTGTCGGCGGCGTCGAGCACGATGACGCTCGGGCCGACGTCGGGCAGCGCGACGCATTCCCGATCGACGTTTTTCTTCGGCTGCATGGCGACGAATTTCATCGACTTGCCGCCAAGATCGATCGGACATTCGGGGTCGTAATAGTGCCAGCCGGCGGCGATTGCCGCGCAAGGGCTCACGGCCGCGAGGATCAACAACGCGGCGCCAAAAAGAATCTTGATCAAGGTCAACCCCGCTTCACATGCCGGCGTCGAGATAGGCCAGCATTTGATCCATGGCAAGCGCCGGCTCCGCGCATTTGGCGTCGCCGACGATGCGGGCCGGCACGCCGGCCACGGTCTTTTTCGGCGGCACGGGATCGAGCACGACTGAGCCCGCCGCGATCATCGCGCAGCAGCCGATCTCGATGTTGCCCAAGACCTTCGCGCCGGCGCCGATCAGAACGCCGCGCCGAACTTTGGGGTGGCGGTCGCCGCGGGCCTTGCCGGTGCCCCCTAACGTGACGCCGTGCAGCATCGACACTTCGTCTTCGACGACGCTGGTCGCGCCGATGACGACGCCGGTGGCGTGATCGATGAACACGCTCTTGCCGATCGCCGCGGCGGGGTGAATGTCGACCTGAAAGGTCTGCGAGGACAGGCTCTGCAGGATGAGGGCGAAATCGCTGCGGCCGTTCTTCCACAGCCAATGCGCCAGCCGATAGGTCTGCAGCGCGTGGAAGCCCTTGAAATAAAGCGCCGGCTCGATCAGCCGCGTGCAGGCGGGGTCGCGCTCCAGCACGGCGAGCAGGTCGGCGCGGAGCGCCTCGACCGTCGCCGGCTCGCGCGCGAAGCACTCATCGAAAGCCTGGCGGATGGCGATATAGGGCGCTTCCGGCCTGTCGAGGCGCTGGGCCACGCGATGGGCGACGACGCCCGCGGCGCTGCTCTGCGACAGGATCGCCGGATGCAGGAATCCGCCAAGCTCCGGCTCGCGCCGCAACACCTCTTCCGCCTCGACGCGCAGCCGCGCGAAGAGCGGATCGCCCTGGGCGAAATCGATGATTTTCGCGCCCTGTTCGCGCGTTTCGGCGCCCATGCGCCCCTCCTTGCTCGCGAAATTCATATAGCGGAGCGCCTCGCCAATGGCGCGCCCGCGGCGAACTTGCTCCAGGCGGCGGTTAAGGCCGCGTGTCGAGAAACTCCAACGCCGCCTGCTTGTAAATGCGATCGCCGACCGCCCGGTTGTGGTCGCGTCCCGGAATATCGACTATTCGGACATTGGGGAAGAGCTCCGCCAGCGGGTGCGGGTCGCCGGCGACGTCGTCGCGGGTGCCGACGCAGATCAGCACCGGCGCGGTGATCCGCGCGAGAAGCTCGGGCGCGATCGCCTTGCGCGGGCCCCGCGCGCAGGCGGCGAGAGCGGCGAGATCGCTGCGGGTGGATTCGGCGAAGCCGCGAAAGATTTTGAGCGTTGAATCGTCGATGTCCTCGATACGCTCCGCCTCCATGGCTTCAGCAAGGCCGCGGGGGAGTCCTGAATCTTCGATAAGATTTTCGCCGATGCCGCCGAGGATGAGGGAGCGCACGCGCTCGGGCGCGTTCAGCGCAAGCATCGTGGCGACGCGTCCGCCAAGCGAATAGCCCATAACGTCGGCGCGAGGGATCGACAGATGGTCGAGCAGATGCGCGACATCCCCCGCCATCAGATCGAGACTGTAGAGCGCCGGATCATAGAGTTTCGCGGACCGGCCGTGCCCGCGGTTGTCGAAGGCGATGACGCGGCGGCCGTCTTCGGTCAGCGTCTTGACCCACTGCGTAAACAGCCAGTTCACCGCATGGGTCGAGGCGAAGCCGTGCACCAGAACGATCGGTTCTCCGCGATCTTCCGTAAGAGGCTCGAAATCCACATAGGCAATCTCGACGCCATTCGACAGGAACGTTTCCATTACAAATCCTAGTTAGCGCCTTTTTATCTAAATGCTTGCGCGGGCGACACAAGGCCGCCCGCCGGCGAAAGTAAATGCGCTATTGCCATTCGCGCCGCCAGCCGGTAAACGAGCGGGCGCGTCGACGGCCTGTTTAGCGCACAGGGCTGTGGCGGAACAGGCGCCCGTAGCTCAGCTGGATAGAGCACCAGACTACGAATCTGGGGGTCAGAGGTTCGAATCCTTTCGGGCGCGCCACGTCTCCTCTTCGTCCGTCACGCGGTTCGCACGCCTCCGCGGTTGCGGTTTTGCGCAGCTGGCGCTATGAAAGCGCCGTCCATCCTTAGCGACTTACGCCGATTGGTGTCGGCGACTGAGCGCGTCAGGAGCGCAATATGATAGCGGTCACCTTCCCCGACGGGGCGTCCCGTCAATTCGAGCCCGGCGTCTCGGGCGTCGATATCGCCAAGAGCATCTCTCCATCTCTCGCCAAGCGCAGCGTCGCCATGACGCTCGACGGCGCGCTCGTCGATCTGGCGCTTCCGATCGAGCGCGACGCGAAAATCGAATTCGTCACGCGCGACGATCCGCGCGCGCTCGAGCTTATTCGCCACGACGCCGCGCATGTGCTGGCCGAGGCGGTGCAGGAACTCTATCCCGGCACGCAGGTGACGATCGGCCCCGTCATCGAAAACGGCTTCTACTACGACTTCTTCCGCGCCGAGCCGTTCACGCTCGAAGATCTGCCGGCAATCGAAAAGAAGATGCGCGAGATCGTCGCGCGCGACGCCAAGATCACGCGAGAAGTCTGGAGCCGCGACGACGCCAAGCAATGGTTTTTGGCGAAGGGCGAGATTTTCAAAGGCGAGCTGATCGACGCGATCAAATCCGACGAGCCGCTCTCGATCTATAAGCAGGGCCAGTGGCTCGACCTCTGTCGCGGCCCGCATATGCCGTCTGTCGGCAAAGTCGGCACGGCCTTCAAGCTGATGAAGGTCGCCGGCGCCTATTGGCGCGGCGATCACAACAATCCGATGCTGTCGCGCATCTACGGCACCGCCTGGGCGACTCAGGAGGAACTCGACGCCTATCTCAACCGGCTCGAGGAAGCCGAGCGGCGCGACCACCGGCGGCTGGGCCGCGAGATGGACCTCTTCCATTTTCAGGAGGAAGGCCCCGGCGCGATCTTCTGGCACCCAAAGGGCTGGAAGCTGTTCCAGAACGTCATCTCTTACATGCGCCGGCGCCTGAAGGCCGACTATGAGGAAGTCAACGCGCCGCTGCTTCTCGACAAGACGCTATGGGAGACCTCGGGCCATTGGGAATGGTTCCGCGAGAACATGTTCGTCTCGCAGCCGGCGCGCGAGCAGACGGACGAAGACCGGCTTTACGCCATCAAGCCGATGAACTGTCCGGGCCATATCCAGATCTTTAAGCACGGGCTGAAGTCGTACCGCGATCTGCCGCTGCGCATGGCCGAGTTCGGAATCGTGCATCGCTACGAGCCGTCCGGCGCGCTGCATGGCCTGTTGCGTGTGCGCGCCTTCACGCAGGACGACGCCCATGTCTTCTGCACCGAAGAGCAGATGGCCGAGGAGTGTCTCAAGATCAACGATCTCATCCTCTCGACCTACGCCGACTTCGGATTCGACGAGGTGGTGGTGAAGCTGTCGACGCGGCCCGAGAAGCGGGTCGGCTCCGACGAGGCCTGGGACCAGGCCGAAGCGATCATGACGCGTGTCTTGAGCGACATCGAAGCGGGCTCGGGCGGGCGCATCAAGACCGGCGTCAATCCGGGCGAGGGCGCCTTCTACGGCCCCAAGTTCGAATATACGCTGCGCGACGCGATCGGCCGCGAGTGGCAGTGCGGCACGACGCAGGTCGACTTCAATCTGCCGTCGCGTTTTGGCGCCTATTACATCGGGCCGGACAGCGACAAGAAGACGCCGGTGATGATTCACCGCGCGATTTTCGGCTCGCTCGAACGCTTCACCGGCATTCTGATCGAGCATTACGCCGGACATCTGCCGCTGTGGCTGTCGCCGCTGCAGATCGTCGTCTGCACGATCACGCAGGACGCCGACGACTACGCCTATGAAGTCGCCGCCGCGGCGCGAAAACTCGGGCTTGCGGTCGAGGTCGACGCGCGCAATGAGAAGATCACCTATAAGGTGCGCGAACATTCGCTCGCCAAGGTTCCCGTGCTGCTCGTCGCCGGCAAAAAGGAGGCGGCGGAGCGCACGATCTCGATGCGCCGGCTCGGCTCGCAGGCGCAGACCCAGCTTCCACTCGAGGAGGCGCTGAAGCGTCTCGCCGAGGAAGCGACGCCGCCGGATATGCGCGGCTAACCCAAGGACGCTGGGCGATACCTCCTCCCTCGCGGGGAGGTCGCCCCGCCGAAGGCGCGGGGGTAGGGAATGCTATGGCCCCTTAGGCCGCCATCAAGCGCATTGGAATCATCGGCGTTGTCGCCGACTTTGTTCATGGTAAGCTTGTCGGCGCGTAAGGAGAACGCACGTCTGGAAGCGCAACGGAATGCCGACCGAACCCGAAAATATTATCCTGATCCATTTGCGTCGCCTGGGCGAGCAGATGGACGCTTTGCGCGAGGATAATCGCGAGATCAAGACGCGGCTTGGCATTCTTGAGCAACAAGGCGCGTCGCTCTCCAGCCGCATCGACCGGATAGAATCCCGATTGGATCGAATCGAAAAGCGCCTCGATCTCGTCGAGGTTTAGCGCGCCTTAAGCGCTCGCCGCCGCCTGCTTCTTCTCGATTTCGCGCTTAAGGTCGCGGGCGTTCTGCGAGAGGTCCTCGCGCTTGGCCTTCAGCAGGAAGGCGTCGAGCCCGCCGCGATGCTCGACAGACCGCAGCGCCGCCGCCGAAATGCGCAGCCGCACCGAGCGCGCCAGCGCCTCCGAGGCGAGCGTCACATTGACGAGATTGGGCAGAAAGCGGGTCTTCGTCTTGCGGTTCGAATGGCTGACGAGATGGCCGGACTGCACGCCCTTTCCGGTGAGCTCGCAACGGCGGGACATTGTTTATCCTTTGCTGTAAGTCGTATCGCTTCGGGCGCGCCTGTCCGCGCGCCGCAGTATGAAGCGAAGGAAAGCCAAAAGGCTCGCACGGCGCGCCGTCGAACCCAGATCGCGAGCCTTATAGGTTCCAACGGCCGCATTCGTCAACGGGCGAAAACCCGCGGCTACGCGCCGTCTCGCTTCTTGCTCCATGGCGCGAAGGCGTTATCCACCCCTCGCAGGGCGGGCGTCAGCTCGGGGAAGTGGCGTAAGATAATTGTTATCATTGTGTTATCGTTAATCCAGTCGAGCCCTGCCTGAGTGTAGATTTCCGGCCGGTAATCGTCGGTGAACAGGCGGTCGCTCTTGAGGCGGCGTCCAGCCATCAGAATGAAGACGCGAAACGCCGTGTCGCTGAAGCCGAATCCCACCGGCGGCTCTTCCGCATAAAGGCCCACCATTAGATCGACGTCGTCCGGCTTGTCGTAAACCTCCCGAAGAGCGTTCACGATGTCCGGATTCTTCGACATCGCCTCGAAAGATTTGAGACGCGGCAAGTGGAACAGTTCGCGGAACCGGTTGTAGCGCGGAACGCCGCGCTCGCGGTCACGCAGAATGTCGATCGCCGCCAGATCGATGAACTCCTCGAGGTTGGCGCCGTGTCTGCGGCGCATCCTTCGCATCCAGTTGGGATAGTTCCGCAGTTGCAGCGCGCCAGGATTGTCCGTCCCGAAACTATAGACGATATCGGCGAAGGACGCGTAGGCTTGAGCGTTGGGCATCGCTTGAGGACCGGTTGCGATGTCGCGGTCGCCGTCGTCGGAATTCTCGCTGATGAATTTCAACGTGTGAACCTTCTGGTCATCACGGTGGCGTCGAAGCGTAAGGATCTCGGGCAGCAGCGGATGCATGCGGTAGACGGCGGCGAATTCCTCGGTCAGGCAGAAGTCCTCTCCGAAGTGATCCTTCCTCGACCCCGGGATGCCGCTGATGAGCTCGCCTTCGCTGATGCGGCCGAGATGGCGCGTGATAAGCTCCTGAGCGGCGCCCCACCAACTGCCATGCATGATGAATTGGAGAGCAGGGTGAGAAAGAATCGCCGGGGTCCACTCGACCGTGTGGATTTTAGCCATCAGCGCGCTGTTGACCAGACGGGCGATCCGAAAATACTGGTCGTCGCCGCCGTTTTCCAGATTGCGCCATTCGGGATATTGCTCGCGCAAATGATCGCAGATCGCATTATGCTCGAGCGTGAAGATCACGTGCACCAGCCCGAGTCCGACCCACCAGCCCGTCGGCAGGGCGGCGATCGTTTCGATCGGGAGTCGATAGGTCGTCGGATCGATTTTTAGCTTGCCATCCGCCCATGTGCGATAGGCTTTCTGCAGAGGCTCGCTGCCGCCATAGATTTGCGAGCCGTCCCACCAATGGGTTTCGGCGTTGACATAAGTTGGAGGCTCGGCGCAACTGACGCGTTTTGGATCGCGGGTTGGATCGGCGCGGGTGCGGCGGATTTGCATCTTTCTTTCCGGCCAATCCTGCGAATCGACATCGAGCTCGAAAGGCTCGTCGTCGATCGGACGTGGCGTCCCGTGGTTGAACCAGTCATGCGTTTGAAACTGAATCCATGCGGCGGCCAGCAGATTGAGCGTCGCCGCCGGCGTGACCTTAGTCGCGCCATTCTCGTCGGTGGGCCGGGCCAGCAGAAGCCTGCTGACAAGACGAGGATTGGGTTCGAGAAGCCGCGCGCCAACGTCGGGACGCGCTTCGGTCAACGGCACGTTGCGGCCGAAGCGCGCGCCGGGATGGCTCTTGTTGAAATCGGACGGGTTGAGCGGGTCGATTTCGTTTGCGCTGCTGCATCCCATCGTCGGCTTATCGAGATCGTTATAGAGGCCGTCGTTTTGCCTTTCGACGCGAAATTCCGGCTTTTCCGCGCCAAATTTTCGAACGCCTTCGTCATTCGAGATCGGTATGCCGGACACGCTGTGCAGATTTTTCTCTCGAAGCCGAGCCCGCACGGCGATGAGATTAAGCACGGCGAGAAACGTCGGCAATCTGTCCCACCGGGCGATGAATTTGTTGAACAGCCAAAATAAGCGGACAAAAATCGCCCACGACAGGGACTTTTCGTCCACTTCGCGCCTAACGAGGTGGAGGGCGGCGGCGCCGGGCGCGACAGCGGCAAGACCAAAGCCAAGGCCGTTCGCGATTCCCGTAACATCCGCGCCTGTGGCGGCCCCGAAGAAGGCGACGAACACAAAAATATGGAGCGCCGAACGATACCAGCGCAACCACCTGTTTTCGGGCGTCGTCAGCCAGGCAAGCGCAACGTCGACGCCCCAAAGCGCCGCCAGGACGAGGTCCATAACCGGATGGTCCACGACATGCTCAGGCTTTCCGATTCCTTGAGGGCTGTTGAAGATTTCGCGCCAGTCCCAGTCCGCATTGACGGCGATTGCCCAATAAAGATGGACCAGCAGCGCGACATAGCCGAAGGTCCAAGACAGGCGCCACCACTCGTCGATATGATCGCTGCGGGTGGAGACATAAAGTGACAGCGCCGCCGTGACGAGAACAGTCGCGGTCCAGATCGCCGAGACCATCTGCCAGAAGAGAACCGTATGTTTGGCGAAGCCAGCCAGTTTTCTCCGCTTCATCCAGGCTCACCCCGAAGCGCCATGCGAACAACTGTCCTGCAGCCATCAACAGCGCGAAAATCGTGAAGACCCAAATGAACTTCTGAGTTGGGGTCAATGGGCCCTGAGAAGGTTTTTGCGAATTTGCCGATGTCGGCTGTGTCCGGGGGCTGGGAGCCAGCGTTTCCCGTTCGGCTTCATGCTTTTCGAATGTCAGAGTCATGATAAAAACTCCTCTCAAATCGCATTTGTCTCAATCGATCCCTCAGGTTTGCCCGAGCGCATCCCCAATTTTGGTGAGGCGATCAATTCATATCCTGGATTGCGCCGGGCGAACGCATTAAGGAAACTCCAGATAGCAGCGCCACGACTTCCGACTGTCTATTGCAGCCGGTTTTTTGCAGAACGCAGCGTACATGAGTTCTGATTGTGTTGTGCGAAACGCCTGACGCATCCGCCATATCGTCGACCGACTGGCCGGAGACGAGATTGCGGGCGACCCGCGCTTCGGCCGGAGTAAGATCGAATAGGGATTGAACAAGCTCGACCGGCGGCGCTGATGGCGCGACCACCGGAGTTAGAACCAGCGCCGCGGCGCAACGCACGAAAATGTCTCGCGCCGTGAGGCGTATCGGAACCAGGTGGGCAACCAAAGTTTGATCTCCGCCCGGCGCGCGCACAGGGAATGACCGCACGCCGGCCGCCGGCACGACTTCGATCGCATCGAGGGCGTCCCGAAGCATATTGTCTGCAGTTTTATCCGTCAGGGCGATATGATCCCGCGCGAGCCACCTGACAAAGTTGCCGACGCTGTTCATCAGATCGTTCGCCGCAAGCGCTTTCCCTTGCTCGTTGAGCACGACGGCGGGCAGGCCGAGCCTTCCCAGCGTCTCGCTGGCGACGCGGGCGCGCTCAAGCTGTAGGCGCTGACCTGCCCCTGAACTTTCATCCAGTAGCAAGTTGAGTCCCGGCGTTTGATACGCCCGAGGGCGCGGATGTAGCAACAGGCGATCGGCGGAGCTGGTCGGGGTTGCGCAGCCGATCGCCTGTTGCG
>VGEB01000084.1 GCA_016869435.1 Alphaproteobacteria bacterium | reverse complement strand
GGACGCGCGGCCCGCGTCAAAGACGTCCTATGGACTATGCATCCAATCTTTCTCTCCTTCGCAAAATCGATTAGATGCGGGCCATGACGACGAAGATTTTCATCGACGGCGACGCCGGCACCACCGGACTCGAAATCCGCGAGCGGCTCGCCGCGCGCTCGGATATTTCGCTCGTCGCGCTCCCCCAAGCGCAGCGCAAGGACGCCGCCGCCAAGCGCGACATTCTCTCCGCCGTCGACGTCGCCATCCTGTGTCTGCCTGACGACGCCGCGAAGGAAACCGTCGCGCTTTGCGACGCGCTCGGCGGCGGCCCAAAGGTGCTCGACGCCTCCACGGCCCATCGCGTCGCGCAAGGCTGGACCTACGGCTTCCCCGAACTCTGCAAAGGACAGGCGGCGGAAATCGCCAAGAGCCGCCGCGTCGCCAATGTCGGCTGCTACGCGACGGGCGCGATCGCGCTCATTCGTCCGCTTGTCGACGCAGGCCTCATCCGATCCGACCAGCCGCTGACAATCAACGCGGTCTCGGGCTATTCGGGCGGCGGCCGGCAGATGATCGAGGCCTATGAGAGCGGCAAGGCGCCGGCCTTCGAGCTTTACGCGCTCGGGCTCGGGCACAAACATGTGCCGGAAATCATGGCTTATGGGAGGCTCACGGCGCGGCCGCTGTTCGTTCCCTCGGTCGGCAATTTCCGCCAAGGCATGCTCGTCTCGATTCCGCTTGTGCTTGACGCTTTGCCCGGCAGGCCCAAGGCGAAGAGTTTCGAAGAGGCCCTTGCGCGCCATTACGCGGGCGCGCCGCATGTCAGGCTCGCGGCGACGCCGGCGGGCGGGCGGCTCGACGCCCTGGCGCTGAACGGAACCGACGACATGGAGGTCTTCGTCGTCGCCGATGAGCGCGGTCACGCCCTTCTTGTCGCCCGGCTCGACAATCTGGGCAAGGGCGCGGCCGGCTCGGCGATGCAAAATCTCGACCTGATGATGGGAAAATGAATAGCGAGACGCTATTCACTGCTCACAATTCGCGCTCACTCCGCATAGGCCGTGGCGCCTCCGGGCAGTTTGGCGACGACGTCCTCATAGCGGCTGGTGCGCTTGTCCATCATCGTCTCGAACGCTTCATGCACCTCTTGGACCGAGCGAACCTTTAGCCGGCGGCCCTGCTGCTCATAGAAAATGGGCCTGTTGGCGCGCGCGGGCCTCGGCAGGAGCGCAGCGGCCGACGTGTGCGGCGCCTCTTCCACGGTTCTCATAAAGCGCTCGGCGTCGTCCGGTCCGAGGAAGTGGATAAGGTAGGTCTCGCCGGACGTCAGCGGCCGGCCGATTTTTACGGCGATCCTGGCGCTATCTTTCTTGAGCATTTCTGCGGCGAGAACGGCGGAAAGATAGGGATCGTTACGCAGATTGAGGATTTGCGCCCGCTTTTGACCGTTAACGCGCGGCGCGTCGTCGCTCGCGATCGCGGCCGCCGTATCGCTGTGGCCGTGGCGCCAGCCGAAGGTTTTCAGCGCCTTAAGCCAGGTCTTCTCGACGAATTGGAACAGGCCGCTCGCCGACGAGGTCCGCGCCTTGGCGCTTGAGGAAAAATTCGACTCCTTGTCGGCAATGGCCATGAGCAGCGCAGGATCCATCTCGGTCGTCTGCGCCGCCTTGACGACGCGTTCGACGATCGACTGCTGAACTCTTACTGACCCGAACCGCACCATGCCCGGCGTCTCAGCGAAATCATCGTCGCCGAGACGATGCGACCAGGTGAGCGCCGCCTGCTCCAGAGAAAAGTCGGAGTCGAGAGCGGTTTCTTCGTCATCGACGGCCGCGTCCATCGTTAGCGTGGTCAGCGGCGAAGCGGCGACGCGGAAGCGCCCGGCGCGCGCGGTTCGCTCCGGACGACGCGCGTCGTCGCGCTCTCCAGTCATCGCCAATACGGCCACCACGGAAAGCAGCGTCGCGACGCAGAGCGCGCGCAACAGGGGAGAACAGGCCCGATCAAGCAGAAAATGCGACAGAATCGCGCGGCGCGATCCTTTGGACTGTCGGACTGAGTGAGGCGACGCGCCCTTTTCGTCCTGGGAAGGCGGCGGGGCGTTCGTCAGCGTGACGGTCATTTTTCGCGGTTTCTCCACATTTACGCAAAGTTTGCGTAAACAGAAAGTTACCTGCGAGAGCGGGCAAAAGATCGACGGCCGGAGCCATGCTCGCGCCACGATTGCAGCTGCGCGGCAAATACGCCGGCGCTAGAAAATTTAAATATTCTCAGTAAGTTGCCTCAAATCGACGCTCAGCTGTCGCCACAATGGCGCCATCTGTCGAGCCGCGAAGCCTCCGCCGCATCCCGAAACGAGAGGGAGGCGATTCTAAAGGAAACTGCCCACTTTCGAGAGCATGCCCTGCAGCAAGTGATATTCCGGACCGGCTGTCGGCGTCGTGCGGGTAATGAAGTCGATCGGCTTGCCGTCCTCCATGCCATAATCGGCGACGCGCTGAACCTTCTTCGACTTATCGAAATAGACCGCATAGACGCGCTGTTCGGTAATGTTTTGAGGCATGAAGGCGAATGTGCGTTCAATGCGCTGGCTGACGTAATACCAGGCGTCGCCGCCGACCGTTGAGGTCGTCGAGGGCGTGCCAAGCGTCGCCATCACCTGCTGGGCGGTCATGCCCGGCTTGACTTGCGAAGTGCTGCGCGAGTCGAGGACAGCGCCGCGATTGACGACGCCCTCATAGCCAAGACAGCCCGTAAGCGAAACGGCCACCCCAACCGCGGCCGCTAAACGAAAAGCGACGCGCAAAGCCTGCGCCATGTGTGTCTCCGCAATCCTCCGCCTCGGCGCGCCGACGCCGGGCATTTAGCTTATCGCCATTTCCGTAATCTTCGAACGCAGCGAAAGCAAGACGGCGCTCCCTGCGCCTTGTCGGCGCTGGCGTCTGTGCGCCGGCCCACATATCTGATTTGATGAAAAGCCGCGACCGGAGGCGAGGCGCCATGAAAAAAATGTCCGATTTGCACCCGCCGCTGTCGCGCCGGCTTGCGCTTGCCGACACGCCGCCCGAAGGCCTCGAGGTCGACATCAATGCGACCCAGGCTGAATGCGCCGCCTTGGCCGCGCACAATGACCTTCCCGCGGTGCATTGGTTGCGGGCTGAGCTGCGGGCGCAACGTTGGCGCGGCGACGGACTGAAGATCGACGGGGAGCTGCGCGCCAGCGTGAGACAAGCCTGCGTCGCCACTATGGAAGAATTCGACTCGGAGGTCGTCGAACCGATCCACATGCGCTTTGCGCCGCCGCTCGAGGAGACGCCGCGCAGCCGAAGCAAGCATGAGGAATCCGCCGAGCTCACCCTCGATGAAGACCCGCCCGATCCATTGATCGGCGGCTCCGTCGATCTTGGCGCCGCGGTCTCCGAACACTTCACGCTGGCGCTCGATCCCTATCCGCGCAAGCCGGGCGCTCACTTCGTCGAACCCCAGCCTGGCGACGGAGCCCAGGTCATTTCGCCTTTCGCCGCCTTGGGGCGGCTCAAGTCGCCCGGCAAGGCTTGAGGCGAGACAGAATAGGCACTTGCGCGTATGGCCGGCAAATGGCAAGTCGCCCGCGGGGTGGGAGCGCGGACGCGCTTCTCGGACGCGTCATAAAAGCCGGCCAATAGAAAGGCGGCAGAACCAGGCGCGCAGTCGGGAGAAACGGGATAAATGCCGAAAACTGTTCGGATCGCGCTCGACGCGATGGGCGGCGATTTCGGTCCGAAGGTGACCATTGCGGGCGCCGCCAGCGCTCTCGAGCGACGCCCCAACAGCCGCTTCCTGCTCGTCGGCGACGAGCCCTCAATCCGCACGCAGCTTGAGCGCCATCCGCGCCTCGCCGGATGCGCGGAAGTGCGTCATTCGTCAGTCGCCATCCGCATGGACGACAAGCCCAGCCAGGCGCTGCGCTACGGAAGGCGCGTCTCGTCGATGTGGCTCGCGATCGAGGCGGTCAAGAAAGGCGACGCCGATGTCGCCGTCTCCGCCGGAAACACCGGCGCGCTCATGGCCATGGCGAAAATATGCCTGCACACCATGGCCCGCGTGGATCGGCCGGCGCTCGCCTGCCTTTGGCCGACGCTCAAGGGACAGTCCGTGGTGCTGGACGTCGGCGCCTCGATGGGCGCCAACGCCAGCCACCTTGTGGATCTTGCGATTATGGGCGCGGCGATGGCCCGGGTCAGCCTGGGCGTTGAGCGCCCGACCGTGGGTCTCCTCAACGTCGGCACCGAAGAAATCAAAGGTATCGAGGAGGTGAAGGCCGCCTCGAGCATGCTGCGCGACCTCGCCCTGCCCGGCTTCGACTATCACGGCTTCGTCGAAGGCGACGGCATTGGCAAAGGCGTCGTCGACGTCGTCGTCACCGAAGGCTTTACCGGCAACATCGCGCTTAAGACAGCCGAAGGAACGGCGGCGCAGATCACCGCTTATGTCAAAGAGGCGATGGGCCGCACGCTCCTCGCCAAGCTCGGCTATCTTCTGGCGCGAGGCGCCTTCCGCGAGCTGCGCGCCAAAATGGACACGCGGGCGACGAATGGCGGCGTGTTCCTCGGGCTTGAAGGAATCGTTATCAAAAGCCACGGCGGCGCCGATTCGGTCGGCTTCGCGCGGGCCGTCGAAATCGGCCACGAGATGGCCAGCAGCGACCTTCTCAATCGCATTCGCGACACTGTCGCGCTGGCGCATAGGCTGGAGGAACACGATGGCGCCGATCACACCACTCCTCCCCGGGAAGCCGCTCAGTGACGACAAGCATACCTCAGCAGCGTTCCGTCGTGCTTGGCGTTGGCGCCTATTTGCCTGCAAAGACGCTCACCAATGAGGAGCTGGCCAAGCTCGTCGACACGAGCGACGAGTGGATCGTGCAGCGCACCGGGATTAAGGAGCGCCATATCGCAGCGGATGGCGAGACGACGTCGATGCTGGGGGAAAAGGCGGCGCGCGCGGCGCTCGCCAACGCCGGCGTCAGCGCTGGCGATATCGACCTGATCGTCGTCGGCACGTCAACGCCCGACTGGACCTTTCCGTCGACCGCGACGCAAATTCAGGCGGCGCTCGGCATTACCCATGGCGTCGCCTTCGACCTGCAGGCGGTCTGCTCGGGATTCGTCTTCGCCCTGGCCACAGCGGAGAAATTTCTACGATCAGGCTCGCATAAGCGCGCGCTCGTGATCGGCGCCGAAACCTTCTCTCGAATCATTGATTGGTCCGACCGAACGACCTGCGTGCTGTTTGGCGACGGCGCCGGCGCGATGATCCTTGAGGCGCAGCCGTCTCAGGGCGGACGTGAGGAGCGCGGCGTGCTGACGACGCATCTGCGTTCGGACGGACGCCATCGCGCCAAGCTCTATGTCGACGGCGGGCCATCCGCCACGCAGACCGTCGGCCATCTGCGCATGGAAGGCAAAGAAGTGTTCCGCTTCGCCGTGGGGCAAGTGACGGACGTCGTCAAAGACGCGTTCGCCGCAACGGGCTTGACGGCTAACGACCTCGATTGGTTTGTGCCCCATCAGGCCAACCGGCGAATCATCGACATGTCGGCGCAAAAGCTCGGAATTGCGCCTGAAAAAATCATCGCCACCGTGCATTTGCACGGCAACACCTCCGCCGCATCCGTGCCTCTGGCTTTGGCCGCAGCCGCGGCGGACGGACGAATTAAACAGGGCGACCTCGTCATGCTCGAAGCGGTCGGCGGCGGCTTTACCTGGGGATCGGCCCTGATACGCTGGTAAGCTGGCGAAATACAATAATAATTTCGATCTAAGCAAATATTGGGAAGCAGTACCGCGGCCGAATACAACCCGCGCTTGATTTTCCTACTCAATTCTGAATAATTCCGATGAAAGCCAGCGGGCAAAAGATGCCGGCTGAGGGCGGAAAACGCCGCTCTGATTGGGCCCGGACGTCCCACCGGCGCGCTTCAATCGGCCCACGAAGTTCAGTTTTGATCAATCGTAAGGCGGAAGATGGCCAAAGGGGACGCGCCCGCCAAGCCGGACGGCGAGGCGAAAGAAAAGCCCATAGCAGGGAGAGGCGCCGTGACTCGCTCGGACCTCGCTGAGGCGATCCATCGCAAGGTCGGCGTGCCGCGAGCGGAATCCGCGAAATACGTGGAAATGGTGCTCGAAGAGATATTCGAACGCATCGTCTCACGCGAAGACGTCAAGCTCTCATCCTTCGGCGCCTTTCTGGTGCGGGAAAAGAAGGAGCGGCTGGGACGCAATCCAAAGACCGGCGCAGGCGCGAAGATTTCGGCGCGCCTGGTCGTCGCGTTCAAGCCCTCCAACATCCTGCGGGCCAGAATCAACGGCGACGACTGACATTCGAGCGTGGAGCGCGTAATCCCGGCTTGACAAGCATCGGAGCGCCGTGCGCCAAAAGCGCATGGCGAAGAGCCGCGCAGTCTATGTCTGTCAAAACTGCGGCGCCGTCGCTTGGCGCTGGCAGGGGCGCTGCGACGCCTGTGGAGAATGGAACAGCCTCGCTGAAGAGTCCGGCGGGGGCAGCGCCGAGATCGCCCGCCGCGCCGCTCGCGGCCGCGTCTTTGAACTTGAGGGACTTGCCGGCCAAGGCCGGCCGGCGCCACGGATCGCCACCGGCATTGATGAATTCGACCGCGTCACCGGCGGCGGCTTCGTGCCCGGCTCCGTGTTGCTGCTCGGCGGCGAACCGGGCATCGGCAAATCCACCCTGCTCATCCAGGCTTGCGCAGCTCTGGCGCGGCGCGGCGCCCGCGTCGTCTATATTTCGGGCGAAGAGGCCGTCGCGCAGGTGCGCCTGAGGGCGGCCCGGCTCAATTTGTCCGACGCTCTGGTCGAACTCGCCGCCGCGACTCAGGTCGAGGATATCCTCGCCACCTGCGCGACAGGCGACCGCCCCGCGCTCATCGTCATCGATTCGATTCAAACCATGCACACCAACATGGCGGAGTCGTCGCCGGGAACTGTGACGCAGGTGCGCGCCAGCGCCCAGGCGCTGCTGCGCCACGCCAAGACGACGGGCGCGACGATCGTTCTCGTCGGCCATGTCACCAAGGACGGACAGGTCGCGGGCCCGCGGGTCGTCGAGCACATGGTCGATGCGGTCCTGTCCTTCGAGGGCGACGCCGCGCATCATTTCCGCATGTTGCGCGCCTCCAAGAACCGATTCGGCGCGACCGGCGAGATCGGAGTCTTCGAGATGACCGGCCTCGGCCTCGCCGAAGTGGCAAATCCTTCGGCGCTTTTCCTTGCCGGACGGGACGCTGGCGCGCCCGGCGCGGCGGTCGCCGCGGGCATGGAGGGACAGCGTCCGCTGCTGATCGAGATTCAGGCGCTCGTCGCGCCGACCTCGCTCGGCACGCCGCGGCGCGCCGTCGTCGGCTTCGACCAGAATCGGCTGTCCATGATCCTTGCCGTGCTCGAGGCGCATGGCGGGCTGAAGCTTGGCATGCACGACGTCTATCTCAACGTCGCCGGCGGTTTTCGCGCTGATGAGCCCGCCGCCGACCTCGCCGCCGCAGCGGCGCTTGTCTCCTCTCTCACGGGCGCAGTTCTGCCGCCCGACATGTGCTTTTTTGGCGAGATCGGACTGTCAGGCGCCGTTCGGCCCGTCATTCATCCCGGCATGCGGCTGCGAGAAGCGGGAAAACTTGGATTTCGTCACGCCGTCGTGCCGCAATCCCAGCAAATTTCCGAGGATGCGCGCGCCGCCGGCGTGACGATTCGTCCCTGCGCCGACGCCGGCGGCCTCGTCGCCGCCATCGCGCGCATGTCGACACGCGAAAAAACCGTCGCACATGGTTAGAGTCGCTGCGCTTTAGTGTTTCCGCCCGGCGTCAAGATGCGTTAGAAGGCTGCCAGTGCGAAAGCCATAGGCCTGCCGGAACGGCGCCGCTCGCGACGCGGCGCAATGTTGACACGGGTTCCGGACAGGGTCGTGCGAGCGCCGCCGGTGGGCGGCGACAGCCCATCAGAAGCGTCGAGCGCTCGGGGCGAACAAACAAGAGGCCAGCGATGCCGTCATATCTTGATTTGGCAGTGATCATCGTCGTTTTGGTGTCGGGGATGCTCGCTCTTCTGCGCGGCTTCACCCGCGAGGTTTTGGCGATTGTCTCATGGGTCGCCGCAGGCGCGGCGGCGTATTTCTTTTATCCGCTCGCCCTGCCCTACATCAAACCATACATCAGCAAGGATGAGATCGCTCTCCTGGCGGCGGTGGCCTCAGTGTTTTTCGTCTCTCTGATCGCCGTTTCGCTGGTGACGGTGAAGCTGTCGGACGTCATCCTTGATTCGAAGGTCGGCGCCCTCGACCGCACGCTTGGGTTCGTGTTCGGCGCGGTTCGCGGCGCCCTGATCGCCGTCGTCGCCTTTGTTTTCTACAGCTGGCTCGTGCCTGAAACGAATCAGCCGCAATGGATCAAGGACGCTCGCGCTAAGCCCTTCCTCACGGCCGGGGGAGAGAAGCTGCGGGAAATGCTGCCCGACGACATCGACAGCATCGTCGCCAAGATCAAGGCCAAGAAGGGCGCTCCGGCGAATGAGGAGCCGCCGGCCGACGTCGAGCCGGATAAAATCCAGCCGGCGCCGAGCGAAACAAGCGCCGAGGGCGCGGCCAACCCGGCGCCGGAGCCGAGCGACAAGCCGGAGTGACGGTCTTGCGGATGGACCCCGCCGCTGGCACATATGACGGGCATGCGACGCCCGGGCGCTCCGGATTGCCGGGCGCCGGCGCCTCACGGGGGACGAAACATGACGGAGGCCGCCGAGGATCTTCAGCGATCCTCATCCCGCGAGATTGATGCGATAGACGATCTCGACGGCGACAGGCTTCGCGAATATTGCGGCGTGTTCGGCGTCTTCGATTTGCCGGACGCCGCAGCGATCGCCGCGCTGGGCCTGCACGCGCTGCAGCACCGCGGGCAAGAAGCCGCCGGCATTGTCAGTTTTGACGGCGGCCGCTTCCATGGCGAGCGCCGACTGGGACTGGTCGGCGACCATTTCTCTCAGGAAAGCACGATCGAGCGCCTGCCGGGCGCCGCCGCCATCGGACATGTGCGCTACGCCACGACCGGCGAAACCATGCTGCGCAATGTCCAGCCGCTGTTCGCGGAACTGAACACGGGCGGATTCGCGGTCGCCCACAACGGCAATCTCACCAATGCTCAGACGCTGCGCCGCGAACTGATCCGCGAGGGCGCAATCTTCCAGTCGACCTCCGACACCGAGGTCATTCTTCATCTCGTCGCGCGCAGCCGCAAGCCGCTGCTCATCGATCGCTTCATCGAAGCGCTTCGTTCGATCGAAGGCGCTTATTCGCTCGTCGCGCTCACCAACAAGAAGCTCATCGGAGCGCGCGATCCGCTTGGCATTCGTCCGCTCGTCATCGGCGAATTCAACGGAAAATATATTCTCGCATCCGAGACTTGCGCGCTCGACATTATCGGCGCTCGCTTCGTGCGCGACGTGATGAACGGCGAGATCGTCATCATTTCAGAGAATGGCCTGCAAAGCCTGCGGCCGTTTCCGCCCCAACAGATGCGCCCATGCATCTTCGAATATATCTATTTCGCCCGTCCCGACTCCATCGTCCACGGCCGCCCGGTCTATGAGGTGCGCAAGGCGATGGGCGCCGAGCTTGCGCGCGAACGGCCGATCGACGCGGATGTCGTGGTGCCGGTGCCCGATTCGGGGGTGCCGGCGGCGCTCGGCTATTCGCAAGAGTCCGGCGTGCCGTTCGAACTTGGGATTATCCGCAACCACTATGTCGGCCGCACCTTCATCGAGCCGACGCAGATTGCGCGCGATTTTGGCGTGCGCATGAAGCACAGCGCCAATCGCTGCGTCGTCGCGGGAAAACGCGTCATCCTCATCGACGATTCCATCGTGCGCGGCACGACATCGGTCAAGATCGTGCAGATGATGCGCGACGCCGGGGCGACGGAAGTGCATTTTCTGATTTCATCGCCGCCGATCACCAATCCGGATTATTACGGCATCGACACGCCGCAGAAGGAAAAGCTTCTCGCCGCGACGCATACGCTCGAGGAGATGCGGGAATATATCGGCTGCGACTCGCTGGCGTTTCTGTCGGTCGACGGCATTTATCGCGCCATGGGCTACGAGCGCCGCGATCCGGTCCGGCCGCAGTTCACCGACCATTGCTTCACCGGCGACTATCCCACCTCGCTCACCGACCTCGTCGGCGAAAACCGCGCGCAACTGTCGCTACTGGCCGAGGCGAGCTGAGGCATGAACATCATGCCGAAAGGACGCTATGGCGAGTGAACTAAAAGCATCCGCTGTCACGCCATCCGCCACGCCCACTGAAGCGGAGGTGGAAGAATGGCGTCGTCTGCCGCGAGACGAACAACTGCGCAGGCTTCGTGAAATCCTTGCGAGCGCCGACAGTTCCACTGCGTCAGAAGCGACGATGGGCGACACTTTAGTGGAAGCTCGCCGTCGCGCTGACCAGCGTCGTGGCTGAATTCCGTCTTTCTCGCCGAGCCCGGGCCGACCTCCTCGCCATTTATGCTTTCACAGAAGAGAATTTTGGCTTCTATCAAGCCGAAGCCTACTTCTCGGGACTGGAGCGCACATTCGGATTGCTCGCTGACTTTCCTGCCATAGGCGTCAGCAGAGAAGAAATTCTACCGCGCCTTCGACAGTTTCGCTTCCAGTCGCATTTGATTTTCTATTGCGATGAAGGAGATCACGTCCTCATCCGGGCGCTGGTACATGTCCGCCAAACTCTACGGCCTTCCTTATTCGAATAGCCCATCATGACCCCTCACTCCCCCCGCATCGCACTTGTCACCGGCGCGTCGCGCGGCATCGGGCGCGCCCTCGCGCTGGAGCTCGCCCGCGACGGCGCGCATGTCGTGGCGCTCGCGCGCACACAGGGCGCTCTCGAAGAACTCGACGACGAGATTCGCGCGTTTGGCGGCGAAGCGACCCTCGTTCCCTGCGACCTTGCCGACTTCGACGCCCTCGACCGGCTTGGCGCGGTGCTGTTCGAGCGCTGGGGCAAGCTCGACGTCTTCGTCGGCAATGCAGGTCTGCTTGGCCCGCTGTCGCCGCTCGCGCATGTCGACCCGAAGGATTGGAATCGCCTCATGGCGGTCAACGTCACGGCGAACTGGCGGCTGATCCGTTCGCTCGACCCGCTTCTGCGCGCATCAGGCGCCGGCCGCGTCGTCTTCATCACGTCAGGCGCGGCGCATCGCGCGACGATGAAGCCGTTCTGGGGCGCTTATGCGATCTCAAAGGCGGCGCTCGAAGCGATGGCCCGCACTTACGCCGCCGAGGTCGCTGGCGAGGGCGTCACGGTAATGCTCGCCAATCCTGGCCCGCTGCGCACGCGGATGCGCGCTCAGGCGATGCCGGGCGAAGATCCACTGACGTTGAGAACGCCCGAGGAATTCGCAAAAAAATGCCTCGCGCTGCTGGCGCCGGAATGGCGCGAGAGCGCGAGGCTTTACGATTTTCCCACCGACCGGGTGCTGAGTTTCTCAACGCCAGTCTAGAGCGCGCTCAAAATTACCAGAATCGATCACGTTATCTGCGTTCAGGCGAGTCCGCCTGAACGCAGCGTGATCTAGTGGCCGTGGCGATGATGATGGTGGTGTCGACGACGCGGCATGGGCGGCGGCGGCGGCGGCGGCGGGACATAGGCAAGCGTCAGGCGCTCGACCCCCGCGGTCCATCCCACGCCCGAGCCGGCTTCCACCTGGAAAGGCTGTAGCGAGAAGGTGTTGTCGGACCCGCCGACGAGGATCGCGCCGCCGCCGCCGACCCCGACCTTGGCGGTGACTTCGGGACCCATATAAGAGCCGGCAAGAGCGCCCGGACCAATGTGGTCGGTCGCCGCGACGACGCCCCACGCAAGCTGGCCGGGACCATTAATCGTAACATTGGCGCCCACCTTGGTGAGCGTCCCGACGTAATGGGCTGGAATCGCGCCTTCCGCGTCGTCTCGATAGATGCAGTCCATCTGCTGATTTTCGACCAAAATGCTGATGCCGTTGCCCATCAGCCGGCATTGCAAGGTGCCGACGCGATCGCCCGCGAGCGCGCTCGCCGGCGACAACAGCGCCAGCAAGCAGGCGCCGGTCACCGCGCGAACCAATCCAACTTTCAGCATCCAGTCCTCCTCTTGCTGATCTACGACAGCCGCGCCTGCTTTGAGCCGGCCCTGCTTCGAAACAGAGCCGGAAACGCATGCTTTACAGCGCCACGCCCTGCAGTACAGGACGTGGCCCGAATTGCAACAGCGCCGCTTCAGGCGGACACAGAACAGACATCATTCGCCTGAAGCATTCCGTGCGCGGCCGCACATGCCTCGCCGACCGTCGCCTTTTTGGCCACGCCTTTGCAGCGCTTGCAAAGGCGGCGGAAGAGTCCGATTTTAACTGCAAGCAAAAACATCAGGGCCGATCGGTGTCGAATTCCTATCCGTTTCCCGTGCTCGTCGACGCAGGATTGTCGCAATCGGACGTCGACGCCCTGCGGTGCGCCGTCGCGGCGCTGGAACGACAAAGCTTTGCGTCGCGTCTCGCGAGATTGGCGAGCCGACAGCTGAGCTTCGGCTCTTTGACCTTGCCCCCGCGTCTGCAGGCGGCCGCCGCCGCCGCCACGCAAAAGGCGCTCGCCACGGCGATGAAAATGGCCCTGGCGAGCCTCGATGCGCAGCCGAGGAAGGACTCGGTGCGGATTCACCGACGTCTCGCGGCGCTCTCCGGCGGCGTCGGCGGCGCCGTGGGGCTTGCGAGCCTGCCGATCGAACTGCCGGTGTCGACGACGATCATGCTGCGCTCGATCGCGGAAATCGCCCAGGCGGAGGGAGAGGACATGCGTCAACCGGGCGCGGCCCTCGCCTGCCTCGAGGTTTTCGCGCTCGGCGGCCATGCCGCGGAAGATAATGTGCTCGAAGGCGGCTATCTCGTGCTGCGCGCCATGCTTGCGAAATCGGTGTCGGAAGCGGCGCGCTTTCTGACCGTCCGGCGCGTCTCCAACGAGGCGGCCCCGGCGCTCGCCCGTCTGATCGGCGCGATCGGGGCGCGTTTCGGGGTGGTCGTCACGCAAAAGACCGCGGCGCAGGCGGTCCCGGTGATCGGCGCGATCAGCGGCGCGGCGATCAACGTCGCCTTCACCGAACATTTCCAGGGTCTGGCCCGCGGCCATTTCATCGTGCGACGGCTGGAGCGGCTCTACGGCCCGGCTGTCGTCCACGCGGAATACGCCAGGATCGCCCGTTCGGAAGGCTATTGGAACGATCCGTCGCAGGCGGCGTGAGCAGCGCGCGTGCGTGCGCGAAGGATCATGCTGTGTTTAGGTAATGTCCGAGTTTGAGTTTCGCCTTTGGGTGGACCGCGGAAACATTTGGCTGGCAGACGGGATGTTCGCTTCGCTCCAGGAGCGGACACTGACGAGCTTTAGTGCCAGCTCACGCCGTCCATGGACTTTTTGCGTTGCGTCAATTCCCCATTGAAGCCACCTGTTTGTCGGTGGCCGGGATTCCAACAATTTTCTGAATCCTCTCGATCGCTTCGGGGGCGCCTGCTTTATAGTGAGAGAACCAGTCTTCTGCCCTATAGTCATTCGTCTTGGTGAACCTCACGCCCGCACTGTGCATGTATTCGCTCGCGTTACCGCTAACCCGTCTTATTCATCCCACCGCCGCGCGATTGTGATTTTTTCCGCGACATGATTGCGGGCGCGAGTCCGCTTTGCGTTTTTGGCGCTGGGTGGGTCTGCACTTTTCGCACGCGTTGGAGTTG
>VGEB01000083.1 GCA_016869435.1 Alphaproteobacteria bacterium | reverse complement strand
AATCGCGGTCGATGTGGTATGTTCCTGCATGGCGTTGCTTCCTTTCGTGGAATCAGCACCCCGAGCCTAACGGCTCAAGGCGAGCAACGCCGCTCCTCCTTTTTCAACAATGATCGGGACATCCCCGAATGGAATCCCGCCATTCTCTCCGACAATATGTGTTTGCGAGGCGCACTTAATCACTTGCGGCGCAAGTGTATCCTTTTCATCGTTCTGGGAGGTTAGAGCAATAGGTTTTGCATCTAAACATACGTAATCTTGCGAGGCACCTTCCCGATAAATTGTATCTGGAAAGGCACAGCCGAATAGAAACAGAGCAACTGTGACAAAAAAAACTGCTTTTCTCATAAAGGCCACCAACATAACGAGTGTGAAAATAGTGTGCATGCACGAAAACTAATATCAAGATGAGATTATGTATTTTCCACAAAATTTGAGCTGTTCTGTGCGGCGGTCCAACAACAAGAATGTGACAGAAAAGTTAGTATTGATAGTGTTTTATCTGCACATTTGAAGTATCGTGGAACCGACAAAAATCCCCGAAAACAAAAACGGCGGCCATGAAGGCCGCCGGCTGAATCGTGAAAAGCTTGACGCCGTCTTACAGTTCTACGTCGCCGGCTTCGGCCAGCGCGGCGCCGACTTCGAGGCCGAGATCGTCCATCGACGTCTCTTCCTTGAGCGTGACGCTTTCGCCGCGCGACTGGCGCTCGGCTTCCTCGTCCGAACGGGCGACGTTGACGGTGATGCGCACATCGACCTCCGGGTGCAGATGCACCGGCGTCGGATGCAGCCCCAGCGTCTTGATCGGATGCACCAGGACGATCTGGTTGCGATTGACCGAGAATCCGCCCGCGGTCGCCGCCTCGGCGATGTCGCGCGCCGACACCGAGCCGTAGAGCTGTCCGCTCTCGCCGGCCTGGCGAATGATCGTGAAGCTCTGGCCGTTCAGCTTCTCGGCGACGGCCTCGGCCTCTTTCTTCGCTTCGAGATTGCGCGCCTCGATCTGGGCCCGCTGCGTATCGAAGTGCTTCTTGTTGTTTTCCGTCGCTCGCAGCGCCTTGCCGCGCGCCAGCAGGAAGTTGCGGGCGTAACCGTTGCGCACCCGCACGGTGTCGCCCATCTGGCCGAGCTTGGCCACGCGTTCAAGCAGAATGACGTCCATCTGTCCTATTTCTCCAGGATTGCGGGCTATGTCGGGAAAAACCGGGCGAAAGTCAATCCGGTTTTTGCATCGCGGCCGGCCCGGGGTCGGCCTTTCGGGCCCGATAGTTGAATATGAGATCGGCGAGGCCGATCGCGGTGAAAATCAGAATCGGCCAGCCCAAGAATCCGAGCGTGAAATAGATGATGGCGAGCACAAGGGCGCTCGAGCGCGAACCGCGCAGGAAAATATGTGCGACGGCCAATCCCTGGAAGGCGAGAAGCAATCCCATAGTCGTCGCGAGCACCAGCCCGATCGGCCCGGCGAGCCCGTCGAAAAAGGTCAGCGCGATCCCGCTGAGGAACAGGCCGCCAACCGCCTTCGGAAGGCGGAATTCCTTGGCGATGTCCGGCCAGGGGCGGCCAAGCAGCTTGGAGGCCTCTGCAATCCTTGCGGCAAGCCACAAATTGACGACGTGGATGAGAAGGCCATAGCCGGCGAGAAAGGCCGGAACCGCGCGCGCCACCGAGCGGGAAAGCGTCGTCGGGTCGATCTTGTCGCCAAGGTCACGCTCCTTGACCAGGAGGTCGAGCAGGATGAAGGCTCGCGCCCGGATCGGGTTCAGCGCCTCATCGACAGAGCCGAAGATGACGCTTGCGACGATCAGCCAGAAAATGACCGCCGTCGCCAAAAAGACCGCCGGAGCGAGCGACGCCCAGCCCGGCAGATTGGCCGTCAGCCTGTCCCGGCCGCCTCGAGGCGCGCCTGACGCCGCATAGACGGCGGACCAGGCGGGCGCAGCGACGAGAAGCGCGTAGCCCATGCCGATCACCGGACTTGGCCAGAAGGACAGGATCACGCTGGCGAGGATCGCCGAAGTTGCGCCATGGATCAGACCGAAGGCGAAGCCGACGATCATGATCGGCATGGGCGCGACATGCGCCAGGAGCAATCCGCCGAGGCCGCCCCGCACGACGACGGCGAAAATTACGGCCGCCGCGACGCCGCCGAGAACCGACACGGCGAAATTCGGCCAGGAGAGGACACTCTTGTCGGGCACGGGCGGTGGGGCTTTCGGTTTACATGGTGCGCGCCGAAACCGCAGGGCGAGCCGGAAGCGTCGAAAGGCGGAGCCGTCGGCGCGCGCTTGCTCATAGGCCGGACGGGCCGAGAGGGCAAGTTTGAAGTCGCTGCGTTGCCCCCCGCCGCAAGGACGCGCGACCGACGGCATTTGGACGCGCCTCTGACGCCGCTTACAACTCCCGCAACTCCGGGCCCGGCCTTCGGGACAGCGCCCGCCAGGTTCCGGCGAGGCCGATAGCAATAGTGACCGCCAGCGTCGCTAAGGCGATGAGCGTCGCCCTTCCTGGTAGAAAGGCGAAATCGATCTTCATCACCAGCGTGACCATTGCGGAGGCGGCGCCGGCGCCGGCGGCGAGCGCGATCAGCGACGCGGCGAGACCGACGAGGCCGAACTCCAGCGCATAGGCGCTCGCAAGCCAGAAGCGGGTCGCGCCGAGCGTTTTAAGCACGACAGCGTCATGCACTCTCGCGCGCTGACCGCTCGCGAGCGCGCTCGCCAGCGCCAGGATCGCCGTGACGATGGCGAGTCCCGCTGCGGCCCGCGCCGCCAGCGCCAATTGGCCGGCGATCTTGTCGATCGCCGCGAGCGCATCCTTCACGCGCACCGAGACGACGCTCGGAAAAAGCTTGGCCGCTTCGCGCGTGAGGCGCGCGTCCTTGGCGTCGCGCGCCGTGACCGTCGGCGCGCCATAAGCGACGGTGAAAAGCTCGGTATTGGGCGCGCCGCCGAAGACATTGGGCGAAAACACCATGACGAAATTGATGGCGTAGCTGCGCCAGTCCACTTTGCGCAGGCTGGCAATTTTCGCCGTAATCTCCCGGCCGAGCACATTGACGCGAATATAGTCGCCGATGGTCAATCCCAGTCCTTCGGCGATCCTCTGCTCGAGTGAGACGAGCGGCGGACCGGCATAATCCGCCGGCCACCATTCGCCTTCCGTCAGCGCAGAGTTCGCGGGAACAGCGCCGGAGAAGGTCACGCCGCGGTCGCCCTCCAGCGCCCATTTGGCGTCGTCGGCGACGGCGATCCGGTCGACGGGCGTATCTTTCACCGCGACGATGCGCCCGCGCATCATCGGCACATGTTCGATGCGGGCGTCCGGCGCCTCATGAGAGAGAAAATCGGCGAAAGCCTGGGTCTGCGCCTTTGGAACGTCGATGAAGAAGAAATTGGGAATTTCTCCGGCGTCGGCGCGCGCCAGCTCATTGTGAATCGCGCCTTCGACGAGCGCCAGCGCGATGAGCAGGGTTTGTGTCAGCCCGATCGAGATCATCAGCGCCGGCGTCAGGCTCTTCGGCCGCCAAATATTAGTTAGCGCGAGCCGCAAACGCGCGTCGCGCGGGCGAGGCAGGGCGCGCGCCAGCCGCATGACGGCCCAGGCGGCGCCGCGCAGCAAAGCGAAGGCCGCGACGGCGGCGCCGACATAGGCCGCTCCGAGTTTGATGTCGAATGACGTCGCCATGACCAGCGCGGCCAGGGCGGTCGCCGCTGCCCACGCGCCGGCGCGATATCGTGCCAGAGAGGCGCCTCGCGGATCGTCGCGCAGCAACGCCGCCACAGGAGTTTCATGGGCGCGTCCGAGCGGAACGAGCGCGAAGATCAGAACGACGAGAAGCCCGTATAGCGCGCCGTAGAACGCCCCCTGCAAGTCGAGCGCGGCGGATACGGGAAGATCGGCGAGATCGCGCAAGGCCTGGGCTCCCGCCCAAGGAATGAGCGCGCCGACGGCGAGCCCGATCAAAATGGCGAAGGACGCAGCCGTCAGAACCTGGGCGAGGGCGATTTTGAAGACGCGCGACCCTTCGGCGCCGAGCGCCTTCAGGATCGCGAATTGCGCGCGCTTTCGCTCGATGAAACCCTGCACGGCGTTGGCGACGCCCGCGCCGCCGGCGACGAGGGCGGTGAGCGCAACCAGCGTCAGCATCTGGGTGAAGCGATCGAGATTGCGCGAGAATTGCGGGGAAACCGCGTCGCGCGTGCGCGCTTCCCAGCCGGCCTGGGGAAAGGCGCTCGCCGCCTCGGCGGCGAAGGCCTTCAGGTTGGCGTCGCCAGCGTCGCCTTTGAGCGCCACCCGGACGACATGTCTGAAAATCGAACCCGGCGAAGCCAGTTGCGCGCCCGCGAGCGCGGCGCGCGTCATCATCACCCGCGGACCGAAGCCGACGCCGCCCGCGAGCTTGTCGGGCTCGCCGCGCAGCACCGCCCGCAGCGCGAAGCGCGACAGGCCGATCGTCACCGTGTCGCCGAGCTTGGCGTCGAGGCGCGCGAGCAGCATCGGGTCGGTCACGACGCCGGGAATGCCGTCCCGCTCCGCCAGCGCCTCGGCCAAAGGCATGTCCGGCTCGAGCGCGATCGCGCCGAAGGCGGGATAGGTCTGCGGATCGACGGCCTTGATATCCACCAGAGCCGCTTCGCCGTCGTCGCGCCGGGCCATCGCCCGTATCAGCGAAATTTCGGAAAGCCGGCCGCGCGCCTCGAAGAATGCGCGCTGCTCAGGCGAAAAATCCCGGGAAACGAGGCTGAAGGAAGCGTCGCCGCCCAATATTGTTCGGCCCTCGCGGGCGAGGCCCTGCGCCAGCGAGCGCGAGAGGCCGGAGACGCCCGAAATTGCGGCGACGCCGATAACGATGCAGGCGATGAAGACGCCAAAGCCGCGCGGGTCGCCGAGCAGGTCGCGAAGCGCGAAACGGAGCGCGAAGGGCAGGGCGGCGAAGCGTAACGCCCTCATGATTCTGCCGGCTCGCACGCGTCGACGCGGCCCGATCGCAGCAGCACCCTCCGGCTGCAGCGCGCCGCGAGCGCCGGGTCGTGGGTGACGAGCACCAGCGTCGTTTCGCGGCGCAATTGCTGCGCAAAAATCAGGTCGATCACCGCGGCGCCGGTCTCGGAATCGAGATTGCCCGTGGGCTCGTCCGCGGCGAGAATGAGAGGGTCGGGGGCGAGCGCGCGGGCAAGCGCAACCCTTTGCTGCTCGCCGCCCGAAAGCTGCGCGGGATAGTGAGACAGTCGTTCGGCGAGCCCGACCGCGGCAAGCTCGGCCCCGGCGCGTTGAAAAGCATCTGATTTTCCGGCCAATTCCAGCGGGACGGCGACATTCTCCAGCGCGGTCATGGTCGGGATCAGCTGGAAAGACTGGAAGACGATTCCTATGTTTTCTCCACGGAAACGCGCCAGCGCGTCTTCTGAAAGCGCGCCGAGATCGCGCCCGTCGATGCTGACGCTGCCGGCGTCGGGTCGCTCCAATCCCGCGAGGGTCATGAGCAAAGTCGATTTGCCCGAGCCGGAGGGTCCCAGTAGAGCGACAGTTTCGCCTTGCGCCACGCTCAGGCTGACATTCTTGAGCACATGGACGCGGGCGGCGCCTTCGCCGAGCGTGAGATCGACGCCCTGAACTTCGATAACCTGTCGCCGCACGGAGCAAAACCTTGATTGATGCGCCGCATTCGACGCCCTTGGTCCAGTCGCCTTATGGCGCTTTACGCCGCCCTCTCCAAGCCGCGGTCTTCGCCATCTTGTCGCTGTTCGCGCTCGCTTCTGCGCCGGCGCGGGCTGAGCCAGTTCGAATTCTGGCCTTCGGCGACAGTCTCACGGCCGGCGCGGGCGTCGCCGCCGAGGATTCGTTGCCTGCGCAGCTCAAGAGGCGTTTGAGCGCAGATGGGTTCGACGTCGAAATCGTGCAAGGCGGCGTTTCCGGCGACACCACGACGACTGGTCTCGCGCGCCTAGATTATACGCTCGGCGCCGGCCCCTTCGACATTGCAATCGTCGAACTGGGCGCCAATGACATGCTGAACGGACATGATCCAAAGGTCACTCGGGCCAACCTCGATCAAATTCTTGCGGTGTTGCAGCAAAAAGGCGTCCGACCGGTCCTGACGGCCATGGTGTCGAGCGCCAATCACGGGCAAGCTTACAAACGGGATTTCGATTCGATCTATCCGGATCTTGCCGGCAAACATCGGGTGCCGCTCGTGCCCTTCATCCTGGAAGGCGTCTGGGGTTCGCCTGCGCTGCTCATCTCGGACGGCGTCCATCCGAACGCCGCCGGCGTGGCAAGAATCGTGAATAAGCTTGCGCCCTATGTCGAAAAAACGCTCGTCTCGATGGGGGCGAGAAAGACCTCGCGCACGCAATGAGGCAGCGCGATCCCACCCGGGGAGAATGTCATGCCCAGACTGTTTACGGCCTTGGAGATTCCCCGACCGATCGCGGAGAGCTTGGCGCGGCTGCGCGGCGGTGTCCCCGGCGCACGATGGATCGACGTTGAGAATTATCATGTCACCTTGCGTTTCATCGGCGACGTCGACGACGCTTTCGCGCGGGACGCGGCGAATGCGCTTTCGTTCGTTCGACGCCCGGAAGTCGCCGTCACCTTCGACCAGTTGACCTCCTTCGGCGGCGACAAGCCCCGCGCCATCGTCGCCCGCGCAAGGCCGGAGCCGGCGCTCGTCGAGATGCAGGCGGAGCAGGAGCGGCTGCTGCGTCGCCTCGGCGCGCCGCCCGAGCCGCGCAAATTCATTCCGCATGTGACGCTGGCCCGCCTGCGCGGCGCCAGCGCTGGCGCCGTCGCGGCCTATCTCGGCACGCGCGGCTATTTCCCGCCGCTGCGCTTCACCGCCGAACGCTTCGTGCTCTATTCGTCGCGCGATTCAGTCGGCGGCGGCCCCTATATCGTCGAGGCCGAATATCCGCTGAGCGCCGCGCCGCAAGCGCTGACGGGAACGGCGGCCGGTTAAGGTGCCAAGCGTTTCCTTCGGCGCATGTCCCGCGCGCGGCGAGCTATCGCAACGCCAGCTTGCGGCCTTCCTTGCGACCGAACAGCTCATAATGGGCGAGCGGATTCGCGCCATTCCGCGCCACGTCCGGATTCTGTCGCAGATATCCGCTCGTCGAGAAAAACGGACCCGGATCGAGGCCCTCTTTCGCCCCCCGGAGCAGATAATGCATGGCGCCGTCGCCCGCGAATCGGACGCGTTCCGCATAGAACGCCGGATCGAACAGGGCGGAGCTTTTGACGGCGAGATAGGGTTTGACGAGCTTCACGTCGCGCGCTCGCAGCAATAATTCGAAAGCTCTCGGCAACGCAAGGACGCGACGGGCGCCAGCGCGCCCGTAACGCTGCGACATGCTCTCGAAAATCTGAGAAATGCGCTCGGTTTCGATGACGTTCGCCTCGTCGACGATGATTTGCTGAAGGATGTGCTGGCGATTGGCGTAATGCGCGTCGGTGTCCTGCTGCGAGAAGGTCTTGCAGGAATCCTTACGCAAATGCGCGTAAAATCCGCCTTGCGCCTTATCGTCGATCACTTCCTCGACGACAAAGGGCGACAGGCCGAGAAAGTAGGCGTCCGTGAACAGAAGTCTGAAACTGTTCGGCGTAAAGGCGGAGCAGTGAACGTCGAAATAGGTCGCGTCGCTTTCTAATCGCCTTCTCGACCACTCGTCGAACGCCTCGCGCAAATTTCGTTCGGCGATAAAGCTGAAAGAGTGGGCGGAGCCCGCGTCGCCGGCGCCTCTCGCGATCATGCTGACCTGTTCGAATATTTGAGCGTGGGTCGGGCGTTCCCTTTCCTCGAAAAACGCTTCGATCCAGGCGGTCAGGCTGGTGCGCGGCCGGTAGAAATCGAGGCATCCGCTTTTTTGGGGAACCACGACGGAGAGAAAGCCGCCGGTCTTGAGCACGCGCCCGCACGCCTGAAGGAATTTTATCGGATTGGGAAGATGCTCGAAATTATTGGCGGAGATGATGTAATCGAAGGGCTCGGTCTCCCCTGCGTTGCGACATAATTCGTCGATGCGCATGGCGTCGCCGACAAGATCGACGGATTCGACCTGAGCGGCCTGCTCGGGCGTGAGAAAGGGGTCGGCCGCGGCGCGACGCTGGATGGTCTCCGTGTCGAAAACGTCGAGATAGAGGCAATTGTAACCGTCGCGCTTTGCGGCGAGGGGCGAGAAATAGGGACCGAGTTCGATCCCTCTCGCGCCTTTTGAGGCATGTTTGAGAATTTCCTCTTGGCGGCTCATGTTTTGCTCAATCGCTTTCGCGGCGAAAATCATCGGCGTCCGACCTCGCGATGAGAAAAGGGCGCTTAACTTTCCGGCGCTTCCCTCTCGGTCCGCGGAGCCGCCGCCTTGGCGCGGCCCTTTGCGACGATCGCCGCGAGCGAGGAGTCTTTCGCCACCGCTTCGTCGATCAGCCGGTTGGACGCTTCTTCGATCTCGCTCGTCAGCCGATCGAAGAATTCGCGCGGCTCCAGGCCCGGCGCGATCACCGGCAGGAATTCGATCACGACGGTTCCCGGCCGGATGATGAACGACCGGCGCGGCCAGAAAAGTCCCGAATTCACCGCGACCGGCAGCACCGGCGTCTCCGTCGCGGCATAAACATGGGCGACGCCGAACCGATATTGCGGCGGCGCGCCGGCCGGACGGCGGGTGCCTTCGGGAAAGATGAAGAGCTGTCGCCCCTGCGCGAAAATCTTCTTCGATTTGGCGATCAGTTGCGGCAGGAGCTTGCCGCCTTTGGCGCGATCGATGGCGATCTGTTCGGCGGCGAGGAGATACCAGCCGAAGAAAGGCAGCCAGATCAGTTCGTGCTTCAAGATGTAGCTGAAGTCGGGAAAGCGGATCGGCAGAACGAAGGTCTCCCAGATCGACTGATGTTTGCAGGCGACGATCAGCGCGCCTTTCGGGATGTTCTCGAGGCCGCGCCAGTCGATCTTCGTGCCGCAGATTTTATCGAGCAGCCAGAGATTGGTGCGGCCCCAGGTGCGCCCGAGCTCCTGATTGATCTGCCGGCGCATCGGCATCGCCGGCAGCCAGATCATCATCAGGGCGATCGTGTTCAGGAAGAACAGAATCTGAAAAACAAGCGAGCGCAGGATGAGCATTGGCGAGGTCGGGGCGAGGAGACGTCGCGCTTTGTAGGGCGCCAGGGCGCGCCGAAACAAGTTTTGCGTTCGATGTCATGTCAAATTTGCGCGCCGGAGGCGGTCCTTCGGCAAGGCCGCGCCAGGCCTTGGCGGCTCCGTCATTTGCCTTCGGCCTGAATAATGCTATGAGCACCCGCCAACCCCTGACGGCGCAGGCCGTCAAATTTCCGTCCGCGGCCGATGCGCTCGCGCCGCCGCGCAAAGGAGTTGGCGCCAATGGCCATATCGCCCGTCACGTTGACCGAAGCGCTGACCTTCGATGACGTGCTGCTGCGTCCAGGCCATTCGCGGGTGATGCCGTCGGGCGTCGATGTCACCACGCGCCTGACCCGCGAGATTTCGCTCAATCTGCCGATCGTTTCGGCCGCCATGGACACGGTCACCGAAGCGCGTCTCGCGATCGCCATGGCGCAGGCGGGCGGCATCGGCGTCATCCATCAAAATCTGTCGCCCGCCGCGCAGGCGGCGGAAGTGCGCAAGGTCAAGCGCTACGAAAGCGGCATGGTGATCGACCCGATCACCATCTTCCCCGACGAAAGGCTCGCCGATGCACTCGCCCTGATGGCGGGCCACGGCATTTCCGGGATTCCGGTCGTCGAACGCGCGGGCGACGGCGGCAAGGGCAAGCTGGTCGGCATTCTCACTAATCGCGACGTCCGCTTTGCTCAGGATCGCAGCCAACCGGTGGCCGAGCTGATGACGAAAAAGCTCGTCACGGTGCGGGAAGGCGTCGGGCAGGCCGAGGCCCAGCGTCTGCTTCACGAACATCGCATCGAGAAGCTGCTCGTCGTCGACGAGGATTATCATTGCGTCGGGCTCGTCACCGTCAAGGATATCGAGAAGGCGACGCTTCATCCTTACGCGTGCAAGGATCACGAGGGGCGGCTGCGCGTCGCCGCCGCCTCGACCGTTGGCGATCACGGCTTCGAGCGCGCGCTTCAGCTTATCGACGCCGGCGTCGACTGCGTGGTGATCGATACGGCGCACGGGCATTCGCAGGCGGTGATCGATCAGGTGGCGCGGGTGAAGAAGGCGTCGAACAAGGTGTCGATCATCGCCGGCAATATCGCCACCGCGGAAGCGGCCAAGGCGCTCATCGGCGCCGGCGCCGACGCCATTAAAGTCGGCATCGGACCCGGCTCGATCTGCACGACAAGAATTGTCGCCGGCGTTGGCGTGCCGCAGCTCACTGCGATCATGGAGGTCTCGGATGAGGCGCGCAAAGAAGGCGTGCCGGTGATCGGCGACGGCGGCGTCAAATATTCGGGCGATCTCGCCAAGGCGATTGCGGCGGGCGCCGATGTCGTCATGATCGGCTCGCTCTTCGCCGGCGCCGAGGAGTCGCCCGGCGAGGTGTTTCTGTATCAGGGCCGTTCTTTCAAGGCCTATCGCGGCATGGGATCGGTGGGCGCGATGACCGCCGGATCGGCGACGCGCTATTTTCAGGGCGACGTGAAGGAACAGCTCAAACTCGTGCCCGAAGGGATTGAGGGGCAGGTGCCTTATCGCGGCCCGATCGCGCCGATCCTTTATCAGTTGGCGGGCGGCTTGCGCGCCGCGATGGGCTATGTCGGCGCCCCGACGATCAAGGAGTTTCAGGAGCGCGCGCAATTCGTGCGCATCACCAACGCCGGATTGCGCGAAAGCCATGTGCACGACGTCGCGATCACGCGCGAGAGTCCGAACTATCCGACGGGCGTTTGACACGCGCAAAAAAAAGGGCCGCGCAACGGCCCTAAAGTGCTGGGAGAAAAGTAAAGGAGGAAACGTCTGGTTCCAACATAGCTTGAAAAGTAAGCGCCAAATAAGCGAACGATGAAAGTATTTGCGCTCGTCCAAACGGCTTACGCCCCTCACCGTTCATCAAGAAGTTACGACGAAAATCGTCTCTGCGCGTCACTCGAATTGGTGATGACCGAGGCTTTTTTGGAAAGCGCCGCCCAAGTGGCGCGATCGCGACGCAATGAAAGGGTTCGCCCTGATGCGGGAGACGCGACCACCGCAATAGTTTGAGTTGCGCTCTATTCGAAATGGGGAGTCTGCGTTGTCGCAGCGCGCTTCGCCGCCTGACGGCGCCGGCGTTGTCGCCGGGAAAAGAGGAGGGCCTCGCGACGACCCCAAATTGAGTAAAAATCGCTCGTCGTATATTCGCGTGAATGGCGAACTGAAAATTGAGCGCGTAGTACCGAACCCCGAGTTACTGAAGCGTCCGCCGTAATTTCGTCCACCCCCCCGACGTTCAAAAAGAACGGTAAAACAAAAGCAAAAGGCTGGCCTCATCCAAATGGATGAGGCCAGCTCGGAATTAATTTAAGTCAATTGTAAACGCCTAGTCGCCTCTAGGCGCGCCGAGCGAGGCCAATCCGCCCAGAAGCGCGACCACTTCCGCCTGCCGGTTGCAACCGGTTTTTTCCATCACGCCGCGCAGATGTGTGCGCACTGTGTTGCGTGAAACGGCCTGCTCGGCAGCGATTTCTTCGAGGGTCTTGCCGTAGACAAGACCGCGGGCGACGCGCGCTTCGGCAGGCGTGAGATCGTAAAGCGACTGAACCAGCTCAATCGCGGGGGCTTGGGGCGCGCCCACCGGAGTCATCACCAGGACCGCCGCGCAACGCACGAAGATGTCGCGCGCCGCGCCCCGGATCGGCACAAGGTTGGCGATGATCGGACCTGCGTCGTCGCTCGCGCGAGCCGCGAAGGACCTTGGCGCGCCGACGAGGTCGTGATCGAGCGCGTCCATCGCCTGGCGCAGAAGGCCATCGGCGGCGGCGTCAATGAGCGACACGCGGTCATGGGCGCGCCAGCGGACGTATTTGTTCAGCGCATTGGTCGGGTCATTGGCCGAAATGACGCGCCCGTCGTCGTCGAGCACGAGCGCCGGAAGACCGATGAGCGCGAAGGTTTCGCCGGCGACCCGCGCGCGCTCCAGCTGCAGCCGCGTGGCGAGGAACGCCGCGCGCGCAAGATGCGGGCGCAACTCGTCGAGCTGGCGGATGATCGACGGCTCGACCGGCCCGCGTCTATGGGCGCGTTCGAGGCAGATGATGCCGGTGTCGCCGGTCGGAAGCGCGATCGCCGTCGCGGCGCTGAACCCGAGCCCGCGCGGCCGCAGAAATTCGCAATAGTTGGGATCGCGTTCGAGCTCCTCCGCCGTATAGACGTCTTCGTCGGTGAGAAAGCCTGGATGGCGCCGGCTGAACAGCTTGCCGCCGCTCGTGCAATTGCTGAGCCAGTCTCCGCGCATGAAATTTTCGACGTGCTCGCAAATTGCGGGAGACGCCGTCCAGCGGGAGACTCTTTCGCGCGCCGCAAACAGCACGCCGCCCTGTGCGTCAGCTAGATGCGATAGTTCGTCTAGGACATCGGGCCACATGTCCGGCGCAAAAGAGCATTCGTAGATTCGGTCGATGAGTTCCTGAACCATCTCTCAATATCTCATATCTGACGGTCACGCTAAAGGCGTGAGCGCTCGAAAAAAACCTTATGCAAACGTGCGGCCGGCGAGATGGTTCCAGCCGGCCGCAAAATTGAATTCAGTGCTTGCCGGCGTCGATCGCGACCCCTTTGCGCTCTTTGTGAATATAGGCGATGAACGCCGTCATCTTGGGATCGTCAGCCGCAAGCGCCGCTCCCTGCAGGGGATTCTTAATGCACCAGTTCACCATTTCGAAGAGCTGCGCGACCTTGCCGAGCTGCTTTTGGAATTTCGGATAAGTCTCGGGATGAGTGTTGGCGGCGTTCGGGTGGCACTGCGCGCAGGCGACGCCATTCGTGCCTACCGCTCCGCTCGTCCATAGTTCGCGGCCTTTCTTCGCCACGGAATCAAATTCGCCCTCCCAGCGATTGACGTCCGTCGTCGTGAATTCGTCGGCGCGCGCCGCCGGCGAGAGCAGCGCGGCGCTCAAGACAAGCGCAATCCAATAGCGGCGCATCGTGATTCTCCTCGACTTAGTAGTGTTGTTGCGGCGCCTTGCGAATGATCGCCTCTTGATATTTCTTGTCGACGGGCTTTCCGAGCTTTGGGTCGTAGGCGACGACGCGCTCCTGATTGTCCCACAGTTGATAGCGGGCGGTGACGCGGCCGGAGTTGACGTCGATCATCTGCCAGCCTGTGGCGTCGCGTTCGAAGAAAGGATCGGCGCGGTTCATCGGAACCGTGAGCACTGGCACATGGGCGCCGGCCTGCGCATAAGTGTCGGGATACGGCCAGGGCCAGGCCGTCGCCATCACCGCGTTGAAGGAGATGTTGCCGATCTGATTGTACTGGATCTGGTGGACATGGCCGTAAATGACGCTGACGTTCTTGAAGGGCTGCAACAGCGCCTGCACCTGTTCCGCGTCATCGGTCCAGAAGTTCCAGCCCTTGTAGATTTTCTGCAAAGGCGAATGCGAGAAGACGATGAGCGGCGTGTCCTTTGACACTTTGTCGAGATCGTCCTTGAGCCAGGCGCGCTGTTTGTCCCCGACCATGAATGGCGAGCCATTGGGATTGTCGAGGCCGGCCATTTCGAGCATGCGCTGCTCGGCCGTGGGCCAGCGGTGGAACGTCCATTCGTCCGTCGTCAGAATCGAATTCAAAACGACGAAATGCACGCCCTTATGGTCGAAGCTGTACCACTGCGGACCAAAAAGTTTCGACCAATAGTCGCCGAGATCGAAATAATAGTCATGCTCGCCCATGACGCAGCGGAGCTTGCCCTTGAGATGCGAAAGCATCTCTCCGCCATGGTCGAGCTCCTCCTTCTTTCCAAGCTGGGCAAGATCGCCGCCGAACATGACGAAATCGGCTTC
>VGEB01000082.1 GCA_016869435.1 Alphaproteobacteria bacterium | reverse complement strand
CAACTCCAACGCGTGCGAAAAGTGCAGACCCACCCAGCGCCAAAAACGCAAAGCGGACTCGCGCCCGCAATCATGTCGCGGAAAAAATCACAATCGCGCGGCGGTGGGATGAATAAGACGGGTTAGCTGCGGCATCCCGAGCATCCAACAATACGATTGCCTCGTCGTAGCGACCTGTCTCGATGAGTAGCGACGCCTTAGAAGTCTGGGCTGGCGAGTAATCCGGCCACGCCTCAAGAATTGAACTCATTGCTTGGAGAGCGGCTTCCGGATGGCCCATCGACCTCAGCACATCGCCGCGCGCCCACTTCACCCAGCGATTGAAAGGAAAACGCCCTGCCAGTTCATCGAAGGCTTTTAGCGCTTCTTGGAATTTATGCTCCCGTCTAAGCAGGCGAGCGCTGCCAACGGCAATAAATTCGTCACCCGGGAAACGCCTTTCACCCTCGGAGTATACTTTTCTCGCATCCTCAAACCATCCGAGGTCCTCCATGACATGGCCGAGGCCCGCGAAGGGTCGGGGGTTGTGAGAAACTCTTTCGACAGCCAGTTTGTATGCATCCAAAGCGGCAGTAAGGTCATCATTTGCACGAAACACCTCGGCGCGCCCGCATAGCGTCGCGGTACTAAATGGCGCATATTGGAGGACGCTATCGTATATTTCTAAAGCTCGGTCGAAGTTACCGGCAAGCTTGTAAGAGGTTGCCAGTCCATTCTCAGCTACGATGCCCCCGCGATACTGCAATGCGATATTGAATTCCTTTATTGCATCGTTATACCGGCCTGCCTCCATAAGGACCGAGGCAAGACCGCTTCTCAGTCCTGCGTCATCAGGCCACCTCTCAACTAAAGCTCGATATTGAACTAAGGCGTCATCAAATTTCCCCATGTCGCGCAGTGTTTCGGCGACACCCGTCCATGCGTGCACGACATTCTCATTAGCATCATGCTCACAGGCCGCAGCTAAATATAGCTCGTATGCTTCAGCGAAACGTCCCTCCATTCGCCGAATTCGTGCTCGCGATGTTGCCGCGTAAAGAGCATCGCCTCGACGCTCAGTCTGTTCTATCGCTGCATAAGCAGCGACGAAATTGCCTGCACCAATATACGCATCTGCCAGATGACCGGAAGTCATCGGGTCAGACGGGTCGGTCTCGTTCGCTTGGGCTGCCCAATCAAGCTGTAGTTCAGTAGCTTCGTATTGCTTCGCCTGTTGCGCCAAAAAACATAATGATTTTGCAATGTGCTCCTTATTTGAAAGCCGACGCTGCTCTGCGATCAATTGGTCAGCGAACCGCTTAGCAGTAATAAAGTCGTGCTGCTTAAGCCTTTCTATAATCCCTCGTTGTTGAGCACGGACGCGGTTGAACGCCTCATAGTCTCCTTCCCTCGATGCATCATACTGCTCAAAGTTATCATCTTCCTTATCTTGCTCTTGCTCTTGCAAGGACGGCCGTGGTAGTTTATGATTACTAGGCTGAAGTAGCGAAAATAATTCGCTCAACGCTTGCGCATAAGTGCGATGCTTCGCGGTTACCGCAAGACGCAAAAAATTGATATCCCGGCCTTCGTGGATAGCGATAACAAGGTCACGAAAAGTCCCGTCTCTCGTTAATGACTCGCGACAAAGACACTTATCCTCAGCGCCGCCAAAGCTTTTTTCAGCGACCTCATCGTATGCCTGAGTGATCTTTGTGATAGTTGGCTGCAACGAAGTAACAAATTCAAAAAGGTCCGAAGCATTCTTGCAAGTTTCGAGCGCCTTATTGATGCGATTGATCTCAATTAGCGTTGGAATTGCATTACTGAGCAGACGTCTTTCCAGATTTAGTCTGGTAGACTTGTCCTCAACGAGTTCTTCAAGGCATTCAGCGTATTCTTTTAGCTCGTCCGCTTCTTCTTCTGAATCGAGTAGGAACAAGAAGAAACGAAGTGCGCGGTCTGCCGCCCAAGCCTGTTGGGCCATGGCATCAGCTTCAGTCTCATCCTTAACTTCAACGAGGCACACATCCCGGCAACCACCTAAGGCGCGCGCAAGATCGTGTAGGCGCAAATTCCCAGTCGGCTCAGCACCAAGTGGGCGCAGTTGAACCGTCCTGCCGAGAATTGCCGAGACAGCCGCCTCGCCGGAAATGATCGCCCTCATGGAGTTTCCTCCACGTCAACCCCGAGCTTCTCGAGAGCCCGGACTGTACGACGCCACAATGCCACGTCTATGCGCCTCGCAGGTTTCGGACCAATTACCCGTTCGATCGAAACACGACTTACAGGCCCAAAAATGTGCACCTCCACATAGTCGCATTCCGGATCGGCACCCCGATCTTCCATTAAAACTGCAGGAAACGCAGAAGGTTGCATTCCCCTTTCAAGCTTGTGCTCAAGTTTTGCCCCTGCGAGCGTCCCTCGGTCCGCCCATGAAGCCCGATATCCGAGAGGTGGGTTTTGGCCCGCGACGACGTGGTGCTTTTGGTTAAACTCAAAAGGATTCTCTTCGAAGACCGAGCTTCGATCATCGATCGACACTTCTTTCAAGATAACCGCATATGGCCCATAGATCGCCATCCCGGCTTCCTTTAAGGTCAGCGCGGCGTAGCTTATCTCCTTATAACAAAATGGATTTATCGCGGCCTCTGCTGCGACACGCTGCTGGTCATAGTTGCTCTCATTTGGGGCTCGCCCCAAGACCTCAATCTGACAATGGAACGAGCAAAACAGGGGTGTTGGACCTTCCACCCAGCTATTCAACGCGCCAAGAGACCGGTTCATGACGGCGCGGGAGTGGCGGCCGACCTCGTTCACAAAATAGTCAAGCTCAATTGTGGTGCCCCGGACGGCGGACGAGGTGCGCGCGGTGTTAAAGCGCGCCTCAAGCGCCGCTCGCTCTTCAGGAGCATTTGCAGCTCGGACGTTGGGAAATCCTGCGTCGCGTCCGCAATTTGAACACGCTCGTTCGTTTGGTCGGATTTGCGTTCCACATTTTGTACAATTCTCTACCATGGACTGAAAAAGCTACTATTCATCATTATTGCCTTACGGGAACCAGTTGGGACATAGATTTCTCGAGTTTGGCCTCTTTGACAAGAGGGGAGCCCGCGCGGAAAGCGCCATCGCATCGCACGATGGCCGCCTGCTACCCAAAAGCTTACGTTTCCTGCCCAAAGACGAAAATCGAACTCAACCACCGCCCAAAGGCGTTCCCCCTACCCCGCCCCCTCCAGCAGCCTTGCCGCCGCCGCGCGCGCCTCCTCGGTGATCGCGGCGCCCGACAACATGCGGGCGATTTCCTCGCGCCGCTCGCCTTCCGCCAGCACCGCGACACTGGTCGCGACGCGCTTGTCCTTGCCCGGTTTCGCCGGCGCGCCCTTGCTGATCCGCAGATGCTGGCCGGCGCGCGCGGCGACCTGCGGCGCATGGGTGACGGCGAGCACCTGGGCGCGTTTGGCGAGACGCCCCAATCTCTGGCCGATGGCGTCGGCGACCGCGCCGCCGACGCCGGTGTCGATCTCGTCGAAAACCAGCGTCGGCGCCGAGCCGCGATCGGCGAGCACGACTTTGAGCGCCAGCATGAAGCGCGCGAGTTCGCCGCCCGAGGCGACTTTGGTCAGCGGACCGGGGCGCGATCCCGGATTGGTCTGCACCCAGAATTCGACGCGGTCGATCCCTTCCGGCCCAGCGGACTCAGGATCGCTCGTCACCTGCGTCGAAAAATGCGCGCCCTCCAGGCGCAGCGGCTTCAATTCGGCGTCGACCAGCGCATCGAGCCTTTGCGCCGCCTTCTGGCGCGCAAGCGAGAGCGCCGAAGCGGCATCGTCGAAAGACCGCTTCGCGTTGGAAAGCGCCCGCGCCAGCGCGACCAGCTGCGCTTCGGAGGCGTCAAGCGCCGCAAGATCGTCCGCGAATTTCTCGGCGAGCTTCGCAAGGTCCGCCACCGCGACCTGATGCTTGCGGGCGACGCCGCGCAGCGCGAACAGCCGCTCCTCGACGCGCTCCAATTCCGCCGGATCGAACTTTGTTTCGGCGAGCGCCCGCTCCAGCGCCTCTTCGGCCAGGCCGAGGGCGTCGACCGCTTGCGTCAGCGCGCGGGCGGGCGCGTCCAGGAGTTGCGGCGCCTGAGTCAGACGCCGCTCCAACCGCCGCGCCGCCTGGGCGATTTCGCGCGCCGGCGATCCGTCATTGGAGAAAGCCGAGAGCGCATCGGAAATGTCCGACGCAACCTTTTCGGCGCGTTGCATGAAGAGCCGCCGCTCGGCGAGCGCCTCTTCCTCGCCCGCCTGCGGCGCGAGCTCCGAAAGCTCTCCATGCGCATGGCGCAAGAATTCGGCCTCGGCGCGCGCCTTGGCGACACGGTCTTCTTCTTCGGCCAGCGCGCGCCGCGCCGCCTGCCAGGCTGCGTAACGCGCGCGAACGTCATTCGCTTGCGCGACGAGGCCGCCATGCGCATCGACGAGCGCACGATGGGCGCTCGGATCGACCAACGCGCGTTCGTCATGCTGACAGTGGATCTCGACGAGTTCGCGCCCGATCGCGCGCAGCGCCTGCGCCGTCGCCGGCTGATCGTTGACGAAGGCGCGGGTGCGGCCGTCTGCGGCCTGCACGCGGCGCAAAACAAGCTCATCGCCGCTCGCGAGGCCGAATTCGCGGGCCGCGAGGTGAGCAGGATGGTCTAAGGGCGTATCGAAGACCGCAGTCACCTGTCCCTGCTCGCAGCCGGCGCGCACGAGCGATGCGTCGCCGCGACCGCCAAGCGCCAGGACGAAGGCGTCAAGCAGGATCGACTTTCCCGCGCCGGTCTCGCCGGTGAGCGTCGTCAGGCCCGGCGCGAACTCGAGGTCGAGCGCGTCGATCAGCACGATGTCGCGGATGGAGAGACGAACCAGCATGGCGTCTTTGCTCGATGATCCTTCGCTGGCGGAAAGGCGCGCCGGATTATAGTTCCTAAGGGCCGTTTCAAAACGGAGATTTTCATGGCCGAGGTCGACATCAACGAGATTCGCGCCCTGCTCAGCGCCAAGCCGAGACCGGTCGGCTGGCCGGCCCGGCGCGCCCGTATCGAGGAGGTGGGCGCCGTCTGGCCGGCGGCGCCGGATATTTCGCTTGAGCCAATTTCGATCGACTGCATGCCCGCCGAATGGTCCTGCGCGCCGACGAGCGATCCCTCGCGCGCGCTCCTCTTCTTTCACGGCGGCGGCTATTGCTCAGGCTCGATCGTCAGCCATCGGAGAATGGCGACCGAGGCCGGACGCGCGGCGCGCGCCCGCGCGCTCGCCGTCCAATTCAGATTGGCGCCGGAACATCCGTTTCCCGCAGCCTATGACGACGCGTTTGCGGCTTGGCGATTTCTTCGCGGACAAGGTTTTTCGGCCGGGCAAATTGCGGTGGGCGGCGACAGCGCCGGCGGCGGACTGACGCTTGCCCTAATCATGCGCCTGCGCGATCTGGGCGAGGCGCTTCCCTCATGCGCCTGGCTCGCGTCGCCCTGGACCGATCTCACGCTATCGGGCGAAACGCTGACGTCGAAGGACGCCGTCGATCCGCTGCTGCATAGACCCTATCTCGAAGAGCTTGCGGCGGCCTATGTCCCGCCGGGGCTCGATCGCCGCGACCCGCGCATCTCCCCGCTTTTCGGCAATCTTGCCGGCTTGCCGCCGCTCCTCGTTCAGATCGGCTCCAACGAAACGCTGCTCGCCGATTCGACGCGGTTTGCCGCAGCGGCCGGCGCGGCCGACGTCTCGGTCACGTTGGAAATCTGGCCGCGCATGATTCACGCGTGGCCCTTATGGAACGCGCGACTTGACGAGGGCCGGCGCGCGCTCGCGCACGCCGGCGCCTTTATGGAGGCGTGTTTTTCAACGCGTAGCGGCTAGATCAAGCTGCGTTTAGACGGACTCGCCTGAACGCAGACAACGTGATCGATTCCAAAAGTTTAGAGCGCGCTCTACACGAAAAACCGGTTCCCACTTTTTCGCAGCGCGCTCTATATCGCGTGCAGCGTCTTGCCGATCTTGGAGAGCCACGAATCAGTGTGTTCGTGCGGCTCCAGACCGTCGGTCTTCAGCAAGGCGTGCGCGTCCTTATACCACTGCGAGTCCGGGAAATTGTGCCCCAGGATGGCGGCGGCGGTCTGCGCCTCATTGGTTACGCCCATGGCGAGATAGGCTTCGGTAAGGCGATAGAGCGCCTCTTCGGTGTGACGCGTCGTCTGATATTTGCCGAGAACGTCGTGAAAGCGATTGATCGCCGCAGGGTAATTCTTGCGAAGGAGATAGAAGCGCCCGACGTTCATCTCCTTGGCGGCGAGCTGGTCTCGCGTCACCTGAATTTTGTAGCGGGCGTCGTTCACATATTCGGACTTCGGAAACTTCTGTATGAGCTGTCCGAAAACGTCCAGCGCCTTCTCGGCCGACTGCTGGTCGCGCATCACGTCGGGCACCTGATTGTAAAAGGACATGCCGGCGAGATAGTAAACGTAAGGCGTGTCAGGCGAGTTCGGATAAAGGCCAATATAGCGCTGCGCCGACTGTACGGCGTCGTCATATTTGGGCTGCTCGAACTGAGCGAAGGTCGTCATGAGGAGGCCTTTGCGCGCCCAGTCCGATGACGGATACTGCTTCTCCAATTCGCCGAACTTTTTCGTCGCGCCCTCGTAATCCTTCAACTTCAGCCGCGCCAACCCAGCGTTATAGAGATCGTCGGCCGGAATGTCGGGCGTAATCTCGGTCTGATATTTGGTCCCGCCGCCGCCGAAGAGGCCAAATCCATTGGTGATCGAGTCCATCAGGTCGGCGCGCGCCGGCGCCGCCCCTAGCGACAAGGCGCACGCGAAGGCTAACATACTGAATAAACGAGCCAAAATCGACATATGCTGCCCCATTGCGACGTTGCGGAACGCCTGCGCGTCCCGACGCCTTCCAAGCTCAATCGACCAATCGCGCCGCAGGGGCGCCCCTGCCCTGCGCCAAAAGCGTGGCGGCGCGCCACGCCTTTTCGGTCGGCTGAAAGAAAAACCTTCATCTGGCGAGATTATGGCGACAGGCTTTCAGCCGAGATCGAAGCGCCGGTTCCAAGGACGACGCGCCGGCGCCCCACGCACTTTAAGGCTTCGTTGCGAGCCTGTCGACCATCGCGCGAATGGCGGCGATCTGCGGTCCCTTTTTCGTGTGGTGCAGCGCGCTGTCATAGCCCCACCAATCCCAGCAGGCGTTGGGATTGAGCACGAAATTCAGCGTGTAGAACGGCCAACCCCATCCCCAGCGGCTGATGGTTTGTGGATAGACGACGATGATGTGGTTCGTGTCCGCCCAGCGATTATAGCCCGCATGCTTATAGAAGGCGTCGCCGATTTCGGCGGCCTGCTGTCTGCAGCCATGCAGCGCGACATGCACGCGACAGGTCTCCAAGGCGCAGACGTGCGGCACATAGGCGTAGCCGACATCGCTCAGACTGTGATTGTAAGGATTGCCGTCTGGCAGAAATTCCTTCTGATCGAACTCGATATATTTTCCGGCAGGCTGCGCGCTCGCCGGATTCAGCGGGCCGTAAATCTGTTCGAGCGAGGCTTTCGCCGCGTCGAAGTCGCAGTCGACGATGAATGGAGCCTTGGTCACGGCGCAATCCTTGTCGCCATAGTCTTCCGTCACCATGGCGTGGCCAGCGTCGATGTCGTTTCGATAGGCGATGCGATCGGGCGGCACGTAGTAGGCGTAATAGTCGCGCGCCGCATTCATCACGACAGGAAAAACCGTCTTATCGTTGCCGCCGGAAAAGAGCCAAACGCGCGCGCCGTTCAGATTAGCCACGTCGTCGATCGCTCCGGAACGCGCAAGCGAATCGGTGATGTCCTTGAGATGGGCCGGATCGGGAACCGGATGGTCGGCTTCCGGCTTCATGCAATTTTTGGTCGCCTGATTCGAACTCTGTTCGGCGCAATCATAGGGCACGCCGGCGATGATCCCGGCGCCTTTGACGACGCCCGAATGCGCGATATGGAATTGAAGAGCCATCGCCGCGCCCGACGAGAGTCCCGACACCGACGTTTCGGATAGATTCGCGCCGTAAGCCGGCAGGCGCTCGGCGCCTGACGCAGCACTGAATGTAAATGGGGCAGCCATCGCAACGGCGACGAAGATTCTTGCGCGTAACGAGCTGGACATCAATGTTCTCCTTAAAAAAGCGAACAGGGCTACGAATTTTAATTGGCGGTGGCGTCAATCACATGATCGACCCGCCTTTCACGATCAACGGATTGCCCGCAACGACGAGCGCGACTCTTCCCGCAATCCGCGACACTGCCTGATGCAATTCTCCTGCCGCATCACGAAATGAGCGCGCCAGCGCATTGTCCGGCACAATAGACAATCCAACTTCCGACGAGACTGCGACAGTCGGCGCGACGCGGGATGACAGGGCATGCACGAGCGCCGCGCGATCAGATGAAAGATCGGCGCCGCCGAGCAGCCGATTGCTCAGCCACAATGTGAGGCAATCGATGAGCAGCGGGCGATCGGACGGCGCTTCGCCGATCGCTTCGACGAGCGCTTGCGCCGCTTCAATCGTGCGCCAGTTCTCGCCGCGCCGCAGACGATGCGCCGTAACGCGCGCGCGCATCTCGTCATCGAGCATCTCGGCCGTCGCAATGTAGATCCACGGCCCCGGATGCGCGGCGATAAGGCGCTCCGCGTAAGCGCTCTTGCCTGAGCGCGCGCCGCCGAGCACGAGCGCGAGATTCGGATTTGTGCTCATGTCTGAGCTCTCTGGAACGGCGCGCGCGCCAGCAGAACGCCCTCGCGATCGAATATGATGATTTCCAATTCGCTGTCCGCCGTATCGAGCGCCCGTGCGGCGGTTCTCCAGGCGGCATGCGCGAGGGGCGCGGCCAAATCGACGCCTGCGCCTTGAGCGATCTGCAAGGCTTCGAGCGCACTGTTGGCGTTGGCGATGAGCGCCGCGATCTCGCGACCAGCGCCGACCTCTCTCGCGGTTCGGGCCAATTTCGCAAAATCGACGCTCGAACGCCCCGAGTGAAGATCGAGCCGTCCCTGCGCGAGCTTTATCATCTTGGCGAAGCCGCCGCCGATCGTCACCCGAGCGACCGGATGCTTGTGAAGATATTTCAGAAGTCCTCCGACGAAATCACCCATTTCGATGAGCGCCATTTCCGGCAGATCATAAAGTTGCTTCACCGCGGCTTCCGATGTCGAACCTGTCGCGCCGGCGATATGGGTCAGGCCGCCGGCGCGCGCCACATCGACGCCGCGATGAATGCTGTCGATCCAGGCGGCGCAGGAAAATGGCGTGACGATCCCGGTCGTACCGAGAATGGAAAGACCGCCAACGATCCCGAGACGGCCGTTGAGCGTATGTTTGGCGAGTTCTTTGCCGCCGGGAATTGAAACTTCAATGTCGGCGTCGGGAGCGACGCCGATGTTTACGCTCGCCTCCATGATCGTCTCGGTCATCATCTTTCGCGGCGTTGGATTGATCGCCGGCTCGCCGGGCGGCAGGGGCAGGCCGGGACGAGTCACAACGCCGACGCCCTCGCCCGCAAAGAAGCGCACGCCGGCGCCCGGCGCGCCAACCCGCACCCGGGCGCATACAAGAGCGCCATGTGTGACGTCAGGGTCGTCGCCGGCGTCCTTGACCACGCCAGCGCGGGCGAAATCCTCGCCGCGCTCGAATGTCGCCAGCGCAAAGGCGACCCGCTTCCCAGAGGGCAGCGCGATTTCGACCGGGTCCGGCGGCGGCGCGCCGGTCGTCAGCGCCTCGAAGGCGGCGCGCGCCGCAGCGGTGGCGCAGGCGCCCGTCGTCCAGCCGCGGCGCAAAGGACGCTCGCTTCCCGCATCGCTCATGCGCCCTCTTTACCGCGAAGCGCCGACGCGCGACACCAGCGCGCCGATCCGTTACAAGATGCGGCGATTTCCATATTTGAGGAGCACGCGTCCATGTTTCGCAGCGTTTCGTCCTTCCTCGGCCTTATGGCGCTGGCCGCCGCGGATTCCAGCGGCGCCCACGCTTTTGAACTCACGAGCCCCGACATCGCCGAAGGCAAGACCATCGACACGAAACATGTCTATGATTCCTTCGGCTGCACCGGCGGCAACGTCTCGCCCGAGCTCACTTGGAGCGACCCGCCGGCCGGCACGAAGAGCTTCGCCTTCGCCGTGCACGATCCCGATGCCCCGACCGGCGGCGCCGGCTTCTGGCACTGGCTCGTCGTCGACATCCCCGCCGACGTTCGCGGTTTGAAGCGGGGCGCGGGAGACGCTTCTGGCAAAAATCTGCCGCTTGGCGCGCATCAGCTGGAGACTGACTTCGGCGACAAGGCCTATGGCGGCCCCTGCCCGCCGCCCGGCAAGCCGCACCGCTACGTCTTCACCGTATACGCGCTCAAGACCGATAAGCTCGGCGACGCCGCCCATGGCCGCACGGCCATCGCCGGCTTCACAATCAATCAGAACGCGCTCGCCAAGGCGTCGATCACCGCGCTCTTCGGGCGGTGAATTTCAAACTCGCGCTGCTGGCGCTCGCCATCGAGGCGGGCGTCGGCTATCCCGGCACGCTCTTTGGCAAAATCGGCCATCCGGCGACATGGCTCGGCGCGTTGATCGCTTGGCTCGATCGCCGCCTTAATCGTGAAGGCGACTCCTTCGAGGTTCGGCGGGTCAAAGGGCTCGTCGCGCTCGCCATGCTTCTCGTGATCGCGGCAGGCGCCGGCGCGTTGATTGAACGCGCGGCGCTTGCGCTGCCCTTCGGGTGGATCGCGCTCGGCCTGGCGGCCTCGACCCTTCTGGCGCAGCGCAGCCTTCACGCCCATGTCGCCGCCGTCGCCGATGGTCTGGCGACCTCGCTCGAAGCCGGAAGGGCGGCGGTGGCGAAGATCGTCGGCCGCGATGTGTCGGCGCTCGACGCGGCCGGGGTCGCCCGCGCCGCGATCGAGAGCCTCGCCGAGAATTTTTCCGACGGCGTCGTCGCGCCGGCGCTCTGGCTCGCCGTCTTTGGCCTCCCCGGCGCGCTCGCCTACAAGGCCGTCAACACCGCCGACAGCATGATCGGCCACAGGTCTTCGCGCTATCTCGCCTTTGGCTGGGCCGCGGCGCGCTGCGACGATCTGATGAATTTCCTCCCCGCGCGCGCGGCGGCGGGCCTGCTGACGGCCGGCGCCGTGATGCTGAGCGGCGCCTCTCCGGCGCTGGCGCTGGCGACGGCCCGACGGGACGCGCCGAACCACGCATCCCCCAATGCGGGCTGGCCCGAAGCCGCGGCAGCGGGAGCCCTCGGCCTTGAGCTCGGCGGGCCGCGCGCCTATGGGGGGTCTGAGGTGGAGGCCGCGACAATCGGACAGGGAAGGCGGGAGGCGACCGTCGCCGATATCCGCCGGGCGCTGGCGCTCTATGGACGCGCCGACGCAGCGCTCTGGTTTGCGCTTGCAATCGGCGCCTTGACTGCGTGAATATCTCCAGATTGTGAATTTTCAGCGGGAAAGAGCAACAGCTCTACTCGTCAGATTTTAGATTTCGCCCATTTTGAATTTGTTGTAGGTTGATTTGTGCAGTGCAGCATGAAACGCGCGGCGCGGCGGCCGCGATGGGGGTGGCGGGAGAAGCGTAACATGGATCGAATGTCCTACCAGCTATACGAAATGTTGCACTTGGCTTTCGCGCCTGCGCGTGCGGCGACTGACGCCATGTTGCACGCGCTGAAAAACCCGCTCAATCCGATGCATCACACGTCGCTCGGCCGTAGCATCGCCGCGTCCGCGGAGCTCTTCGAACGCATGACGCGACGCTATGGCAAGCCGCTGTTCGGCTTGGATACGACCGTTGTCGACGGCGTTGAGGTGGAAATCGTCGAGGAAATCGTCTGGAGCCGGCCTTTTTGCGGACTGCTGCATTTCAATCGGCAGTTTCCTGGTCCCGCGCCCAAGCAGTCGAAACTGCTCATCGTCGCGCCGATGTCCGGCCATTACGCGACGCTTTTGCGCGGCACGGTCGAAGCGTTCCTGCCGACCCACGACGTTTATATTACGGACTGGAGCGACGCGCGCACGGTATCGCTCGCCGACGCCGCCTTCGATCTCGACGATTATATCGACTACCTTTGCGAAATGATGCGCTTCCTTGCGCCGAACGCGACGGGCGCGCCCGTGCACACGCTGGGAGTCTGTCAGGCTTCCGTGCCGCTGATCTGCGCGGTCGCCACGATGGAGGCGGAAGACGATCCGGACATTCCAGAATCCATGGTGCTGATCGGCGGCCCCATCGACACGCGGGTCAACCCTACCGCCGTCAACAAGCTCGCGCAGCAGCGCGGCATCGATTGGTTCCGCACCCACTGCATTCACACGGTGCCCTTCCCGCACGCAGGCATGGGACGTCAGGTCTACCCCGGCTTTCTGCAGCTTTCCGGGTTCATGTCGATGAATTTCGAGCGGCACATCTCGGCCCATCTCGAAATGTTCAATCATCTCGTCGAGGGCGATGGCGACTCGGCCGAGAAGCACCGCGATTTCTATGACGAATATCTCGCGGTAATGGATTTGACCGGGGAATTCTACCTGCAGACCGTCGATCGGGTCTTCGTCCGTCATCAAGTGCCGCTCGGCCTGTTCCGGCACCGCGGCAATCTGATCGATCTCAAGTCGATCCGGCGCACGGCGCTGTTTGCTGTCGAAGGCGAAAAGGACGATATCTCCGGAGTCGGCCAGACCGAGGCGGCGCTGGATCTGTGCGCCAACATCCCGGCGGCGCGCAAGCGCCATTATGTGCAGAAAGGCGTGGGTCATTACGGCGTCTTCAACGGCTCGCGATTCCGCGAGGAGGTTGCGCCGCGCATTCGCGAGTTCGCGTTGGAGATGGAGCGCGCCGACGGCGCAGCGTCGCGCCCCCGCCTTGCATGGAGCGCCGAATAAAGGCAAACTCCGCGCCGTCGCCGCGATAGAGAGCGGGCGCTTTCGCGCGCCTGTCGCAATAGTCATCCAAGGAACATTCGATGGACGTGCAGGACGCAGCTTCGCGTGAGGCGCTGCAAAAGGAAATTGACGCCATTCATTGGTATCATGAATTCGATTTCGGCGACGGACTGCGCGCCGTCAGCGTCTCGCAAGCCGAAGATCACCGCCGTATCTGGCGTTTCATCGAGAGCGAACTCGACAAGATCGATTTTACTGGAAAAAGCGTGCTCGAAGTCGGCTGTTGGGATGGATTTTGGAGCTTTTACGCCGAGCGGCGCGGCGCCAAACGCGTGCTCGCAACGGATGACGTCAGCCAGAACTGGGCGAGCGGCGCAGGGCTGCGCCTCGCCAAGAAGCTGTTAAAATCCAACGTCGAGATCAATCAGAGCGTATCGATCTACGAAGCCTCGAAGCTCAACGAGACCTTCGACATCATTCTCTGTCTTGGGGTCTATTATCATCTCGTCGACCCCTTCGCGGGCTTCGCCGAGGTGCGGCATCTCATGCACGACGGGTCGATCGCGATTTTCGAAGGCGACGCCACCCTCGAATTGCGGCCGGACACTTATTATTGGGACATGTCGGATTCCTCGAAGTCCTGCTTCGTGCCGACTCAGTGGGGCCTCAACCACATGCTGAAGACCGCCTACATGGATGTGGCGACGCAGAGCTGGATGCGTCCGCCGCCGTCGTTCAAGGTCAATGTCGATCCGGCGCATCTTTTCGGCTTCACCGGCGCGCAGGACCCCTCTGGCTTCGCGCCCTTGAAACATCGCGAGCGCATTCTCACCGTGGTGAAGCCGTTCAGCGGCGAGAACCCGCTGCATCCCTACAAACCGCCCTTCAACCTCGCGAAATTCGATACGCGCTGGAAGTAAGGCGCCTAGCAGGCTGTTGAAAAAGTCTCTGGCGCCTCGAATCTCGATGTGATTCATTCTCGCATTATCAGCGAGGAATGAATCATGCGAGGCGCGGACGCGCGATCTGGGTCGCTATTCAGTTATGTCGATC
>VGEB01000081.1 GCA_016869435.1 Alphaproteobacteria bacterium | reverse complement strand
AAAAATCCGGTCTGCCGGTCTATCGTTCGGAAGTTGGACATCCACAGTCGCTCGTGGTCCGGTGGGAATCAACGAGCCGATTCTAAACCGAACCATCGCGCCGTGTTTAAGTCCGACAAGCTGCTAGGCGTTCAACTCGTCATAGCTCTTGAACCGCAGACGCGGCGTGAAGAAGCGCTCGCGCACCAGGCCGACCTGATTTTCGACCTGTCCCTTCTCCCAGCCTGACGCCGGCGTGCAGGCCACGGGTTCGACAAGATAATGCCCGCACATCTGAAGAAAGCGCCGATTGTATTGTCGCTCCTTGCCGACGAAGATCGTCTCCACCGCGGTCTTCATGTTGTCGTAGATGCCGCGTGCGCAAGCTCCCTTGAAGAAGGCGAAGGCGCGGTCATGCGCGTCGAACACCATCTCCTGCGTCTCGCGCGGATAGGCGCGGACAAACAACATGCGGCTGTGGCAGAGCCGCATGTGAGCGACTTTCACTGTCACCATCGCGCCATTCAGCACGACGACTTCGTGGCTCCAATCGAACTGATAGGCTTCGCCCGGCGCAAAGCTCAGCGGCACATAGGCTTGGGCCAGAGCGGCGCCGCGCTCCTTGCGCCAGCCAATCGCGTACCGGCGAACCGCCGCGTAACTGCCGTCATAACCAATGCCGCGCAGCTCTTCGTAAAGCCGCACAAGCGTCAACCGCTCGCGCGACGCCTTCCCTTCGTTCTCCAGCAAAAGGGAATCCAGCCGCTCACGCCATGGCCCGATTTTGGGAAGCGGCTGCGTCTCGCGTTCGTAACGGAACTCCGTCGCGTCCGAACGGATGACCTTGCGCACGACCTTCCGCGACACATGCAGGTCCCGGCAAATCTCCTTGATCGGCTTCTTCTGGACAAAATAGGCGCGGCGAATCTTCGCAATCGTTTCCACAACAAGCATTCCAATCTCGGCCTCCCTCGCATCAGGAGACCAGTGTGGACCCTTAGCTCCGGGGTCCCGATTGGATGCAAATCACCCCCAAAGCGGGGTTCTTATTCCATGCAACTTCACAGTCAACTACGCCATCGCCACCACCGAGGGCGCGGCGCACGGCCGGGAGGCGCACATCGAGGTGACGAATCAGCTGATCGCGGCCGCCGCGAATTGGGCCATCGCCTACGAGCCGAAAATTGCCGATCGGGTGGGCTTCCTCGCCTCGATCATCGGCGCGGTCCTGAACGCTTTCTTCCAGGCCGTCGCAGCGGTCTGGAAGAACGAACGGGTTCGCGCCGACATCGACGACGCCCATGAACGCGCGGGCGCCGCCGAGGTCGCCAATGAAACCCAACAGACAATCTCGGAAATCGCCGATGCGCGCAGCCGTCTTCCTCCTCACTCTGACGATCCTGACGCCCTGGCTCGCCGCCTGCGCTCCAGAAAGGCCGCCGCCGGTTACGGCGATCCAGGCGGTTCAGGGAAAGACGAGTCCGGACGCGCGTAGAGCCGAGATCAAACGCCATCAGCTTTCGCGCATTTGTCCCGTGCCGCTGGCTGACGCTTTTGTGCGCCATCTTGCTCCACGCGTTCAGCCGGGCCAAAAGCTCAGAAAATCACACCGTCGCGGTGTAAGCCGCGTTCTTCACAGGCGACACTTTGAGGGAGAAACGAGGAGCAACTGGCAGGCAATTTGGTAAGTAGGCCTGTCCGGCTTTCCAGCCTCTGGGGAGACTTCAGGAAACGTTAAACTCCTGCTGCCACCCCGGCAAGCCAGCGGAACTGCCACTTCGTTCTAGGCGGTCGCTTATTCCGCCGCGTCGGTCGCGGTCGCGATGCGACCATTCTCCTGCGATAATTTCTGGTATTTCTCCTGCCATTGGCTCGGGCCGGTGGCGGGCGACACCTGCACGGCCGTCACCTTGTATTCTGGACAATTGGTGGCCCAGTCCGAATTGTCAGTGGTGACGACATTGGCCTGGGTCATCGGGTGGTGGAAAGTCATATAGACGACGCCAGGAGCCACCCTGTCGGTGACCGTGGCGTGCAAGGTCGTCTCGCCCGCACGACTCTGGACCCTCACCCGATCCCCATCTCGAACGCCGCGATCTTCGGCGTCATGCGGATGGATTTCCAGAATGTCTTCCGGATGCCACTGGCTGTTCTCAGTGCGCCGCGTCTGCGCGCCAGCGTTATATTGCGACAGGATTCGACCCGTGGTGAGCAGCAGCGGGAAGCGCGGTCCGGTCTGTTCGTCGGAGGGCACATATTCGGTGATGACGAATTTGCCCTTGCCGTGCGCGAAGCCGTTGACGTGCATGATCGGCACGCCGTCGGGCGACGCGTCGTCGCAGGGCCACTGTACTGACCCGTCCTTGTCCAGCTTCTTGTAAGAGACATGGGCGAAGCGCGGCGTCAGTCGCGCAACCTCGCCCATGATCTCGCTGGGGTGCGAATAGGTCCAACCGAGACCCATCGCATTGGCGATCATTTGCGTTATCTCCCAGTCGCCGTAGCCGTTCTTCGGGCTCATCACCTTGCGCACGCGCTGGATGCGGCGTTCGGCGTTGGTGAAGGTGCCGTCCTTCTCGAGGAAGGTCGCGCCCGGCAGGAAGACATGCGCGTAATTCGCCGTCTCGACCAGGAACAAGTCCTGCACCACGATAAGCTCCATCGCGGCGAGACTGGCCGCGACATGTTTGGTGTCGGGGTCGGACTGGAGAATGTCCTCCCCCTGCACGTAGAGCCCCTTGAACGTTCCATCGAGCGCGGCGTCGAACATGTTGGAGATGCGAAGGCCGGGTTCTTTGTCGAGATCGACGCCCCATTCGACCTCGAACGCCGTACGCGTCTTGTCGCCGGATATGTGTTGATAGCCCGGCAGCTCGTGCGGGAAGGAGCCCATGTCGCACGAGCCCTGCACATTGTTCTGGCCGCGCAGCGGGGTTACCCCGACGCCGCGCCTCCCGAGATTGCCGGTGGCCATGGCGAGATTGGCGATGGCCATCACCGTGGTGGAGCCCTGACTGTGCTCTGTGACGCCGAGGCCGTAATAGATCGCGCCATTGCCGCCGGCAGCGTAAAGCCGCGCGGCGGCGCGAATGTCTTCCGCCGCAACGCCCGTGAGCTGCTCCACCGCCTCGGGACTGTTGCGCTCCTCGGAGACGAAGGCCGCCCAGTACTGATATTCGTCCCAGTTGCAACGTTCGCGCACAAAGCGTTCGTTCGCGAGCCCTTCCGTGACAATCACATGCGCCAGCGCGGTGAGCAGCGCGACATTGGTCCCAGGCTTCAGCGACAGATGATAGTCCGCCCTGATGTGCGGCGACCGCACAAGCTCGGTGCGGCGCGGATCGATGACGATCAGTCGCGCGCCTTGGCGGAGCCGCGCCTTCATGTGGGAGCCAAACACCGGATGCGCATCGGTCGGATTGGCGCCGATGACGAGAATCACGTCGGCGTCGTCGACCGAGTCGAAATCTTGCGTGCCGGCCGAGGTGCCGAAGGCCTGATGCAGGCCGTAGCCGGTCGGCGAATGGCACACGCGCGCGCAGGTGTCGACATTGTTATTGCCGAAGCCGCTGCGGACCAGCTTCTGGACGAGATAGTTCTCCTCGTTGGTGCAGCGCGAGGAGGAAATGCCGCCGACCGAGCGCACGCCATATTTCGCCTGTATCTCCTTGAAGCGGCGCGCGGCGAAGGAGGTCGCCTCGTCCCAGGAGACCTCCCGCCACGGCTCCGCGATGGTCTCGCGAATCATCGGCTTGAGGACGCGGTCGGGGTGCATGGCGTAGCCATAGGCGAAGCGGCCCTTGACGCAGCTATGCCCGTGATTGGCCTTGCCGTCCTTCCAGGGGACCATGCGCACGACTTCTTCGCCGCGCATCTCGGCCTTGAAGGCGCAGCCGACGCCGCAATAGGCGCAGATCGTCACGTCCGAATGCTCGGGCTGGCCGATGGCGATCACCGATTTCTCGGTGAGCGTCGCGGTGGGGCAGGCCTGCACGCAGGCGCCGCAGGAGACGCATTCCGATTCGAAGAAGGCTTCGTCCATGCCGGGCGAGACGCGCGAATTGAAGCCGCGGCCCGAAATCGTCAGCGCGAAGGTGCCCTGCACCTCTTCGCAGGCGCGCACGCAGCGATTGCAGACGATGCACTTTGCCGGATCGTAAGTGAAATAGGGGTTCGATTCGTCCTTGGGCTTCCAGTCGAAATTCACCGCGCCATTGTTGCGCGCGAACACGTGATTGGCGCCGTCATAGCCGTAGCGCACGTCGCGCAGGCCCACGGCACCCGCTTGTGTCTGCAATTCGCAGTCGCCGTTGGCGGCGCAGGTGAGGCAGTCGAGCGGATGGTCGGAGATATAGAGCTCCATCACGCCGCGGCGCAGCGCGGCGAGACGCGGCGTCTGCGTCTTGACCGAAATCCCCGGCGCGACCGGCGTGGTGCAGGAGGCCGGCGTCCCGTTGCGGCCCTCGACCTCGATCAGGCAGAGGCGGCAGGAGCCGAAGGCCTTGATGTTGTCGCTGGCGCAGAGTTTGGGGATTTCGATCCCCGCCTCCATCGCTGCGCGCATGATCGACGCGCCCTCGGGCGCGGTGACGCTCCTGCCGTCGATGGTCAGCGTGACCAGCTTTTCCGATTTCGATTCCGGCGTGCCGTAATCGGTCTCTTTGATGAGCGCCATGGTTCCTGTCCTCGCTCGTCCGCGGCTGGCGCGACGCCTCGCCAAGGTCGTCCGGAATCTAAGGCGCGACAAGAGATGTCCCGCCCGATGTTGAAAGTCGCTAACACGCTTTCCGACCGAACGATTCCGTTCGGCCAGAAAACGCGTCAGGGCGGCGAGACGGGACGGCGCTCACCAGTTCCGCATCACCCGCTCGATGCGCGCGGCCGCGCCCTTGAACGCGGGCGTGCGCGACGCGCTGTCCATCTCGACGCCGACGAGACGATTCGCCGACTGTTCGGGATAGTGGAACGGGTAGAACACCATGCCCTCCCTGATGCGGTCGCTGACGCGCACGCGGGCCTCGATCGAGCCGCGGCGCGTCGAAAGCCGCGCCCAGTCGCCCGTCTTGAGCTCGCCGCGCTTGGCGTCCTCCGGATTGACCTCGATCTCGCCATGAGGCCGCATGTAATTCAGTCCGAAGGAGCGGCCGGTCATCGTGGCCGTGTCGTAGTGTTCGAGCCAGCGTCCCGTGTCGACGATAAGCGGATATTCCGTGTCCGCCTGCTCGATGGCCGGTTGCTGCGTGAGCACGGTGAAACTCGCCCGTCCGTCCTCGGTCGGGAATCTGTCCGAATAAAGGAAGCGCGTCCCGGGATGCGACGTATCGGGGCACGGCCACTGGATGCCGCCGTTCCTGAGCCGCTCGTGGCGAATGCCGGCGTAGGACGGAACCAGCGAGGCGATCTCCTCCATGATCGCCGCCGCGTTCGGGTAGGACATCGGGTAGCCCATCGCCGTCGAGATATCGCACACGATCTGCCAATCGGGGCGCGCCTCGCCCGGCGGATCGACCGCCTTGTTGAGCAGTTGCACGCGCCGCTCGGTATTGGTGAACGTGCCCTCCTTTTCCGCGAAAGCGGCGGCGGGGAGCACGACATCGGCCAGCTTGGCGGTGTCGGTCATGAAAATTTCCTGCACCACCAGGAACTCAAGATTGCGCAAGCCCTTCTCGACCGCGGTCGTGTCGGGGCTGGCTCCGGCCGCATTGTCGCCCATGATGTACATCGCGCGGATTTCGCCCGTGGCGGCCGCCGCCTCCAGTTCGATGATGGACTTGTATGTGTTGTCCGGCAGCTTCACCCCCCATGCCTTCTCGAACTTGGCGCGCGCCGCGGGATCGGTGATCGACTGATAGCCAGGCAGGGCGTTGTGGTGGCCTTGCATGTCCGAAGCGCCCTGCACGTTGGCTTGCCCGCGCAGGGGCATCCAGCCCGTGCCGGGGCGGCCGACGTGCCCCGTCATCAGACCCAGATTGGCCAGAGCCAGCACGCTGTCGACGCCCTTAAGATGGTGGGTGATGCCCATGCCCCACAGCAGCATCCCGCGCTCGGCCTTGGCGTAAAGGCGCGCGGCCTGCCGGACGAGATCGGGCTCGACGCCCGTGACGCTCTGCGTCTTCTCGGGGCTGTAGTCGGCCAGACTGCCGGCGAGCGCCTCGAAATTGGCGGTGCGGGCCTTGATGAACTCTTCGTTCGCCAAGCCCTCCTGCAGGATGACATGCGCGATCGCATTCAGGATGGACACATTGGTCCCGGGCTTGACCTGAAGCCACAGGTCGGCGTGGCCGACGAGTTCGCTGCGGCGCGGATCGATGGCGATGATCTTGGCGCCTCTCTCGTATTTCGCCCGCAGCACTCTGCTCGAGATGACCGGATGCGCGACCGTTGGATTCGAGCCGACGGCGAGATACACGTCGGCAAGGCCGATGTCGGTCGCGGACGCCGAAGGCGCGCTGGAGCCGATGGCCTGTTTCAGGCCGACGACGCTCGCCATGTGGCATAGTCGCGCGCAATGGTCGGTGTTGTTGGTCCCGACTGCGCAGCGGATCAGCTTCTGCATGACGTAATCGTCTTCATTGCTGACGCGCGCAGAGGTGAAGCCGGCGATCGCATGCGGGCCGTGCTCGGCTTTGATCTCGTTGAGCCGGCGCGCCACGTAGGCGATCGCCTCGTCCCAACTCGCCTCTTCGAACGGGCTGTCCTTGCCGCGCCGGCGGATGAGCGGCTTCGTCAACCGGTCCGGGCTCTGGATGAAGTCCATGCCGAAACGTCCCTTGACGCACAGATTGCCCGCGTTGGCGGGCGACTTCGTCGAGGCGTTGACCGCGACGATTCTGTTGTCCTCGCTCTCGAACTCGATGGCGCAGCCCGTGCCGCAGAAGTTGCAGACGCTTTCCGTCACCTTGCGCTGGTTCTTGGGCAGGTTGCCCTTGTCGAACAGGCTCTTCAAGGCGCCCGTGGGGCAGGCGCTCACGCACTGGCCGCAATTATTGCATTCCGTGTCGCGGAAATCGAACGTTCCGCTCACCAGCGCCGGGTAGCCTTCGGCGTCCGTCGTGTAGACCTCGCGGTGCTGGACCGTCTCGCAGATGTTCACGCAGCTCATGCACTTGACGCACTTCTCGCGATTGAGCTCGAAGAACGGCCAGGACATGAGAGGCTCAAACACCCGCTCCTTGCCGGGCGGCACTGGCGCGCCCACATAACCCAAGGTTCCGGCGCCGTATTCGAGCGAATATTTCTGTAGCGAGCACGTGCCGGCCGCCTGGCAGACGCATTGCAGGCAGCGCTCGGCCTCCGTCTGCGCCTGATCCTCGGCAAAGCCCAGTTCGACTTCGTCGAAAGCGCGCCCTGCGCCGCCGTTGGCCTTGAAGGATTCGACGCGCGACTTGGAGTCGATGACCGGCATCTGCGCCATTTTCGCGGGCTGCCGCGCCGTCGCTGCAATATCGAAGAACTTTGGAGTTGGGCGCTCGATCGCCTTGGCGATCGCGCGATCGTCCGCGCCGTCGAGAAAAGCGTGAATGGCGTAGGCGCCCTTTCTGCCCGCCGCGACCGCCTCGACCACCGTGGCCGCGCCGGTCGAACAGTCGCCGCCGGCGAACACCCCAGGCAGATTGGCGCGCATTGTCGCGCCGTCGGAGACGATGTGTCCCCAACGGTTGGTGGCGAGGCGCGGCTCGTTGAGGATGTCCGGATAGACGTCCTGGCCGATCGCCATCAGGATGGAGTCGGCGGGCGTCACATATTCGGAGCCCTCGACGGGAACCGGACGCCGCCGGCCGCTCGCGTCGGGCTCGCCGAGCTCCATACGCACCGCCTTGACGCCGACCGCGCGGCCGTTCTCGACGACGACCTCGACGGGCGCCGCGAGGAAGTCGAAGGTCACGCCCTCCATTTCGCAGTCGTGGATCTCGTGAGCCGAGGCCGTCATCTCGTTCTTGGTGCGCCGATACATCATAACGACCTCGGAGGCACCGCCGCGCCGCGCGGTGCGCACCGCGTCCGCCGCGGTGAAGCCGCCGCCGACGACGATGACGCGCCGCCCGAGATCGACGCGCTCGCCCCAGTTGACGCGGCGCAGATAGTCGATCGCCGAGGTCACGCCCTTGGCGTCCTCTCCCGGAATGCCGGCGCGTTTGCCCGCCATGGCCCCGACCGACAGGAACGCCGCGTCGTAGCCGTTCGCCAGCAGGCTCTCGATCTGATAATCGCGCCCCATCCACTGGCCGGTCTTCAGTTCGACGCCGAGCGACAATATGTCCGCAATCTCCCGGTTCAGAACGTCGTCCGGCAAGCGGTACGGCGGAATGCCGAAACGCAGAGTGCCGCCGGCTTCCTTTTCGCCTTCGAGCAGCGTGACCTTGTGGCCTTCGATCGCGAGATAATAGGCGGCCGACAGCCCGGCCGGCCCGGCCCCGACCACGGCGACGCGCTTGCCGGTCGCGGGCTTGGGTTCGGGCTGCGTCGGCAATCCGGCCTCCGCCGCCTTGTCGGCGGCGTAGCGCTTCAGCGAGCAGATGGCGACAGGCTGGCCGTCGATCTGCAGCCGCCGGCAACTCGCCTCGCAGGGCCGCGGACAAACGCGCCCCAGAATGCCCGGCAGCGGCAGCATCTCCTTGATAAGAGCAGTCGCCTCGACATATTTGCCCTTGCCGATCAGGTTGATGTAGCCGGCGATGTCGATGCCCGCGGGGCAGGCCGCCTGGCATGGCGGCGAACAATAGGCGTTATGGTTGGCGAGATATTCGGTCAGCCGGGCCTTGCGGACGGCGGCGAGCGTCTCCGTTTCGCTTTCGACGACGAGACCTTCCTCAACGAGCGCGCCGCACGCCTTGACCAACTCGGGACGCCCCGCGACCTGCACGACGCACAGGCCGCACTCTTCGGAGGGGTTCATGCGGGGATCGGAGCACATCGACGGGATATGGACTCCGGCGCGATTGGCGGCGGAGAGGATGCTCTCCCCCATGCGCCCCTCGATTTCCACGCCGTTGAGAGTAAACCGCAAGCTTGGCGTGAGGGGCGAGGACTGGAGCGGGCCATCAATGAGTTCGAGAATCGCCATCGTTGGTTCCCCCGTGAAGACCGGGACTTCAGGGGATCAGCGGTCCCCCGGTCAGGTCCGATTGAAACGCATGGCGCAGCCAAGCCCGCCGCGCCGAGGCAGCCGCTGGAGCAGCCCGGTGCGCGAGCCTCCCCATCGATCATCATCGCTCAAAAAAAGGAAAGGTGCTACCGGCCTGTCGCAAAAACTTGGACGCTTCTATCAACGCGGAGTTTTGGGGGTTTTGGGCGACGCACACAAAGCCCAATTCCTAGCGCAGCTCCCCTTTTCCCGCTGACACAAACCTTTTGACGTCACCCGCCTCGGCGTGACCTTGTCAAATACCTACGAATGAGGAAACATCCGCCCCGCGTCGGGAGCCGTCGCTTCGACTCCCGGGACAATCCCCGGTACGGTGTTCCAAACGTCGTTTCCCCTGTCCTCGGAAAAGAGGGAGAGGCGCGGCGCGTATCGCGCTTGATTTTGAGACGAAAGGTCGGCGAAGGCGATGATGATTGGAGTTCCCAAAGAGACGTTTCCGGGCGAGCGGCGTGTCGCCGCCGTGCCGGAAGTCGTCGACAAGCTGATCAAGCTCGGGTTTGCGGCGTCTGTGGAAAGCGGCGCCGGCGAGGCCGCCAATTTCTCCGACGACGACTACAAGGCGGCGGGCGCCACGATCGCGCCCAACGCCGCGGCCCTGTGGTCCGGCGCGGACATCGTCTTCAAGGTGCGCGCGCCGTCGGCGAGCGAGGTCCCGCTGCTGAAGGAGAGCGCGACGCTCGTCTCCTTCATCTGGCCGGCGCAGAACCCTGAGCTCGTGCAGCAGCTCGCGGCCCGCAAGGCCACCGTGCTCGCCATGGACAGCGTGCCGCGCATCAGCCGCGCGCAAAAGCTCGACGCGCTCTCCTCCATGGCCAACATCGCCGGCTATCGCGCCGTGATCGAGGCGGCGCATCACTTCGGCCGCTTCTTCACCGGCCAGATCACCGCGGCGGGCAAGGTGCCGCCTGCACGCGTGTTCGTGATCGGCGCCGGCGTCGCGGGCCTCGCCGCCATCGGCGCGGCGAGCGGCCTCGGCGCCATCGTGCGCGCCAACGACACGCGAGCGGAGGTCGCCGATCAGGTCAAGTCCATGGGCGCCGAGTTCGTCGGCGTCGACTACCAGGAGGAAGGCAGCGGAACCGGCGGCTACGCCAAGGTCATGTCGGAGGGCTTCCAGAAGGCTCAAGCCGAGGTCTTCGCCAAGGAGGCTAAGGGAGCCGACATCGTCATCACGACAGCACTGATCCCCGGCAAGCCGGCACCCAAGCTCATCACCGCCGAGATGGTGCAGTCGATGAAGGCCGGCAGCGTGATCGTCGATCTCGCGGCGGAGCAAGGCGGCAACTGCGAGCTGACCGTGCCGGGCGAGGTCGTGGTGCGCCACGGCGTGACCATCATCGGCTACACGGATCTGCCGAGCCGCTTGTCCAAGCAGGCCTCGACGCTCTACGCGACGAACCTGCTGCGCCTCACCGAGGAGCTGTGCAAGGCCAAGGACGGCGTGGCCGTAGTCAACATGGACGACGAGATGATCCGCGGCGGGACCGTGATCAAGGACGGCGAGGTCACCTGGCCACCGCCGCCGCTGAAGGTGTCGGCCGCGCCCGCGGCGGCTCCGGCCGCTGCGCCCGCGGTCGCGGTCAAGAAGTCCGGTGGCCATCATGGCTCCGGCGAGCCGTCCTCGCCGGCGGAGCTCGCCATCAAGGCCGGCGTGGGCGCCGCGCTGTTCCTGCTCATCGGCGGCTATGCGCCGCCGGTGTTCCTCGGCCACTTCACCGTGTTCGTGCTGGCGTGCTTCGTCGGCTACATGGTGGTGTGGAACGTCACGCCCTCGCTGCACACGCCGCTCATGAGCGTGACCAACGCCATCTCGTCGATCATCTGCATCGGCGCGCTGGTGCAGATCGCACCCCCGCTGGCGGAGGGAACGGAACGTCACTCGTTTTTCATTGGCCTGCTCGCGTTCCTCGGCATTGCGCTGACTGCGATCAACATGTTCGGCGGCTTCGCGGTGACGCGTCGCATGCTGGCGATGTTCCGGAAGTGAGGAGACTTAGGTGACGCTTTCCTTCAGCCTCGTCACTGCCGCCTATATCGGCGCCACCATTTTGTTCATCCTTAGCCTCGGTGGCCTATCCAATCCGGAAACCGCGCGCCGCGGCAACTGGTTCGGCGTCGCCGGGATGGCGATCGCCGTGGTGGCGACCGTCTTCGGCCCGCGCGTTCTGCCTTTCGGCTTGCCGTTCATCATCGTCGCCATGGCGGCAGGCGCCACCGTCGGTCTCTACGCCGCCAAAAAAGTGCAGATGACGCAGATGCCGGAGCTGGTTGCGCTCATGCACAGCCTCGTCGGCCTAGCCGCCTGCGCCGTAGGATTTGCGAGCTACATCGACAACTCCATCACCTTCGAAGGCGCGGAGAAGTCGATCCACGAGCTCGAGATCTATCTCGGCATCCTCATCGGCGCCGTGACCTTCTCCGGCTCGGTCATCGCTTTCGGCAAGCTTTCGGGCAAGATCGACGGCAAGCCGCTGCTGCTGCCGGGGCGCCACTGGATCAACCTCGGCGGCCTGCTGGTCGTGATCTACGCAGGGCATCTGTTCCTGTCGCACGAAGGCGTGATCGCCGTGCTGGCGCTGCTCGTCATGACCGCCTTGGCGCTCGCCTTCGGCGTGCACATGGTCATGGCGATCGGCGGCGCCGACATGCCCGTCGTGGTGTCGATGCTGAACAGCTATTCCGGCTGGGCGGCGGCGGCGACCGGCTTCATGCTCTCGAACGACTTGCTGATCGTGACGGGCGCGCTCGTAGGCTCGTCGGGCGCGATCCTGTCGTACATCATGTGCCGGGCCATGAACCGCGGCTTCATGAGCGTGATCGCAGGCGGGTTCGGCACCGGCGGCGGGGCCGCGCCCGCTGCCGGCGGCGAAGGGCCGCAGGGCGAGGTGGTCGCGATCAGCGCGCAGGAGACTGCGGAGCTGCTCAAGGAGGCCCGCAACGTCGTCATCATTCCGGGCTACGGCATGGCGGTGGCGCAGGCGCAGCACACGGTCTACGACATCACCCAGAAGCTGCGCGCCAAGGGCGTCAACGTCCGCTTCGCTATCCATCCGGTGGCGGGCCGCATGCCCGGGCATATGAACGTGCTGCTCGCCGAAGCCAAGGTGCCCTACGACATCGTGCTGGAGATGGACGAGATCAACGACGACTTCCCGACGACGGATGTCGCGATGGTCATCGGCGCCAACGATATCGTCAATCCCGGCGCGCAGGACGATCCCAACAGCCCGATCGCCGGCATGCCGGTGCTGGAGGCCTGGAAGGCCAAGATCTCGATCGTCATGAAGCGCTCGATGGCGTCCGGCTACGCCGGCGTCGACAATCCGCTGTTCTACAAGGAGAACAACCGGATGCTGTTCGGCGACGCCAAGAAGATGCTCGACGAGGTGTTGAAAGACATCGAGTGACGCAAGTCCGCCCCGCCTCTCGGAGGCGCGAGCAGCCGAGAGGCGGGGCATCGAGATCTTTCTCAACGGGCATCGGCATTTTTGAACGTGTGCCGCGAAACTTGACGTGGAGATGAACAGCTGGATGTCCGGGCTTGTCAAACAAATCTCACAAGGTTCCGCAAAATGTCGATAAGTCCGGCCCAATGTCGTGCAGCCCGCGGGTTGATCAACTACGATCAATCCACACTCGCCGAGAAGGCGAACGTCCCTCACAAAACCATTATTGACTTTGAGACGTGCAAGAGGATTCCGAATGTTAGCGATCTCGCCGCCATCCACTCCGCGTTTGAATCGGCTGGCGTTCAGTTCATCAGCGAGAACGGCGGCGGGGCGGGCGTGCGGCGGCGTCCTTTGTCTTATTCGGATTGATCGCTGGCGCGTCGCAGACGATTGAGGCCGCCACGGCGGGAGCTTCAGCACCTCCGTCGCCGCCCGTTGGACGATCTTGGCCTCCAGCGCCGCGATGCCGAGCGGCCGTTGTCGGCCGTCCGGCTTGGGAATGTATTGCCGCCGCGACGGCTTTGACCGGTATGCGCCCCCTTGTACGCGTTCGTGCAGGACCTGCCTCGTACTGGTCCCACGTCACCCCGTCGGCGCCCGCCGCCGCCTTCCGTTTCAATTGGAAGAACGACCAGCGCAGCAGATCGAAGGTCAGGTGATGGTGGAGCGCCGTGAACCGAAGACGCTTGTCCCGTTGTGCTGCTTCCCGTATGCGATCCAGCGTGGGGGGACACGCTTTCTGAGGCTCTGCGTCCGGCGCGTGCTGCCCTCGATCGCATTCCCCTTGGCCCCGCCCCTTCCCTCCATCGCCTCCGCCGCCGCCTGCGCTGCTTTGTTCGGCGACTTCCCTGGTACTATGGGCGAGTCTGACTTCCATGGGTCACTCATCATCGGATTACGAGTGCGTCCTTCCCGATGCGGACCGATTCGAAACGAACGATCCCGTCCGGCCACCCCATGGATATCCCGGTTCCCGTGCAGATAGCTTCCACGCGTGCATGAGGTCTCGGACCACGCAGGGCCGGGCGGCGCTCGCCATGACGCGCCGCCTCGTTTTGCCTTCCGCCCTTCTCTACGGCGTCGGCGCCCTGGACCGTAAACATTTCGCGGCTCAATGCTCCGCCCGCGTTTTCCCCTGTCAACGCTTCGCCCCCATCCTCGCGGATGACGACGCATGACTCGGGGCCGGTGTGATCGGCTACTTCTTCAACGTGCAGAACTTTCATCTGCCGCCACCTGCCGGTCTTCCCGGCGCACAGAGAATGTTTGTTCCGGGTTCCCCTCCCTCCGGGAAAGAGGAATGAAACAGGGATTCTAAACCAGTCCAATTTCAATAACGGGTCCCGTCGCGGAGGTGGTTGGAAATTGGTTGGCGTAGTCTCCGGGTTCTTCAACCCGAATGATTCCAGCGTTGACGCGCTGGAACGGAGACCACGCCATGACGAAGGATACCACGAAGGCGGCGGCTGTCGTCGCCGAGAATTTGCTTTTCGATGATTGGGTCGACGCGATCGAGG
>VGEB01000080.1 GCA_016869435.1 Alphaproteobacteria bacterium | reverse complement strand
TAAGACTGGTTTATCGAGACACAAGCACGGAAGCGACGCACGGTCTCTGATCCACCTCACCAGAAATCTCCCGCCAACGCCGCGCGTGTCGCTTCCGACAGCACCGCCATATGGCTGTAGTTCGGATGTGACAAGCCCAAAATCACGCGTCCGTTCGGCTCCTTGAAGGCGGCGATCTGCGCGTCGGTGAAGGGGAAGTGCACGAATTGCACGCTGCTCGCCTTGCCTTCGGCGGAGGTGCGATCCTGGTCTTCCTCGGCCTTGCCATGGACTCGCGCGCCGCCAACCTCGATGAAGGCCGTTTCCTCGATGCCGCCGAGCTGCGCCAGGACGCGCGCGCGGCGCAGCGCGTCGTCGATCTCGATCATAAAGGTGGCGATGAGTTCCTTGCCCTTCGGGATCAGCGGATTATAGGCGGCGAGCTCGTCGGCGAGCTGCGCCTCGCCCCCTCTTTCGATGTGCAGCATCTCCTGCACCTGCGACCACATCGTGTCGAAATTCTCGAAGTAGAAGGTGACGTAAGGTCCGACCTCGACGCGGCGATGCCGCTTGAGCGCGGTGATGCGCTTACGATGCTCCGCGCGACCCTTGGCGTATTCGGCCCAGGGAAGGATGTCTGCGGGAGTCAGTTCGTGACGGCTCGTCATTCTTTTACTCCTCGCCCAATCATTCTGGCGCGGCAGTCGGCAGTCGGTCTTCGGCGGTCGACAATTCTCCGACTGCCGATTGCCTATTGCCGACTGCCGTTCTGATACGCCCTCGCCATCAGCACGATCGGATGGCCGACGCGCTCCGGCTGCGGCGTCTCGCCGCCGAGCGTTTCGATTTCCTGTTCGACATGCAGGCCTGCAAGGGGACATTCCGAGACGATATGCTGCTTACCGGCGCTCTGCATTTGCCGCGCGGCGGGCTTGCCGACCTTCATCGCGATTTCGAAATTGCCCTTTTTGTAGCCCCAGGCGCCCCCATGGCCCGAGCAGCGCTCGACCACCGCTACGTCGGCTTCCGGGATCAGGGCGAGGAGCTCGGCGCCCTTCTGGCCGATGTTCTGCGCGCGCGAATGACAGGAAACATGGAAGGCGACGCCGCCATCGAGCGGCGACATGCCTTCGGCCAATCCCTCCTTGCGGGCGATGTCGACGACATATTCGGAAAGGTCGAAGGTCGCTTCGGCCAGACGCTTGACGCTTTCATCCTCTGGCAGGATGAGCGGCCATTCGAATTTCAGCATCAGCGCGCAGGACGGCACCGGCGCGACGATGTCGTAGCCTTCATCGATGTAAGGCGCGAAGGCCGCCGCGACTTTGCGCGCCGCCTCGGCCACCTCGTCGATCATGCCCTGTTCGAGCTTCGGCATGCCGCAGCAGGCTGGATGCACGACTTTGGTTTCGACGCCGTTCCTGGCGAGCACGGCGAGCGCCGACATGCCGATGGAGGTGTCGTTATAATCGCCATAGCAAGTGGCGTAGAGCACGGCCTTGCGCGCTTTCGCCGGCGCAGATTGATCGCGCGCCGGCTGGTTCGCGGCCGCCTGCGCCTCAAGCGTCTTGCTGGCGTATGTCGGCAGTTCGGCGTTGCGATCGACGCCAGCGATCTTCTCTTCGAGATCGCGCATTTTCTTGTTGTCGCGGCGCGTCGCCCAATTCACTGCGCCCGAGATCAGCGTCGCCCATTTGCCGTTGCGGTCGGTATCGGCGAGCGCACGATCAGCGGCGGGCACGCCCTTCTTCTTCGCCTCGACCGCGCGGTAGCGCAGAATGAGATGCGGAAAGTCGATGTTGAATTCATGCGGCGGCACATAGGGGCACTTCGTCATGAAGCACATGTCGCAGAGCGTGCAGGCGTCCACGACCCTGCTGAAATCCGCGCTCGCTACCGTATCGAGTTCGCCGCTTTTCGATTCATCGACGAGATCGAAGAGCCGTGGGAAGGAGTCGCACAGATTGAAGCAGCGCCGGCAGGTATGACAAATGTCGAACACCCGGCGCATTTCGGCGTCGAGTTTGGCTTCGTCATAAAAATCGGAGCTTCGCCAATCCAGCGGATGCCGGATTGGCGCCTCAAGACTGCCTTCTCTCATCTCTGTTGTTCCAACACACAACGGCCGTCATGGCCGGGCAAAGCCGTCAAAGACGGCGTCGCTTTGCTCGCCTATGTCCCGGCCATCCACGCCGAGATGCTGCGGAGCAGTCGCCGCATGACAGGGATACTGAAGCCCAGCCGCTGGCGCGCGCGTTAGGTCCTGAGCCTTTCGCGGTCCCATCGCGTGGATGGCCGGGTCAAGCCCGGCCATGACGCGAAGGAGCTCGTTCTCGGGACGCGTAACTCTGTGGTTACTTCAGCTCATCAAGCGCGCGCTGGAAGCGGCCGGCGTGCGAACGCTCGGCCTTGGCGAGCGTCTCGAACCAATCGGCGATTTCCTCGAAGCCCTCTTCGCGGGCCGAGCGCGCCATGCCGGGATACATGTCCGTATATTCATGGGTCTCGCCGGCGACGGCGGCCTTGAGATTATCGGCCGTCTTGCCGATCGGCAGGCCGGTCGCCGGGTCGCCGACGGACTCAAGAAACTCGAGATGGCCATGGGCGTGGCCCGTCTCGCCTTCGGCGGTGGAACGGAACACGGCGGCCACGTCATTATAGCCTTCGACGTCGGCCTTTTGAGCGAAATAGAGATAGCGGCGGTTTGCCTGCGACTCGCCGGCGAAGGCGGCCTTCAAATTGTCTTCGGTCTTGCTGCCCTTGAGCGTTGCCATTTTCTTGCCTCCGATATTTCGAAGCCGGCGGCCATTGGCCCCGACACACGAATTAGAATAATTCAAAACTGGCCTCTGTCCAACCCAAAATCTGGCGGCGCGACGCGGGGATTGGTCGCAGGCGCCATCAAGCGCCCATCTTCGCGGCGTCGCTATTTGATGGCGATCGCCATCGAATTTGGGCCGTTCAGTGGCTCGACGCGCGAGCTGGAGAAGCCGGCGTCCTTCATCCAGCCTTGGCAGTCGCCGCCGGTGAAGTCGAAGCCGCCATCGGTTTCGATGAGCATATTGAGGCTCATCAGCAGACCGAAGGCGTTCTCGCGACGGTCATTGTCGATCATCGCTTCATAGACGATCAGCGCCCCGCCTTCGGGGAGCGCGTCATAGGCTTTCTTCAGCAGCATGCGCTTTTGTTCGAGGTCCCAGTCATGGAGGATGTGGCCCATGATGATGACGTCGGCCTTAGGCAAGGCGTCCTTGAAAAAATCGCCGGGATGGAAGCGCACGCGATCGGCGAGCGCGTTCGTGGCGACAAATTCCTCGAAGATCGGTCCTACCTGCGGCAGATCGAAGCCTGCGCCCGCAAGATGCGGATGCGCGCGCGCGATGGTGACGGGGACCATGCCTTGCGCAGCGCCGACATCGACGAATGTCTTGTAGTCGCGCCACGGGAATTTGTCGGCGATCGCCTGCGCGGCGCCGGCGCTGACGCCGCTCATCGCCGCCAGGAAACCCCGTAGTCGTTTGGGATCGGCGTAAAGCGCCGCGAACAGATCGCTCGCGTCCCGATTTTCGCTCTGCCGTCGGCCGGTTTTTAGCGCCTCCGAGAGATGTCCCCAGCTCTCGTAAAGACGCGCATTGGCCATCTCCAGCAGGCCGCCGACATAGCTCGGCCGGCCGCGCACGAGGAACAATTCCGCCTCGGGCGTATTGGCGTAACGCCCGCTCGCGTCGCGCGCCAAAACTTTCATCGCGACGAGCGCATCGAGAAAGTCGCGCGCCGAGCGTTCATGCAAGCCAAGCTTCGTCGTCAGCGTCGCAAGATCGGCCCGGCCGTCGGCGAGAGCGTCGAAGACGCCAAGCTCCACCGCCGAAAGCAGCGTCTTGGCGTTCCAAAACGACATGCCGAGGGCGAGGAGTTTTTCGGGAGAAGGCTTCGAGGTCATGGTGCATTCCTTGACGCGTGCGTTGTCCGTGCGCACGGCGAGCTGATCAGGCGACACGCGTTCGAGGCGGCGATCGAGATGGCGACAGATCTTTATCTGCGCTCGATTTTCCGTGACAGAATTCTGCCGCTGCGGGCGTCAACGATGACCTCGGTCTTGCGGCCGTCCTGCAAGACAGCTTCGATTTCATAGACCCAGACGCCGCCTTTTCGCTCCAGGTCGATATCGGTCAGCGTGCCGCCAATCGCATCGCCCACTTCAGCCAGAATTGTCTCCACGGGCAAAATGCCGCCCTCGCCTGGCGACGGCAGAATATCGGGCAGGACCTGACCAACTGCCGCGCCTGCGAGAAAAATGGAAAATGCGGCGCCCGCCAAAAGTCGTTTCAACATGTGTCATCCCCCTCTAAGCAGCTTCGCTGCGCAATGCAGCCTCACGACTTCTATTTCCCTGCAAAGGGATTGTCGCCAGCTTTCTTGGAAATACGGATCGGAACCCCTGGAAGATCGAACGCCTTGCGCAGCCCGTTGATCAGGAAGCGCTCGTAACTCGTCGGCAATTCATCGAGCTGATTGCCGAAGAGCACGAAATGCGGCGGGCGCGATTTCGCCTGGGTCATGTAGCGGATTTTGATGCGGCGGCCAGAGACGGCCGGAGGCGGCGTCTCCTCGATCTGCGTCAGCAGCCATCGGTTGAGCCGCCCCGTCGCGATGCGCTTGTTCCAGGTTTCATGCACCGCAATGATCGCCTGCATGAGCCTGTCGAGCCCCTCCCCCGTCGCGCCGGAGACAGGGACGACTGGACAGCCGCGCAGTTGTGGCAGCAGGCGCTCGGCGTCCTCGCGCAGATTCACGAGCGTCGCGCCGCGATCCTCGATCAGGTCCCATTTGCCGAGCGCGATGACGACTGCGCGCCCTTCGCGGGCCGCGAGATCGGCGATGGAGAGGTCCTGCTTCTCGAACGGAACGGTCGAATCGACGAGCAGCACGACGACTTCGGAGAATTTTACGGCGCGCAACGCGTCGGCGGCGGAGAGCTTTTCCAGCTTGTCGACGACGCGGGCGCGCTTGCGCAGGCCGGCGGTGTCGAAGAGCTTCATCTTGCGGTCGCGCCATTGGAAATCGACCAAGATCGAGTCGCGCGTGATCCCCGCTTCGGGTCCGGTCAGCAGGCGCTCCTCGCCAAGAATGCGATTGATCAGCGTCGATTTGCCGGCGTTGGGCCGGCCGACGACGGCGATGCGGAGCGGCTTGGTCACGTCGAGATCGCTGCCGTCCTCCTCGTCGTTCCTCGAACTCTCTTCGATGACGACGTCTTCTTCGGCGGGCTCGGCGGTCTCTTCGGGCAGAGCTTCGCGCAGCGCATCGTAAAGTTCGCCCATGCCTTCGCCATGTTCGGCGGACAGCGGCACCGGATCGCCGAGACCTAGCGAAAAGGCGTCATAGGCGCCGGCCTCGCCCGCCTTTCCTTCGGCCTTGTTGGCGACGAGGATCACAGGCTTGCCGGCGCGACGGACGAGATCGGCGAAATATTTATCGTCCGGGGTGACGCCGGCGCGCGCGTCGATGAGAAATAGAATCGCGTCGGCGGCAAGGATCGCGCTCTCGGTCTGGGCGCGCATGCGTCCTTCCAGCGTCGCGCTCGCGCCTTCTTCGAGCCCAGCCGTGTCGATAATGGTGAAGCGCAGATCGGCGAGCTTGGCCTCGCCCTCGCGGCGATCGCGGGTGACGCCGGGACGATCGTCGACCAGCGCCAGCTTCTTGCCGGTCAACCGGTTGAAGAGCGTCGATTTGCCGACGTTCGGGCGGCCGATGATCGCGAGCGAAAAGGACATGGCTCGTTTCTCGCCGCGTCGCCGCGCCTTCGCGTTACTTCGACGGCTTCACCTCGAAAGGCGCGTCGCCCGAGGACGCGGCGCCGTCCTCAGGTTCGATCACCGGCGTGACGGAGACTTTGCCGCTCGTCGCGCCGCCGGGCGCAGGCGCCGCCGGCGCCGGCTTGGGTCCGCGCTTGGCGTGAAGCAGTCCGCGGTAGGCCGCTGCGCGCTGACGCATCGATTGCGGCGCGTCGCGGTCGCTGAGCAGAATATTGAAGACTCGCTCCGCCTCGTCAAAATCGTCGTTGGCGAGCGCGTCGAGGCCGTTCCATTCCTGCGCCGAGAAGCGGAAGGCGTCGTTCGACGTCATCATCGGCCCCAGCGCACGCTCCATTTTCTGTCGATCGCCGCTATCGAGAATAATCAGAGCGGCGCGCAGCAGCGCAACTTCCTGATTGAGCTTGTCGACATTCTTGTCCTCGGCGATCGCGTTCAATTCCTCGAGCGCGCGCGCCTTATCCTCGCGCAGCTCCGCCGCGCGAATGCGGGCAAGCGCCGCATAGCCCTTGGGACCGTCCTTGACGAGCGCGTCGAAGGCGGCGGCGGCTTCCTTATTTTTCCCTTCATTGGCGAGGGCGACCGCGGCTTCAAAGCGCGCGTTGGCGGCCTCGGCCGCCTTTTGGCGGTTGGTCTGATAATAGCTCCAGGCGCCGGTCGCAGCGACGATCAGCACCGCGAGGATCAGGATCGGCGTCTGATAGCGCCGCCAAAGCTCCGCCGCCTTGTCGCGCCGGACGTCTTCATCGACCTCATGGAAAATATCGGACATCTGCTCCAGACCCTTGACTCCGCCCGGTAAGGCCGAGCTGGCCGCTGCCGTTAGCACAGGCGGCGGCCAAATGCGAGCGAGGCCGGTCAGTTGGCGTCCTTCTTGGCGCTGACGCGCCATACGGCGCCGCCGACGTCGTCGGCGACGAGCAGCCCGCCGCGCTTATCGATGATGACCCCGACAGGCCTGCCCTGCGCTTCGCCGCGCTCGTTGAGGAAGCCGGTCAGCACCTCCTTCGGCCCGCCGATCGGCGCGCCCTTTTCGAATTTTACGAAAATGACGCGATATCCAACGCGTGGATTGCGGTTCCACGAGCCATGCTGGCCGATGATCGCGCCGTTCTGAAACGGCCCGAGGTCGGCGTCTCCGACAAATGTCAGTCCGAGCGAAGCCGTATGCGAGCCGAGCGCATAGTCCGGCCGGATCGCCTGTTTGACTAATTCCGGATTCTCCGGTTGAGCGCGAACGTCGACGTGCTGGCCATAGTAGCTGTACGGCCAACCATAAAACGCGCCCTCACGCACTCCGGTCATGTAATCCGGCACAAGATTGTCGCCGAGTTCGTCGCGTTCATTCACCGCGGCCCATAATTCGCCGGTCGCGGGGTTCCAATCCATCCCCACCGGATTGCGAAGGCCAGAAGCGAACACTCGCATCTCTCCCGTCACCGGATTGATTTCCAGAATGTCGGCCCGGTTATGCTCCTCCTCCATCCCGTTCTCGCCTACGTTGGAGTTGGAGCCGACGCCCACGTAAAGACGCGAACCCACCGGGTCGGCGACAAGGCTCTTGGTCCAGTGGTGATTGCGTCCCGACGGCAGATCGACGACCTTCTCCGGCGGCGCTTCGATGCGCGTGTCGCCCTCCTTGTAAGGAAAGCGCACCAGCGAATCGGCGTTGGCGACGTAAAGCCGATCGCCCACCAGCGCCATGCCGAAAGGCGAATTGAGATTTTCGAGAAAGACTTCTTTGGTCTCGGCGACCCCGTCGCCGTCCGCGTCGCGCAGCAGCATTATTCGATTGGCGCTGGGGTGGTTCGAGCCGGCTTGCCGCATATAAAGGCCCATGATGAAGCCGCGAACGCCGCCGCCTCCTTCGTTTTCGGACTTCGGCGGCGCATCGGTTTCGGCGACGAGAATGTCGCCGTTCGGCAATTCGTATAGCCAGCGCGGATGATCGAGCCCGGTCGAAAACGCCGCCACGCTGAGCCCCTCGGCGGGAACAGGCTTTTCGACGCCGCGCCAACCCACGACGGGGGCGATGTTCACATAGGGAAAGGCTCCAGTCGGATGAGGCTCAGGCAGCGTCGGATTGGGTCCATAACCCGAACTTTCCGGAAGCTCCGGTCCGCGATCGCAGGCGGCCAGCGTGATTGCGCCGAGCGCGAAAAGGATTCGCCACACAAAGTTCGCCGCCATTGCTCCTCCTTCCGAACATTGCCGGCGCGCGTCCAACCATCGACAGCCGGCGATGAAGATAAATATATAGTCGCGACGCCGCTAAGATGGCGCGGCTGAAGCCAGTCTCAAGTCCTCGACGCAATAGAGCGCGGCTCGCGAAAAACTGGAACCCGGATTTTCGCGCGTCGCGCGCGCTGACTTTTTGAGATCGATCACCCTATCCGCCTTTGGGCGATTCCTCCCAAATGCAGCGGGATCAAGCCGGAACGGAAATGAGTCGGAAGGCCGGACGAATTTATGTCGGCGTGGGCGGCTGGAATTTTGCGCCCTGGCGCGACTCCTTTTATCCAGCTGGCCTGCAGCATAAGCGCGAACTCGAATATGCGAGCCGCAAGCTCACGTCGATTGAAATCAACGCCACCTACTACCGAACGCAAAGCGTCGCGCGTTTTGCCAAATGGCGCGACGAAACGCCAGAAAATTTCATTTTCAGCGTCAAAGCGCCGCGCTTCGCGACGATGCGAAAGACCCCGAAAGAAGCAAGCGAGTCTATCGAGCGCTTCCTTGACAGCGGCGTCATGGAGCTTGGCGACAAACTCGGACCGATCTTGTGGCAGTTTCTGCCGACGAAGAAATTCGACGTGGAATTTTTCGAAGCTTTTCTTTCCCTGCTCCCGAAGAAAATCGGCGGGCGCGCGCTGATGCACGCCATTGAGGCGCGACACGACAGTTTCAAGACGGCCGAATTCATTGCGCTTGCGCGCAGACATGGCGTCGCCATCGTCATCGCCGGCGATTCCAACTATCCGCTCATCGCCGATGTGACGGCGCCTTTCGTCTATGCGCGCATCATGGGAACGCGTCCCGACGCGCCGCATGGATACGACAATAAGGCGCTTGCGCGATGGGCGGCGCGCACGCGGCAATGGGCGGAGGGAAACGCGCCGGAGGAGCTTCCCTCTCTGGCGCAGAGCAAAGCCAAGAAGAGTCAGCGCGACGTGTTCCTTTACGTCATCAGCGGCGCGAAGGAGCGCAATCCGGCCGCCGCCATGGCGCTGATCGAGCGACTGTCGCGTTAGCGTTCCGTCTTCGCGTCGGCGAAGCAAGTAAGATGTGAGAGACGTCCGTTATGCCCTTACGCGACGGCCGAACGCGCCTTTTCGTCTGCGCCTTCCGCAGACCCTGACTGCGCTTCCTTTAGCGCCATCTTCGTCACGAGCGCGGCACCGAAGAGCCCCAGGGCGCCGAGCCATGCGCTCGCTTGGAATCCCGCGCAGAAGGCGTCGCGCGCGGCGGAGAGCGTTCTCTCGGCCTGCTCGGCGGGCAAGAGTTTAACCGCCTCCGCCGCGCCACCGAGCGTGGCTCCCGCAACCCGCGCGACATCCGACGGAAGTCCCGCGATGACGCCGGCCATCTTGGCGCGATAGATCAGCGTGCCCAGACTGCCGAGGACGCCAATGCCGAGCGCCCCGCCAAGTTCATTCGCGGTTTCGGACAGAGCGGATGCTGCGCCGGCGCGCTCCGACGGCGCCGAAGTCACGATGATTTCCGTGGTCAGCGCGATGACCGGCGTGAAGCCGACAAGGAGCAGTGAAGACAGCAGCACGCCATAGAAGCCGCTGGCCAGCGCAAGGCCGACAAACCCGATCCCCGCGATGATGAGTCCGCCCGCGAGTAGATTGACGGGCTTGATCCTGTGGGCGAGCGCCGGCGTGGCGAAGGATCCGGCCGTGAAGGCGATCGCCGACGGCGTCGACCACAGACCTGCGTCGAGCGGCGTCAATCCAACAACAAGCTGATAATACTGCCCGAGCAGGATGAACGACCCGAACATGAAGAAGACGCCGAGCATGTTGATGCAAAGCGCCATGTTCAATTGTCGCGATCGAAACAGCGCAAGATCGATCAGCGGATCTTCGAGCGTCGCCTGTCGACGCAGGAACAGCAAGGCCAGCGCGAGTCCCGCCGCCATCGGGCCGACCGAGTCGGGGCCAAAGCCGGCCTCGGCGGCGCGCTTCAAGCCGTAAATGACGCACAGCACCGCCGCGAGCGACAGAAGCGCGCTGGCGAGATCCAGCCGCCCCGCGCTCGGATCGCGATATTCCGGCAAAAGCGCCGGCCCGAGGACGAGCAGAAGGACCATCACCGGGACGCCGGCGATAAAGACCGAGCCCCAGCCGAAGGATTGGATAAGCGCGCCGCCGACGAGCGGGCCAATTATGGCGCCGGCCGAGAAGGCGGAAATCCACATGCTGACCGCAAAAGTTCGCTCCTGCGGATCGCGGAACATGTTGGTGATCAGCGACAGCGTCGACGGCGCCAGCGTCGCTCCCGCAATTCCAAGCGCGGCGCGCGCGAGTATGAGCGTCTGCGCCGATTTCGAAAAGGCCGCGACGACCGACATGGCGCTGAAGGCGGCGGCGCCCAGCAACAACACCTTGCGTCGACCGACGCGATCGCCGAGGCCGCCCATGATCATCAGGAAGCCGGCGACCATGAAGCCGTAAATGTCGATGATCCAGAGCAGCTGGGACGCGCTCGGCCGCAGCTCAGCCGTCAGCGACGGGATGGCGAGATTGAGGACCGTGAGGTCCATCGAATAGACCATGCAGGGCAAGGCGATGACGGCAAGCCCGATCCACTCCCGGCGCGTCGCCTTGAGCGAAGGATCGGATGCGTCAAGCGCAGGGCTGTGCAAGGGGGCGCTCCATTAGCCGTCTTGGGCGTGAGCGCGCAGCGTTTATCGGTTTTGGCAGGCGACATCAAGGAAGGACGCCACACATAAGCGGCGATGTCGTTTTCGGGACCCTGAAAATATTGCGAGAAAGCATGATATAAAGGCGCTCTTCGAGGAGTTCATGAACCTGTCCGACGCTCCCGTGGCGCCTGTTCTAACGCTTGAGCCTTCGCTCGCCGGCATGACCCGCGCCGAGATCGGCGACGCATTGCGCGCAATGGGCCTGCCCGAGCGCGAAATTCGCATGCGCGTTTCGCAACTCTGGCACTGGATTTATTTTCGCGGCGCGCGCGATTTTGGCGAGATGCTGAACGTCTCCAAGGCGCTGCGGACGCAGCTTGCCGGCGCCTTCGCGCTGCGCCTGCCGGAAATCGTCGAAGAGCAGATTTCATGCGACGGCACGCGCAAATGGCTGCTGCGACTGCAACCGGTCGACGCCTTCGACAAGGGCGCGGAAGTCGAATGCGTTTATATTCCCGAAAGCGACCGCGGCACGCTTTGCGTCTCTTCGCAGGTCGGCTGCACGTTGAATTGCAGCTTCTGCCACACGGGAACGCAGCGGCTCGTGCGCAACCTGACGACCGCCGAGATCGTTGGGCAATTGCTCGTCGCCCGTCAGCGGCTCGGCGATTTTCCCGATCGCGAACGGCCTACCGACGGTCTCGTGCCGTCGGGCGAAGGCGTGCGCGCCGTGTCCAACATCGTCTTTATGGGCATGGGCGAGCCGCTCTACAATCTCGACAGCGTCATGGCGGCGGTCGAGGTCATGGCCGACGGCGACGGGCTTGCGCTGTCGAAGCGCCGCATCACCGTCTCGACCTCGGGCGTCGTGCCGCAGATCGAGCGCCTCGGCGCCGAATGCGGCCCAGCGCTGGCGATATCGCTGCACGCCGTGCGCGACGAATTGCGCAATGAACTCGTGCCGCTCAACAGGAAATATCCGATCAAGGAGCTGCTGCAGGCCTGCCGCGACTATCCCGGCGCGTCGAACGCGAGGCGCATCACTTTCGAATATGTGATGCTGAAAGGCGTGAACGACTCGCCGGCCGAAGCCAAGGAGCTGGTGCGGCTCCTGAAAGGCCTGCCGGCGAAGATCAATCTCATTCCGTTCAATCCGTGGCCCGGCGCGCCTTACGAATGTTCGGACTGGGAGACGATCGAGCGCTTCTCCGGCATCGTCTTTAGCGCCGGCTACGCCAGCCCGGTGCGTACGCCGCGCGGCCGCGACATTCTCGCCGCCTGCGGACAGCTCAAGAGCGAGACGGAAAAGCTCAGGGCGAGCGCCAGGATGGCGGCGGGCTAAGCCCGCCGCGTCATGCTTTTTGGCGTTAGCGCCGGCGAGCCCACCAAGCGCAGCCCGCCAGCGCCGCCAGCGCCGCGGAAATGGCGACGTTCCAATTCGCCAGCGTCAGGCCGAAAATCCAAAGGCTCGGCTCGTCGCAGCGCACGACCTTCGTCGTTTGAAGCTGCTTCATGAAATCTTCGACCGACGGCGCCGTCGAGAGCGGTCCCGAACAGTCGCTGGGCCCCGCAAGGATCTTCCACTCGACGCCCGAATGATAGAGCGACAGGATGGCGTCGCCGGCGAAGAGCAGCGCCATCAGCAGGAAGGCCGCGCGCGCCAGACTTTCCTTCCCCATCTGCGCGGCGAGGGCGGCAAGCGGCGCAAGCCCGAAGGCCGCGTAATAGGGAACGCGCTCCTTGTAGCAAAGCTCGCAGGGCAGAAAGCCCAGCGCCTCATAGGCCCAGGCGCCGCCGATCGCCGCGACCGCCGCGGCGAGAATGAGGAGCGAAGCGTTGCGGGGCGCAACGACGCAATCGAGAGCGCCGCGCCAAGTCATCCGTCTGACCAAGTCATGCGTCGAGGCCGCCTGTTCAAAACATCTTGGCGGCGAGGGCGAAGCCGGCGACGACGATCACCGCGAGCGAGGCCATGAACAGTCCGAAATGGCTTTCGAGCCTTGAGCGGATCGGATCGCCGAACCGATTGATCGCCGCCGCGAGCACGAAGAACCGCGCGCCCCGGGTCAGCATCGACAAGGCGATGAACAGCGGAAAGTTATAAGCGAGAAGCCCGGAGACGATGGTGACGAGCTTATAGGGAATCGGCGTGAAGCCCTTGACCAGAATGAAGATCGCGCCCCATTGCGCATAGAAGGCCCGCAGCGCCTCCATCTTCTCGCCGTAGCCGTAAAGATTGATCAGCCAATGGCCGATCGTGTCATAAAAGAGCGCGCCGAAGGCATAGCCGAGCGCCCCGCCCGCAACCGAGGCGAGCGTGCAGATTGCGGCGAAATACCACGCCTTCTTGGGCTCGGCGAGCGTCATCGGGACGAGGATCAAATCGGGCGGCACCGGAAAGAAGGAGCTTTCGGCGAAAGCGATCGCGCCGAGCGCGAAGGGCGCGTGCCGGCTTCCGGCGAGCGACATGGTCCAGTCGTAGAGTTTTTTCATGTGTTTCCGAGTTTGACTCAGCGCGCCACGCGCATAGCACGGAACATAGGCGGAAAGAAGTTTCGCGGGTTGACGGGCGCCGCGCCGTAGCTAATATCCGCGCCGCTTCGCCGGCTTCCCTGCCGGCAAGCGCCCCTGTGGCGGAATTGGTAGACGCGCTCGACTCAAAATCGAGTTCCGCAAGGAGTGCTGGTTCGACTCCGGCCAGGGGCACCAACCGTTCAGCCCAAAAATGCCTTCGCGCTTAAGGCGCCCCCGCCGCCCTGCCTGCGTAACCGCCCAGCGGACGCGGCGCGCCGGGCGCGTTGGGATATCTCGACGGCTCGAAGGCGTCGCCGCGTCGCGCTCTGGGCCGCCGCAGTCCCTCGCCTACCCTCACTGTCGCTGAGACGGTGGTCCGCCGCGGCGCGCTCGATTCGATGATGGCGCGCTCGGTTTGCGCCGATCGCTCGGCGGTCTGCGCCGGCCTGGCACCGACGTCGCGTTGAAGTCCCTCGACCTGACCGGAGAGCGCGCCGATCGCCGCGCCGTTTTCCGACTTGATTGCGTCGATGCGCTTGCCGAGATTCTCGATGGCGTCGGCTGAGGGAGTCGCCGCCTGCATCGAAGTTCGCATCGCGTCAATCTCGGCGCGCAGTCCGCGGATTTCCTCTTCCATCTTTTGCGTCGTGCGCAGAAAGGCGGCGCGCTCGGCGCTGTCCTGCGTCGCCATCGTCCGGACGAGGTCGGGCATAGCTGAGAGCGTCGGCCATACGGCCTCGGCGATCAGCCAGCCGGCGAGACCCGCCGCGCCATAGAGCAGCGCGGCCCACAGCAGGCGAGCGCCGTAGGTGACGGCGCCCTTAATCGCCGCAAGCGGCCTTGGCGCGACAGGCGCCGCGGGACGATCCGAGACATTTGGCGAAATCGCCGCATCCGAGCGCTCGGCTCTCAGTTCGGAACCGTCGGCGGCATGAGGCGCGGCCGGGCTGAAGTCGAGGGCGGCTATTCCCATTTGCTCGG
>VGEB01000079.1 GCA_016869435.1 Alphaproteobacteria bacterium | reverse complement strand
CCTCGCTGTAGTCCAGAAAACTGGAAAAAGCCTAGCCTTCGTCCCGTCATTCGGAGGCCGGCGGTCTGATTGGCGTTTCTCCATTACGTTTTTTTTTACCGCTAAAGCTTAGCCGCTTCGCTTACGTCGTCAAGCTGGCTTAAGGCTAAGGATTGCTAAAGTCACTATAGCTTCGCTATTCTTTCTTTAGCTTTACAGGTATTGGATCGTTGCCTATTTTTAACTGGAAAAGCTTACCCGCCGCCCGATCTGATGCTCAATGCAGTCGGTCCTGGACTGAAAGGAACGCATCATGATCGAGACTCGATGGAACGCCAACTTTGTCGCCACCATTCTCGGCGTCGCCTTCGTGGCGGTCGGTCTATTGGGCTTCATTCCCAATCCGCTCGTCTCCGACGTTGGCTACTTCCACGTGAACGCGGCGCATAATTTCGTGCATCTGATCACCGGCGCGCTGTTGCTGCTCAGCCCCCATGTGGGGCTCCCGGTTCTCGCGATTCGCGCCTTGGCCATCGTTTATGCGGCGGTCGCCGTCCTTGGATTTATCGCGCCCGACGTCGCCTCTTTCGACGGCGCGATCGCAATGAATCACGCCGACCATTGGCTGTATGCGGTCTTGGCCGTCATTCTTCTGTTCATCGGCTTTACGAAGCCCATGGAACGATCGGTGACCACGGCCCATATGTAAGCCGAAAGCGCGCGCCGCGTCCCTTTGGCCGCGGCGCTGCGGACTGAGGCCGCGATGACTGGGTTGGAGAAATTATGGATTCGCGCTGCGGTGCGCGAGGCGCTGGACAATTCCGGCGTGACGGACCCCAAGGCGATCTCGATCGACATCGAGGGCGATGAGGTCGTGCTCAAGGGCTCCGTCGCCTCCGCGGCCGAATGGATGGAGGCGGAATTTGCCGCCTCGACAGCTTGTTCCCTCATCAAAGTGAAAAATGCGCTGACGATCAGCGTCGTCTTTGAGGGGCCGAAGGACGACGTTTACGAGGCTGGGGTCGAATCCTTCCCCGCAAGCGATCCCCCCTCTTGGACGCCGGGGTGACGCGGCTCTCCGCTCTCGAACTTGCGCAAAGTCGAGAGTTTCGCCATAGGGCGATGGTGCGGAGCGCCACATGTCCGAAATCGCCTTTTATCACCTGACCCGCACGACGGTGGCGCAGACGCTGCCGGCGCTTTTGGAGCGCTCCCGCGCGCGCGGCTGGCGCGCGATCGTGCAGGCGACGAGCGACGCCCTTCTTGCCAAACTCGATGCGGAATTGTGGTCATACCGTCCGGAGAGCTTTCTCCCGCATGGGACAAAGGCGGACGGCGCGCCACAGACGCAGCCCGTCTATCTCACCTGCGGCGAGGACAATCCCAATGACGCGGACGTCAGGTTCTTCGTCGAGGGCGCGCGTCTCGCGCCTGCGCTCGCCGGCGCCGGCGCGCCGCGCCAACGCGCCGCGCTGCTGTTCGATGGGCGCGACGACGCCGAGCTTGCCGACGCGCGCGCCCAATGGAAAGAACTGCGCGATCTGGGTTATAGCCTCGTCTATCATCAGCAGAGCGAGGGCGGCGGATGGGAAGAGAAGGCGCGCGAACCGAAGTCTTAGGCGAAGATTTCGCCGAGCGCCGCGCCCGGGCGCGCGAAAAGCTCGACGCCGTCGATCCGCATAAGCTGCCAGGAGGGGTCGAGGTCGATCCCAAGCGTCGCGACTGGTTCGAGGCGGTCTACGCGCTCGCCGAGGACGATCCGGCCGCCGTGCCATGGGCGCATCTCGAGCCGCGCCCGCTGCTCGAGGATTGGCTTGCCGCGCACTCGATTGTCGGTCTTCGGGCGCTCGACGTCGGCTGCGGGCTCGGCGACAACGCCGAAGCGCTGGCGCGCGCCGGCGCGCGCGTCGTCGGCTTCGATCTCGTCGAGCGCGCGGTGCATTGGGCGCGCGAGCGCTTTCCGGAGAGCGAGGTCGACTACCGGGTCGCCGATATTTTCAATCCGCCAAAGGACTGGCGCGGCGCCTTCGATTTTGTTCACGAGCTTTATACGCTTCAGGCGCTTCCCCAGTCGCTTCTCCCCGACGCCGCACGCGCGCTCGCGTCGTTTGTCGCGCCGGGCGGCATGCTCCTCGTCATATCGCGCGCGCGCGACGATCATGAAGAAGTTGACGGGCCGCCGTGGCCGCTCTCAAGGAAGGACATCGAGGCGTTGGCCGTTGACGGTCTTCGGCTGGCATTGCTCGAAGACATTCCCGCGAGCGGCGATCTCGCGCGTCACTGGCGCGCCGAGTTTCGTCGCGATGAGGCCGGGGCGTGAACTCGCCGCTGCTGTCGATTGAGAACGTCAGCAAAAAATTCGGCGCGGTGGTCGCGCTCGAAAATGTATCGCTTCATGTCGGCGCCGGCGAATTCTTCGCGCTGCTCGGGCCTTCAGGCTGCGGTAAAACTACGCTGATGCGCTGCATCGCGGGGTTCGAGTCGCCGGATTCTGGAACGATCGCGTTGAACGGCGTCGATCTTTCCGGGGTGCCGCCCTTTCGGCGCCCGGTGAACATGATGTTCCAGTCCTATGCGCTGTTTCCTCATTTCGACGTCTTCGAGAACATCGCCTTCGGCCTGCGCCGCAAGGGCGAAACGAAAGACGCGATCGATGCGCGCGTGAATGAACTCCTCGCGATGATCCAGCTGTCGAATTATGGCCGCCGGCGAATCGAGGAGCTATCGGGCGGACAGAAGCAACGCGTCGCGCTTGCGCGGGCGCTTGCGCCACGTCCAAAAATGCTGCTGCTCGACGAGCCGCTCGGCGCGCTCGACCGCAAGCTGCGCGAGGAAACTCAATTTCAGCTTAAGGAAATCCAGCGGCTGACTCAGACGAGCTTCGTCATCGTCACCCATGATCAAGACGAGGCGCTGGCGCTCGCTGATCGAATCGCGGTGATGCGGGCGGGCAGGGTGGAGCAGGTCGCAGGGCCGATGGAGATTTACGATCGTCCGGCGACGCGTTTCGTCGCGGGCTTCGTCGGCGAAACCAATTTCATCGAGGGGCGCCTGGAGCGCAACTTGGCGCGCAACCCCGGCGCCGCGCTGATCACCGAGTTTGGAAGAATTCCCTGCGATCCCGGCGACATTGCGGAAGGCGCGCAGGCGACGCTCAGCGTGCGTCCGGAGCGCATCGGCGTCGCGCGCGAAGGCGAAGGAATCGTGGGGATCGTCGAGAATTTCGTGTTTCGTGGCGAAACCACGCTGCTCCGCGTGCGCGTCGCGGAGAACGTCGTCCTCCGGGCGGCGGCCGGGCATGGCGAACGTCACGCGATCGGCGAAGCGGTGAGGCTGAGCTTCCCTTCCAACGCCGGCGCGCTCCACGCGGAGGAGCCGTTAGGATGAGACTCAAAGAGCGCTCCCGGCGACAGAAGGATGAGGTCGCTCCGCGCGTCCCGCGCGGCGGGGGCGCCAGATGAGCGGGCGACGAAGACTCTCATTGGGCGAAAGGCTGCTGCTCGCCATCCCCTATCTGTGGATCGCCGCGTTTTTTCTTGCGCCGATGCTGCTCGTCGCCAAGATTTCGGTCTCGCAGTCGGTGCTGGCGCGTCCGCCCTATCGGCCGATTTTCGAATTTTCCGACGGTCCATCTGCAATCTGGGACAAGATGCAGGCGTTGACGCTCGACTCATACCGCGCGCTCTTCAGCGACACGCTGTATGTCGAATCCTATCTCTCATCTCTTGCGATCGCCGCGGTGTCCACCCTGATCGCGCTGATCGTCGCCTATCCTTTCGCGCTCGCCATCGCGCGCGCGCCCGAGCGCCTGCGTCCGCTTTTCATCGGCCTCGCCGTCGCGCCTTTCTGGACGAGCTTTCTCATCCGCGTCTACGCGTGGATTGCGCTCTTGAAGGACGAAGGGCTGATCAACAACGCGTTGATGGCGCTCGGGGTCATTTCCGCGCCGCTTCAAATGTATGCGACGCCCGGCGCCGTCATCGTCGGCATCGTCTACTCTTACCTGCCCTTCATGCTGCTGCCGATCTATGCGGCGCTGGAGCGTCAGGACCCGAGCTTGCGCGAGGCGGCGGCGGATCTCGGCGCTTCGCCGGCGCAGACATTTTTGCGCCTGACTTGGCCGCTGTCGCGCGAAGGCGTCGTCGCCGGGTCGCTCCTCATGTTCATTCCGGCTGTTGGCGAATTCGTTGTTCCCGATCTCCTCGGCGACTCGGAGACGCTGATGATCGGCCGAATCTTATGGAATGATTTCTTCTCCAATCACGACTGGCCGACGGCCTCCGCCGCGGCGGTCGCGCTCGTCGTCCTGTTGATGGTCCCGCTGCTGCTGTGGGAGCGCGCGCGACTCAAGGAAGAGGAGGGGGCGCGATGAGCGCGGCGGGCGCGTGGGCGCGTGGCGCGGCGCTCTCAATCGGCTTCGTATTTCTATATGCGCCGATCGTCATTCTCACCGTCATGAGCTTCAACGCCTCGCGTCTTGTGTCCGTATGGGGCGGATTTTCGACGAAATGGTACGTGGCGCTCCTCGAGAATGAGCAGCTGCTGCATTCGGCGAAAATCAGCCTCGCCGCTGCATTGGTCTCAGCGACGATCGCGACGCTGCTGGGTCTCTTTGCCGCCATCGCGCTGGCGCGTTTCGGCGGCTTCCGCACCCGCATGCTGTTTTTCGGCGCGCTGCATGCGCCGCTTGTTTTGCCGGAGGTCGTGCTGGGACTCGCGCTGCTCAGCTGTTTCGTAGCGCTCGGCGTCGGACGGGGTTTCGTCACGCTCGTCATCGGCCATGTCACGCTGACGATGTGCTTTACGACGGTTGCGATTCTGGCGGCGCTGCGCGACTTCGATCGGACGCTGGAAGAAGCTGCGATGGATCTCGGCGCGACCCCGCCCGAGGCGTTCGTGCGCGTCGCGCTGCCGCAGATCGCGCCGGCGATCGTCACCGCCTATCTCCTGGCGTTCACGCTCTCTCTCGACGATCTCGTCATCGCCAGCTTCGCGACCGGGCCCGGCGCGACGACGTTGCCGATGCGTATCTATTCTCAGGTGCGGCTGGGAGTCTCGCCGCAGATCAATGCGGTTTCGACTTTGCTTCTCGCGCTCGTCGCCGTCGCGCTCGGACTCGCCGCGGCGGTGTCCTGGTGGCGGGCGGGGCGCAATTCGAGTGTGAAAATTGCGACGCCCGCGCCAGATGAGGCATCATGAATCACAATTGGTTCGCTTCGCTTCCGAATTTCATCACCATCGGCCGTCTCGTTCTGACGCCGGCGGCGATTTCCCTGATCGTCGAGCGTCAATGGAGCGCCGCCTTCATGCTTTTCGCCATCGCCGGACTTTCGGATGCGCTCGATGGCTGGCTGGCCCGGACCTTCAATCTTCAATCGGAGCTTGGCGCGATTCTCGACCCCATCGCCGACAAGGCGCTGATCGTTTCGATGTATGTGACGCTCGCCATCGTCGAGGCGTTGCCGGCCTGGCTCGCAATCATGGTGGTGTTTCGCGATGTCATGATCACCGGCGCGGTGTCGCTTTCCTGGCTGATGGGCCGACCGATGAAGGTGCATCCGCATTTTTCTTCAAAGGCGACCACGGCGGCGCAATTGATGCTGGCGGGCGTTGTCCTGGCCGCGCAGGCATATGGCGTTCACATTCCGCTCCTAAATGTGACGCTCATCGCCCTCGTCGCCGCATTGACCGTCGCTTCCGCCTGCGTCTATCTGTGGCTCTGGGTCCAGCATATGAGGCTGTGACATGTCGCAGAGAACACCCTTGGCAGGCGCCGATCTTACGCAGCCGGCCGTCCTTCCGCCGCAGCCTCTTGAAGGGGACGCCGACGCCGAGATGCGTCAGTTGCAATGGGCGGGACTGAGCGTCGAAAGGCAGCTCGCGCTCTGGAGTCTGGCGCTTCTGACGCTGGGACTGGCGCTTTATTTTCTCAGCCCGGTTCTCGCGCCCTTCGTCGCCGGAACAGCGCTTGGCTATCTGCTCGACCCGATAGCGGACCGGCTGCAGCGGCTCGGCCTGTCGCGGCTCGGCGCGGCGGGGCTTCTGCTCGTCGTCTTTCTCATCGTCGTCGGAACCGTGGCCGTCATTCTGGTTCCGATTCTTTCGCACCAGCTTGCCGGCTTCATCATGTCGCTGCCGGCCTATCTGCAAACGCTGCATGGTCTGCTCACCCAATGGAGCGAGCGCGTCACCAGCGATACCATCAACGGCTGGCTGCAGGAATTTGGACTTGGCCGCGCCGCGGCGACCTTCGACGCGCAAAAATACATCAGCGATCTGACGAGCCAGGCCGCGACCCTGCTCGGCGATTTCGTGAAATCGCTGTTGTGGCGCGGCTACGCGCTCATTAACGTGATCTCGCTCATCGTCATCACGCCGGTGGTCGCCTTCTATATGCTTGTCGATTGGGACCATATGGTCGCGATCATCGATGATCTGATCCCGCCGCGCCATCGCGAGGACGTGCGCTCGCTCGCGCGTGACATCGACCGCGCGCTCGCGGGCTTTGTGCGCGGGCAGTCGCTCGTCTGTCTGTTCCTCGGCGTGTGGTATGCGGTGGGGCTCTCGGCGATCGGACTGAATTTCGGCTTCCTCATCGGCGTCAGCGCCGGCTTTCTGAGCTTCATCCCCTATGTCGGCTCCATCACCGCCTTCGTGTTGTCGATTATCGTCGCGATCGTTCAGGGCTGGCCGCACATCCATCTGCCGATCGAGGCGGTGGCGATCGTCACCACCGGACTCATCATGGACGGCTATGTGCTCTCGCCGCGGCTGGTCGGCGCGTCCGTCGGCCTGCATCCGGTCTGGATTATGTTCGCTTTGCTCGCCTTCGGCGCGCTGTTCGGATTCACTGGCCTCATCCTCGCCGTTCCCGTCGCGGCGGCGATGGGCGCCTTCATCCGCTTTCTCGCACGGCGCTACCGCGCAAGCGCGCTCTATCAGCATCCGATCCCGGACCGCACATGACGAAAGCCGGCGCGCCGGAGGACGGCCGGTCGGAGCGGCAGCTGCCGCTCGATCTGCCGACGACGCCGCGTTTCGGACGCGAGGAGTTTCTGCCGGCGCCTTCGAACCGCGCGGCGCTCGACATGATCGAGCGTTGGCCGGATTGGCCGGATCGCGTCTTGACGCTGATCGGCCCCAAAGGCGCGGGCAAGAGCCACCTCTGCGCCATTTGGGCGGCCCGGACCGGCGCACTCGCCATCGCGCCCGACCGCTTGCCGACTTTGGAGCGGCTTGCCGAGGAGGCGCCGCACGCGATCCTGATCGACGACGTCGACCGGGCGTCGGACGAAACCGCGTTGTTTCATCTCTTGAATTTCGTGAGCGAAAGCGACGCCTGCCTGCTGATGAGCGCGGCGCGGGCGCCTCGGGCGGAGGACGTGCGACTGCCCGACCTGCTGTCGCGCCTGCGCCGCGCGCCGGCCGTCGGGATCGGCGCGCCCGACGAGGAGCTGATCCGGGCCGTGCTGGTGAAGCTCTTTGCCGACCGCCAGCTGATCGTCGAATCGCCCGCGCTGGCCTTTGCGGCGCTGAGGCTGGAGCGGTCCCTCGACGCGGCGCGCTCTTTTGCCGCCGCTCTCGACCGCGAAGCTTTGGCCGAGGGCCGGCCTGTCACACGGGCGCTGGCGGCCAAGGTTATGGAGAAGTTCATCAAGGAATAGCGCCAAGCCTTTCGTCCTGGCGCAAGCCTGTGCCATGATGGCTAAGCGGACAATGGATATGAAACCCCACATTCAGGATCAGCTCGCGGCCGAGCGCACCGGCGCCGACATCGACGTCATGGATCGCGCCGACGAGATACTCGTCGAGGATCCCGCCAAGCTTGCGGCCTCTCCGCAGCGCTTCATCAATCGGGAACTGTCCTGGCTCGAGTTCAACCGCCGCGTGCTGGAGGAAGCCTCCAACCGCAACCATCCGCTGCTCGAGCAACTGCGTTTTCTGTCGATTTCGGCCAACAATCTCGACGAATTCTTCATGGTGCGCGTCGCCGGTCTTCGCGGTCAGGTGCGCTCCGGCGTGACCGCGCGCTCCGAAGACGGCCTCACGCCCGCCGAGCAGCTGACCAAGATCACCGAGCGCGTCACGCTCCTGACCAGCGAGCAGCTGCGGCGCTGGCGCGAACTTCGCGCCGAGATCGAAGAGGTCGGCATCGTCATCGTCGAGCCCGCCGACGTCTCCAAAGCCGACCGCGAGTGGCTCGAAGAATATTTCCTCAGCCGCGTCTTTCCGGTGCTGACGCCGCTGGCGGTCGATCCGGCGCATCCTTTTCCCTTCATCCCCAATCTGGGGTTCACCTTGGCGCTGGAGCTGGTGCGGCCGGGCGATCGCAAGACCTTGCAGGCATTGGTCAGGCTGCCGCCGAAAATCGAACGCTTCGTGCGTTTGCCGGCGACGGGCGCCGCCGGACGCGAGCGTTTCATGCTGCTCGAGACGCTGATCGCGATGAATGCGCAGCGGCTGTTCCCCGGCTATCTGCTGCGGGGGCAGGGGCTGTTCCGGGTCATCCGCGACAGCGACCTCGAAGTCGAGGAAGAAGCCGAAGATCTGGTGCTGCTGTTTGAGACGGCGCTAAAACGGCGCCGGCGCGGTTCCGTGATCCGGCTTGAGGTCGCCGCCGACATGCCGGCGACCTTGCGCGCGCTGGTCGCCGAGGAACTCGACGTCAACGAGCCCGAGACCTTCGAAATAGACGGCATGCTGGCGCTCAACGATCTTTCAGAACTCGTCGCGCTCGATCGGCCGGAACTCAAGTTCAAGCCCTATAATCCGCGTTTCCCGGAGCGCGTGCGCGATAACGGCGGCGATTGTTTCCTGGCGATCAAGCAGAAGGACCTCGCGGTTCATCACCCATACGAATCCTTCGACGTCGTGGTGCAGTTTCTGCAACAGGCGGCGCGCGACCCCAATGTCATCGCCATCAAGCAGACGCTCTATCGCACCTCCAACAACAGCCCGATCGTGCGCGCGCTCGTCGAGGCGGCGGAGGCCGGCAAATCCGTCACCGCGCTCGTCGAACTCAAGGCCCGGTTTGACGAGGAGGCGAATATTCGCTGGGCGCGCGACCTCGAACGCGCCGGCGCGCAAGTGGTCTTCGGTTTCATCGAGCTGAAGACGCACGCCAAATTGTCGCTCGTCGTGCGCCGGGAAGGCGCGGGACTCGTCACCTATTGCCATGTCGGCACAGGCAATTATCACCCGGTGACGGCGCGCATCTACACCGATATTTCGGTGTTCACCGCCGACCCGGCGATCGGAAGGGACATTTCGCGCATTTTCAATTACATCACCGGCTATGCCGAGCCTGCAGGGCTGGAGCGTATGTCGGTCTCGCCGATTTCGCTCAAGAAGAAGCTTCTCGAACACATCGAGCAGGAAATCGGCTTCGTGAAGGCCGGCAAGCCAGGCGTTATCTGGGGCAAATGCAACGCCCTCGTCGATCCGGAAATCATCGACGCGCTTTACGCGGCCTCGCGCGCTGGCGTTTCGATCGATCTCATCATTCGCGGCATCTGCTGTCTGCGGCCGGGCGTTCCCGGACTCTCCGACAATATTCGGGTGAAATCGATCGTCGGACGATTTCTTGAACATGCGCGCGTCTACGCCTTCGGCGGCGGCCATGCGCTGCCGAATCCGCGCGCGCATGTCTATATTTCTTCCGCCGATCTGATGCCGCGCAATCTCGATCGAAGGGTCGAGGCGATGATGCCGATCGTCAATCCGACGGTGCATCAGCAGGTGCTCGATCAGATCATGCTCGCCAATCTCATCGACAATGAGCAGAGCTATCGCGTCCTGCCGGACGGTTCCTCTCTGCGCATCGTTCCGCCGGAGGGCGAGGAGCGATTCAACGCGCATAAATATTTCATGACCAACCCGTCGCTTTCGGGTCGCGGCAAATCGCTCAAGGACTGGCGGCCGCGCTCGCTGTTGAAGCGTGGGCAAAATGCTTGAGACGCCGCAGCGTCACATGACGCAGCGGCCCGAATCCGAGCCACGGCCCGTCGCCATCGTCGACATCGGCTCGAACTCGGTGCGCCTCGTCGCCTATCAGGCGCTGGCGCGCGCGCTAACGCCGATCTTCAACGAAAAGGCGATGTGTGGCCTCGGTAAGGGCGTCGTCACGACAGGCCGGCTGCCCGACGACGGCATCGACAAGGCGCTGAAGGCGCTGCGCCGCTTTCGCGCGCTTTGCGAGACGATGGGCGTCGACGACATCGAGGTGATCGCCACCGCCGCGGCGCGAGAAGCCAAGAACGGCACAGTGTTTCTCGAAGCCGCGCGCGACGCCATTCAGCGCGACATTTCTCTGCTGTCCGGACGTCGCGAGGCGGAGCTTTCGGCGCTTGGCGTCATTTCTGCGATTCACGAGCCGAACGGCGTCGTCGGCGATCTCGGCGGGGGATCGCTCGAACTGATCGACGTGCATAAGGAGACGCTCGGAAAGGGCGTTACGCTGCCGCTCGGCGGATTGGCGCTCATGGACGCCGCGCAGCGCTCGATGCGCGAGGCGACGCGAATCGCCCGCAAGGCGATCGCCGACGCCAAGCCGCTCGAGCATCTCAAGGGTCGCACCTTTTACGCGGTGGGCGGCACTTGGCGCTCGCTCGCGAAACTTCACATGCGTCAGCGCAATTATCCGCTTGGCGTAATGCATCATTACCGCATTCAAACGAATGAGGCCGCCGACTTCGCGGAGCTTGTCGAACATACCGACAGCGAAGCCCTGGAAGATATCAATGTCGTCTCGGCGGCGCGTCGGCCGTTGCTCGCCTATGGCGCGATCGTGCTCGATGAAATCATCCGTCGCGCCAAGCCGCGCGAAATCGTCATTTCCGCCGCCGGCGTGCGCGAAGGCATGTTGTATGAACGACTGCCGTCGGAAGAGCGCCGCATCGACCCTTTGCTCTCAGCCACTCGCGAATTGGAGGCGACATTCGCGCGCGCGCCCGGCTATGGCGACGATCTTGTCGATTGGACCGAAGCCTTCATGGACAAAAGCGGGATCGACGAGACGGAGGAGGAGCGCCGGCTGCGCCATGCCGCCTGCCTGCTCTCCGACATCGCGTGGCGCGCCCATCCGGAATATCGCGCCCAGCGCGCGATGAACATCGTCACTCAGGGGCCGTTCGTCGCCATCGATCATCCGGGCCGCGCCTTCCTGTCGCTCGCGATTGTTTTTCGTCACGAAGGGCTCGACGGGGCGGAAGCGCTTTCGGATTTGCGCACCCTTTTGACGACGCGACTGTTCATGCGCGCGCGGATTCTCGGGGCGCTCATGCGCGTCGCCTATCTGTTGTCGGCGTCAATGCCCGGCGTGCTGCCGCGCACCCGTCTGCGGGTCTGCGACCGCGCGGCGACGCTCACCTTGCCGCAAGCTTACGCCGATCTCGCGAGCGAACGCGTGCTCAATCGCCTGAAGGGACTCGGCAAGCTCATGGGCGTCGATGCGCGGATCGACATCGGGTCGTGAAGGCGCGGGGCGGTCAAAGCCAGATCGCTTGGACGGAAAGGGATGCGGCATGAAAAAAGCGTTCGCATATTGGCTTGCGGCGGGCGTTGCGCTCGCATTGACGAACACGGGCGCCGAGGCATGCACCCGCGTGCTCTATGGGACCGCTGACAAAAACTACATTGTCGGCCGGACCATGGATTGGGACGTCGATCCGCGAACGAATCTATGGTCTTTTCCGCGCGGCATGGCGCGCGATGGCGGCGTCGGCCCTGGCTCAATCAAATGGACGTCGAAATATGGGTCGCTCGCCGCCGACTTTTATGACGCCGCCACCGCTGAGGGTATGAACGAGGCTGGCCTCGCCGTTAATCTCCTCTATCTCGCCGAGGCCGAGTACGGAGACCCGAAAGCCTCAAGAAAGCCGCTGCTCTCCGTCGGCGGCTGGGCGCAATATGTTCTCGACAATTACGCGACTGTCGCGGATGCGGTGAAGGCGCTGCAAAAGGAGCCCTTCGCGATCGTCGCGCCCGATCTTCCCGGCGGCGTCAAAGCCGCGAGCCATATGGCGCTCGCCGATGGATCGGGCGACAGCGCCATCCTCGAATATCTCGGCGGCAAGCTCGTCATTCATCATAATCCCAAATACACGGTGATGACCAATTCGCCGCCCTTCGATCAGCAGCTCGCGCTCGATAGCTATTGGGTCGAGATCGGCGGGTCGAATTTCCTTCCCGGCACGCATCGCGCGTCGGACCGCTTCGCCCGCGCCAATTGGAACCTAAACGCGACGCCGAAAGTCGACGACAGGCGCGTCGCCATCGCCAGCGTCTTTTCGATCGTCCGCAACATCTCGGTGCCGCTTGGCGTCTCCACGCCGCAGGAGCCCAATATCGCTTCAACGCGATGGCGTTCGGTGACCGACATCAAGGATCGGCTCTATTACTTCGAGCCGACCCTGAATCCGTCGATCTTTTGGGTGGATTTGACGAAGCTGAAACTCGAACCAGGCGCGAAGCCGGCGAAACTCGATCTCTCCGGCAACCCGATTCTTTCCGGCGAAGTCTCGGACAAATTCGTTCCGACCGAACCGTTCAAATTCCTGTCGCATTAGGCGCGACGATCAGCGCGCTGGCGTAAACGAGTCCGATCGGATGTTTTTCAGGCTCGCGCCGCGCATGAACAATTCGCGTTTCAGGCGCCTCACCAGATTCTCGCCGCCGCAGAGAAATATCGCAGCGTCGGAGACGCTTTGTTCGGCTTCGAGCGCGGTCGCCGCCACGTCTCCGCCATGCCGCGCCGAGGGATCGAGAGCGCAGGGGCGATAGTCGACATTGTCGCGCGCCATCGATAGCGCCTGCAGGTCTTCAGAAAGATAGAGGCCATGGCGGCTTCGCGCGCCGTGATAGAGCCGGATCGGCCCCCGATGGCCCTTGCGAAGCGCGTCGCGCAGTACACCGTACAGCGGCGCGAGACCGGTGCCGGCGCCGATCAGCAGCATCGGCTGGTCGGCGGCGACGCCCTCGTAGAAGCAGGAGCCCGATGGTCCTGCGACATGCACCTTGTCGCCGGCTTGCAAATTGTCCGCCAAATGACGGCTCATGCGTCCGTCCTGATGGAGGCGAATGTGCATTTCGAGGAAAGAATCTTCCTCTGGATGGCTGGCGAGCGAATAATGGCGCTTGAGGTTTTCTGTGATCCTGAGTTCGATAAATTGTCCGGGCCGATAGGCGAATCCTTCGGCCTCGATGCGCAGCCGGACGATATCTTCGCTTAGCCGATCAATCGCTCGAACAAACGCTTCGAGACTGGCGCCGAGATCGTCGGGCCGTAGTATCGTGAGCGGCGTCTTGGGCCGGCAAATGCAGGGCAGAAAATAGCCCATCGCCTTTTGCGCGTCGGTCAGGCCGGACTGGGATTCCGGCGGCGGCGCGCCGTCGATGGCCCGATGCATGCAGCTCTGGCAATTGCCGGCGCGGCATGAATGCGGCGCGTTCACGCCCGCGCGCAGCAACGCGTCAAGAACGGTTTCGCCAGGCGCGACGTCGACCGCGCGACCCTCGTGTGTGACGAGCGTCACGAGACTAGATCACGCTGCGTTCAGGCGGACTCGCCTGAACACAGATAACGTGATCGATTCTAATGGTTCAGAGCGCGCTTTACGCAAAAAACCGGTTCCCACTTTTTTGCGGCGCGCTCTAACGATTGAGCACGTCGTCGCGCACTGAATTGGCGAGATTGGCGACTTCTTTCACCTCCGTGTCGGGAACGCCGAGATCGCGCAGCGTGTAGTTGAGGTTCTCGATCACCGCATCGACATGCGAATCGTTCAGACCTTTCTCGACGAGGCGCTTATGCGCGTTGCGCATGTCGGCGCCCGTGTAATTATTGGGTCCGCCAAACGCCATGGTGAGAAACGCCTTCTGCTTGGCGATCTGCTGTTCCATGTCGACGTTATCGAAGAAATGCGCGATCCGGCCGTCAGCAAGCACTTTACGATAGAAAAGCTCGACGGCCGCGTTGACTGCGCCTTCGCCGCCCAGGCGCTCGTATAGGCTCGACATTGGCTCCTCCCTGGAATTGGTCTTATTCGCAACGATAGTCGCGGGGATGTCCCGCTTGATGTTGAAAAGCGGAAATCGGCGTTGCTGGCCTGAATGCTATGCGGCTTTCGCGGTTTGAGCAAGATGCTCGTTCGATGGGACGGCGTTCGCCATGCGCTTTGCGAGCGCC
>VGEB01000078.1 GCA_016869435.1 Alphaproteobacteria bacterium | reverse complement strand
GAGTTCGGCGGTGACCTTTTTGCGTTCGCCGTCCAAACGCGTCGACTTGGGACCAAGAACGGCCGGGTCTCCCTGACCCTTCGCGATGGCGTCGACCAGACGGTCAATCGCACGGTTAAGTTCGCCGCCGTGCAGCCGCATGGAGCGCGAGGTTAGCGGATCGCGGCCTGAATCATGCCGGCGCCCAAGCTTGTTTCGACGCCAGCTTCTCGGCCTCGGCGCCGGCGCGCAGCCGCGCGGGGCGATTTTCGAAGCCGCTCCAATAGGCTTCGAATTCCGGACGCCTATCGATCACGCCGAATCGCAGCCCAAAGCCGATCATCGACCCGACATAAACGTCCGCGGCGGTGAACATGTCGCCCGCAATATAGCGACGTCCTGCCACGGCCTTGGCCAGCGCGTCTATCACGGCGGCATAGGAGCCGTAGCCAAAGCGGGCCTGCATCTCCGGCGTCCAGCCAGCGCTTGGCGGCAAAATCTGGTGAAGCGTTCATAAGGGCCGAGACCTTGGCTGCTTGCCGCGCCGTAAGCAAGCCGCGCGGCTTTATGCAAAGCGCCGCGCCAATGATCGGCGAAATTGCCCAACTCGTCGCGGGATCAATAGCACGGGGCGGAAGCGCTGTCGTAATCGCAGATGATACTGTCGGCACAGGCATGGCGATGGGCAGGCGCGCCGCGTGATCAGCGCCTCGCCACTTTCGTAACAGACGCTCCATATTGGAACGGCTGCCCCGATAGCCACGCTGCTGAATATCCTCGAAGAGTTGTCGCCCCACTGCATCTTTGCGCCCAATGGTCCGATCAAAAAAGGCTCAGTCCTCTACATCGCGCAATTCGCGTCGCAGGATCTTGCCTAGGCTAGTTTTGGGTAATTCGGTGCGAAACTCTATGACGTGGGGTAGCTTGTAGCTTGTAAGATATTGGCGACAATGCGCCTTGACGTCAGCTGCCGTCAATTTGGGGTCGCGCCTGACCACGATCGCCTTTACCGCTTCGCCGGTGACGGGGTTAGGAACGCCGACGACGCCGACATCCTGAACGCCCGAATGCAGGGCGATGACTTCCTCGACTTCGGTCGGATAGACTTTGTAGCCAGAGACATTGATCATATCCTTCTTGCGGTCGACGATCCGCACGAATCCCTTTTCGTCTATTGTGGCGATGTCGCCGGTGCGAAGAAATCCGTCGGCGGTCATTACCTTCGCGGTCTCGTCCGGTCGATTCCAATAGCCTGCCATCACCTGCGGACCGCGCACACATAGTTCGCCCGCCTCGCCGTTGGGTAGATCGACACCGTCGTCGTCCTTGATCACGACTTCCGTCGAAGGAATGGGAACGCCGCACGAGCCATTGAACTCCTTCAAATCCGTTGGATTGCAGGTCACGACCGGTGATGTTTCTGTCAGCCCATAAGCTTCGATAGGCGTTTTGCCGGTAATCGCCTTCCATTTTTCCGCGACCGGCCTTTGTAGGGCGGCCCCGCCGCTTGCCGCGATGCGAAGGCTTGAAAAATCGAGGCGCGCAAAATCGTGGTTTTCGACCAGTGCCCGGAACAACGGGTTCACACCAGGAAAGCAAGTAAATCTGTGTTTGGCGAGTTCTCTGACGAGGCCCGGAATGTCGCGTGGATTGGTGATGAGCACATTGGCTCCGCCGATCTTGATCGTGAGCAGACAGGCGACGGTCAGCGCATAAATGTGAAACAGCGGTATTGGCGTGACAACGATGTCGTCGCCGTCTCCAAGGACCTTGCTTAGCTGCGCGTGATGCTGGACAAGATTAGCGACGATGTTTCGCTGCGTTAGCATCGCGCCCTTTGGCGCGCCAGTTGTGCCGCCGGTATATTGCAAGAAGGCTAGGTCGTCCGGCGCAATTGTCGGAGCCGACCATGTGAGCGAGGCTCCCTGCCGCAACGCCGCGCGCAAAGGAACCGCGCCGCCAATCCGCCAGGCGGGCGTCAGCCGTTTGACATACTTGATTGCGAAATTCGTGAGCGTCCGCTTTGGCCAGCCGAACAAATCGCCAAGTTGCGTCGTGACGACATACTTGATTTCAGTTTTGGGCAGCGCTGCCTCGACGACCGAGGCAAAATTTTCGATCACCACAATCGCACTTGCGCCCGAATCGCTGAGTTGGCGCTCAAGTTCCCGCGCCGTGTAGAGCGGATTGCAATTTACAACCACGAGGCCTGCCCGCAGCGCGCCGAGTAGAGTCACCGGGTATTGCAGCACATTCGGCATCATCAGTGCGATGCGCGCGCCTTTTTCAAGTTTGAGTCCTTCGGCCAGAAAAGCGGCAAAGTCGCGCGATCCCCGCTCGACCTCTGCATAGGTCAGCGCGGCGCCCATGTGAATCAAAGCTGTCTTAACAGCGTACTTTTCGACACTCCGCGCGAACAGGTCCGGGATCGAGCGAAAGATGTCGACATCGACTTCTGCCGGAACGCCGGCCGGGTAGCTTTTAAGCCAGTTCCGCTCCATTCGGTCGATCCGCAAATAGGGCTGTAGTGATTCGATCGAACACCCACTTTGCCAACAGTGCGAGTTCGTTGCCAAGAGGCTAAGGCCCTTTGTATCTCCCGGGACTTGCATTTGGCTGACTTAATTTTTTTGCTTGCAGCTCCTCGGCGCCTTTCATTCCCCCAGGTTGCGTCGCTGCAAGAAATTCATCCACGAAACGAGCCAGATCGCTCCAATCCGTGTACTCAGCATCCGGCGTCGTCATCGCTGTGTTCGCTCATCTCGTTGGCGAAGGGCATGACGTTCAAGGCGTGAGCGCCAGAACCCATCGGACGAGACCCGCCGGCGTCCGCCAGCAATTTATCGACGTTGGATCGCAGCGCGGCTGGGTCGGCCGGATAAAACATCCCCGCCACCGCCGCCGGTCTGATCGCCTCTTGCCACGATATCCGCGTCATCGCCGCCCCTTTAATCGCGCGTTCGGCGTCGCCATTTAGGCGTCATGAATGCGACAATAGCTCTTGACCGCTCCTCGATGTCTTCAGTTCCCGCCCGCTATTGGCATGAACTTGAGGACGGCCGTATCCAATGTGATCTCTGTCCGCGTTTTTGCAAGCTGCACGAAGGTCAGCGCGGCTTGTGCTTTGTGCGCGCCCGCCAAGGCGACGAGATAGTTCTCACTACCTATGGGCGCTCGTCAGGCTTCTGCGTCGATCCCATCGAGAAGAAGCCACTCAACCATTTTCTGCCGGGCACGCCGGTGCTGTCGTTTGGCACCGCTGGCTGCAATCTGACCTGCAAGTTTTGTCAGAACTGGGACATCTCGAAGGCGACGGAATTCGATCGGCTTCAGGACCAAGCCTCCCCCAAAGCGATCGCTCGGGCCGCCAAGGAGCTGGGCGCCCGATCTGTCGCCTTCACCTATAACGACCCGGTGATTTTCCTCGAATACGCCGTCGACGTCGCGGCGGCCTGCTATGAGGCGGATCTCAAGACCGTGGCGGTGACGGCAGGCTACATCACGCCCGAAGCTCGCAAGGAGTTTTTCGGCGCGATGGACGCGGCGAATATCGACCTAAAGGCCTTCACCGAGGATTTTTACAGAGCGCTATGCTCGGCCGAACTGGGGCTCGTCCTCGAGACGCTTCAATATGTGAAACATCAGACCAAATGTTGGCTCGAGATCACGACGCTGTTGATCCCGGGGAAAAACGACTCGCCGGCCGAAATCAAGGCGTTGACCAACTGGGTTCGTGAACGGCTAGGGCCTGACACGCCTTTGCATTTTTCGGCCTTCCATCCCGACTGGCGGATGCGGGACGTTTCGCGGACGCCGGTGTCGACACTGCAAGTCGCACGCGACATCGCTCTCAAGAACGGCCTTCGCTATGTCTATATGGGCAATGTGCATGACGAGGCCGGGCAGAGCACCTATTGCCATGAGTGCGGCGAGCGGCTGATCGGCCGCGACTGGTATGACATCACGTCATGGGCGCTGACGGCCGACGGACGTTGTGCGAAATGCGGCGCAGCTTGCGGCGGCGTGTTCGAGCCGAACCCAGGTCTGTGGGGAGCCCAACGGTTGCCAGTTCGACTATCGGCGTAAAGACGGGCCGTCGGCGCCACGTGACGCCGGACATTCTGACGCGGTGCGCAACTCATGGTTCCATTTTCATTGCGCGACGGCATCGCGCAGGTAGTCGATTGCACGCTCGAGCGTGAAGAGCCGATTGTAGTGGACCTCGGGAATATTGACCCCCAGTCGATCATGAAGGGCGACGACGAAATTGGCGAAATCCATCGAATCGAGATCGAAGGCTTCGCGAAGGTCGTCTTGATCGCGCGCCGAAGCGAGATCCGCTTCCGGCGCGATTTCGCCGATCAGCTCCAAAATGAGCGCTCTGATTTCGGCGTCGGTCATAGTTTTTCCGGCTCCTGCAAGAGACGGGCGACCGCGGCGAGATACAAGCCGCCGATGTGGCCATCCGTTGCCCTGTGGTCGGCCGCGAGAGTGACGGTGACGAGCGGACGACTCTCGATGCGCCCATCGACGACCCAGGGTCGCGCGACGACTCGGCCAAATCCGACGATTGAGACCTGTGGAGGATAGATAATCCCCGTCACCGACTCAGCGCCTCGATCGCCGACGTTCGTGACGGTAACTGTAGGCGAAGTGAGTTCCGAGCTGCGCAAATTCCCGCGGCGCGCGCGTTCGACGAGGTCGCGCATCGCCCCCATCAATTCTGCAAGCGATTTCTTATCGGCGTCGCGAATGGCCGGCGCGATCAGCCCGCCGCCTCGCAGCGAAATCGCCCAGCCGACGTGGATGTTCGAAGAAGGGACGAAAGCGTCGTTCTCATAGGCGCCATTGAGCCGCAGCTGCTCGCGCAAGGCGAGCGCCGCCGCCTTGAGGAAGAGCACGGCCGGCAAAATGCGTTCGACTGGCGGCTTGTCGACGTTGAAGCGCTCGATCCAGGTTGAAGCTGCGCTCAGGTCGACCGTTTCTGTAAGGTAATAGTGTGGAATTTCCCGCTTGGAACGGCTCATCGCAGCGGCAATCGCTTTTCGCATCTGGGAAAGATCAAGGCCTCTTTTCGCCGCCGCCCGAACTGGCGCGGCCCCGGCCGATTCGACATCGGCAAGCCGGATCGAGCCTTCGACACCGCTTCCCGTCACGATGGTTGCGATATCTACATTTAGCGCCGCCGCGCGCCGCCGCGCTGCGGGCGTGACCTTTAATCTTCCGACACGGGGCGCGACGACTGCTCTAAGCGGCGGCGTCTTGCGCGGCGCTACAATCGGCGGCGGGGTGATGACAGGTTCGGCGGCGGGCGCTGGCGTGGCGCGCTCTGCGCCGTCGATCTGCGCAAGCACCGTGCCGACCGGAACGCGTTCGCCAACCGGAACCAGAATGTCTGAGAGAACGCCGGTCTGGAAGACTTCGACCTCGATCGCGCCTTTTTGGGTCTCGACGACAGCGATGACGTCGCCCGAGTTGACGCGATCACCAGGCTTTACGAGCCACTCGACGAGCGTTCCCGCCTCCATGTCGGCGCCGAGCGCCGGCATCTTAAACTCGCTCATGTGGGACGGACGAGTTCGCGCGCCGCGGCCACGATCGTTGCAGTCTGCGGCAGGCAAGCGTCTTCGAGATGAGCGGCATAGGGAATGGGGACCTCTCGCGAGCATACGCGCCGCAAGGGCGCGTCGAGTTCGAAAAAAGCTTCCTCAACGATGCGCATGCCTATTTCGGCGGAGATCGAACCGCTGCGCCAGCCCTCATCAATAATGACGCAGCGTCTCGTCTTTGAGACCGACTCGAGGATCGCTTTCGTATCGAGCGGCCTGAGCACGCGTAGATCGATCACTTCCGCTTCAATGCCATCGGCCGCAAGCGCGTCTGCCGCCTGCAACGCCTTGGATAGACTGCCGCCATAAGTGATCAGGCTAACATCTCGTCCGGGGCGATGGGTCATGGCGCGCGCGATGTCGACCTCCGTCACGTCGGAGGAAAGATCGCTCTCCATGTTGTAGAGCATGACGTGCTCGAAAATAATCACTGGATTGGGGTCCGCGAGCGCGCCCTTCAGCATGAAGCGCGCATCCTCGACGGTCGCGGGCGTCAGGATACGCAAACCGGGGATATGCGCATACCAGCCCTCGAGGCTTCGCGAGTGCTGAGCGGCGACGCGCCGTCCCCCGCCGGTGGCCATGCGAATCACAAGGGGGATCGCGAACTGGCCGCCCGACATATGCGGAATAGTCACGGCATTGTTGAGAATCTGATCCAGCGCGAGCAGGCTGAAATTCACAGTCATAATTTCAACGATCGGCCGCATCCCCGCCATGGCCGCGCCAACGCCTGCGCCGACGAAGGCGCTCTCTGAGAGCGGCGTGTCGCGAATGCGCTCCTCGCCAAATTCCTTTAACAGTCCCTTCGTCACGGCGTAGCAGCCGCCATAGCGGCCAATATCTTCTCCCATTAAGAAGACGCGCGAATCGGCGAGCAGCGCCTCACGAAGCGCTTGTTTGCAGGCCTCGCGATAAGTTATGCGCGTGGCGGTGGGGTTGGTTTGCGGAGCGCTCACGAAGGGATCGCCTCCATCGTGACGAAACGGTCAATTTCCGATACCGGCTCGAGGCCGCCGGCCGCCGCGAAAGCGACCGCCGCCGCGATTTCCTTTTCGACCGCTTCTTCAATTGTGGAAAGCTCTTCCGCCTTGATTAAGCGGTTGGCTTCCAACCAAGTCCGAAAGCGAAGGATCGGGCCCTTCTTCCGCCACTCTTCCACCTCGTCCTTGGATCTGTAAAGCTGCGCGTCGAACATGGAATGCGCGCGAAAGCGATAAGTCTGACATTCGAGGAAATAGGGCTCGCTGTCGCTACGAACTCGATCGACGGCGTTTTTTGCCGCGCTCTCGACCGCGACCACGTCCATGCCATCGACTTTCTCGCCAGCAATTCTATAACCCGATGCCTTGTGCACGAAGTCGATGTCAGCTTCCGCGCGCTCGACCGCCATGCCCATTGAATAGCGATTATTTTCGCAGACAAAGAGAATAGGCAGACGCCAGAGCTTGGCCAGATTGAGCGTTTCGTGGAATTCGCCCTCGTCGACAGCGCCCTCGCCAAAAAAACAGGCCGTCACCGAGGATCGTCCCTGCATCTTATCGGCGAGCGCGACGCCGAGCGCCAAAGGCAAGCCGCCGCCGACAATGGCGTTGCCGCCATAGAATCGATGCGAGCGATCAAAGAAATGCATGGAGCCGCCGCGGCCGCGGCAGCAACCGTTGAGCTTGCCCATCATTTCGGCCATGAGACAACCGGGATCCACGCCGCGAGCAAGCGCCTGTCCATGTTCGCGATAGGTGGCGATGATAGCGTCTTGCGGCGTAAGCGCCTCGATGACGCCCACAGAAACCGCCTCCTCGCCGTCGTAAAGGTGCAGGAAGCCGAGAATTTCCTGCGCCTGATATAGCTCGACGCATTTGGCCTCGAAGCGCCTGATGCGGATCATCGCCTTCAGGAGATGCAATAAATGCGCGTGATCAAGATGAACCTTGCTGGTCATCGCTCATCGCTCTCGAGAGTCGAAAGATCGCCTTCGGGCAGGCCGAGTTCGCGGGCCTTGAGTAGACGCCGCATGATCTTGCCGCTACGGGTCTTCGGGAGATTGGAGCGGAATTCGATATCTTTCGGCGCTACGGCGGCGCCGAGCCTCTTGCGAGCATGTCCAAGCAGGGCCTTGCGCATAGCTTCGTCTGCAACGAAGCCAAGCTTCAAGGCGACGAAAGCTTTGACAATTTCGCCAGCGATCGGATCCGGTTTGCCGATAACCGCTGCTTCGGAGACGGCCGGATGCTCCATAAGCGCGCTTTCGACTTCAAAGGGGCCTATAAGATGGCCCGACGATTTGATCACGTCATCAGCGCGTCCCACGAACCAATAATAGCCGTCGGCGTCGCAGCGCGCCAAATCGCCCGTGAGATACCATCCATCAACGAAACACTTTTGATAGCGGGCTTCTTCATGAAGATAGCCACGCATCATAGACGGCCAGCCGCTTCTCAGGGCAAGTTCGCCTTCTTCTCCAGAAGCCTTGATAATTTCGAACTCGTGGTCCACCCCTCGCTTGACGATCGCCGCTTCCACACCGGGTAATGGCCGTCCCATTGAGCCGGGCTTAATGTCCATGGACGCGAAGTTAGCGATCATGATGCCCCCCGTCTCCGTCTGCCACCAGTTGTCATGAAACGGCAGTCCGAACGCTTCCACGCCCCACACGACTGCCTCCGCGTTCAGCGGCTCTCCAACGCTGGCGGCGAAGCGCAAGGCGGCAAGATCGTAATTCTTCACGACGTCAACGCCCAGCTTCATCATCATGCGAATGGCGGTAGGCGCGGTGTACCAGACAGTGACCCGCTCCTGCGCGAGCAGGCCATACCAAGTCGGAGCATCAAATTCCGCCTCGACGACGATATTTGTCACGCCATGGGTCAGAGGCGCGATGACGCCATAGCTCGTGCCGGTGACCCAACCCGGGTCCGCCGTGCACCAGAAGCGATCGTCGTCGTGAAGATCCAGCGCATAGAGACCGGTCGCGTAATGCGTTACGACCGCTTCGTGCACATGTATGACGCCCTTGGGGCGGCCGGTCGTTCCGCTGGTGAAGTGTAGCAGCGCGGGCTCTTGCGGATCAGTGGGCGCTATCTCGAAAACATCCGACGCCGCTTGCGTGAGCCCATGCCAGGAGTGGGCGCCTTCGGCCTCCGCGGCGTCGATGAGGATGACATGTTCAAGCCCGGGCAGCCTGTCGCGCACTCCCTCGACTTTGCGGCGATACAGCGCCTCGGTCGTAACAAGGACGCGCGCGTCGCCGATGTCCATGCGGGTCACGACCGGCTCCGGTCCAAAGGCCGAGAACAACGGCGAAGCCACGCATTTCATCTTCAACGCGCCCAGGATGGCCACATAGAGCTCCGGGACGCGGCCTAGCAGAACGAAGATGTTGTCACCCGAATTGACCCCAAGGGACCGCAATGCATTCGCGAAGCGATTGGTGGCGAGCGCGAGTTCGCGATAGCTGTAGTCGCGATGTTCTCCATTCTTGCCTAACCACCGAAGGGCGACTCGGTTCGCTCGTGCACTGCAGGCGTGTCGGTCCACCGCCTCATGGGCGATGTTTAGGCCTCTTCCTCTCGGCAAGCCGCTCAAGCCCTTGCGCGCCGCCTCCCAGGTGAACGTCGCCCGCGCCGCCTCGTAGTCGGCAAGGTTAGGCGGAACCATAAAAGAACCGCGATCCTTGTGGATCGTCGCGTAACGGGCGGAGTCGTCAGGGGCGCGCATTCGATGATTTCTGCAGCCGGCAGGCCTCTGCCGCAAAATTCACGGCCTCTTGCGGCGCCCATTCACGTGGCGCCCGCGAGTCGAGCTTATTGAACAACCATTTGACGGGCAAGACGCCTTAAGCCTTTTTCGGGGACTCGCCATGCATCATTGGGGCGCGGCTAACGTCTGAGCAATCTCTTCAGCTCCGCCAGCGAGCGCGTGTTAATGACGTCGTCAGCCCCAAGCCAGCCACGGCGCGCCTGGTCGACGCCAAAGCGCATGCATGCGAGATTGGCCGTTGAATGCGCGTCGGTTGAAATCGCTATTCGCACTCCAAGCTCTTTCGCCGCCTTGGCGGCTAGGTCAGTGAGGTCCAAGCGGTCGGGCTGCGCGTTGATCTCCAAAGCACAGCCGCGTTCCTTGGCGGCCATCATAATTCGCTCCAGGTCGAGCTCGAAAGGCGGACGTTGGTCGATAAGGCGACCCGTTGGATGCGCCAGGATCGACACATGGCGATTATCCAACGCGCGCAGAATCCGCTCCGTCTGCTTTTCGCGCGGAAGATCGAATTTGTAGTGAACGGCCGCGACGACGACATCAAGGCGTGACAAAACGTCATCGGGCAGGTCGAGCTCGCCATCGGCGAGGATGTCAACTTCGACGCCCTTCAGCACGGTAAACCCGCCCATCTTAGCGTTCAGGCGATCGACTTCTTTGATTTGGCGCAGCAGGCGCGCGCGGTCCAGCCCATGAGCGACAGTCACGCGCCGGCTGTGATCGGTCAGCGCCATATATTCGTAGCCGCGCTCTTGCGCCGCTTGCGCCATCTCCGCGATCGGCGCATCGCCATCACTCCAATTCGAATGGACATGGAGGTCGCCGCGGATGTGCGCCAATTGCACGAGTTTGGGCAGCGCGTTCCTTTGCGCCAGCGCGATCTCGCCACGGTCTTCGCGTAATTCCGGGGGGACGAATTGAAGTCCGAGCTTCTTGTAAATTTCCACTTCGGTTGCGCCGGCGATCGACTTGGTTTTGCTGAAGAGGCCGTATTCGTTGAGCTTCCAACCGCGATCGACGGCGATATTTCGCAAGGCGATGTTATGCGCCTTGGAGCCGGTAAAATAGAGCAGCGCAGCGCCGTAGCTTTCCTCCTTTACGACGCGCAGGTCGACCTGAAGGCCTGAGCGCAGAATGACGGTCGCTCGGGTCGGACCATGTGCGACCACTTGCGCGACATTCTCATATTGCGTCAGCCTGTCGCCAACGGCGGTCGCATCGGCGCTCGTCGCGAGAACATCCAAGTCGCCAACGGTATCGCGCCGGCGTCGGAAGCTTCCCGCCACAACGATACGGCCGCCTTCAAGGCTCGGCCGTAGCCAATCGATCAGGGCTGTCGCTTCCGCTTCGGCGAAGGGCAGTTTGAAGCGTTTCACCGCGATCGGCTTGGCGATCGCCGCCGCGATATTCTGTTGGAGCTTGGGCCCGAAGCCGCGAAGCTCGCCCAAGCGGCCCGATTTGACGGCGCGGCAGATGTCCTCAATCGATCTGACGCCAAGCTCGTCGATCAAAACTTTGACCCGTTTCGGTCCGAGACCGGGGATTGCTACGATTTCGCCGAGGTCGCCCGGAAGCTCGCGCTTCAGCGACTGAAGCACGTCGAATTTGCCCGTCGCGACAATCGAGGCGATTTTGCCCGCCAGATCATGGCCGATCCCGGGAAGCTCCGCGAGGTCTTCGCCCGCGCTGAGCATCGCCGCCGCGCTTTTTGGCAAGCCCTCGAGCACTCGTGCGGCGCGGCGATAGGCTCTCGTGCGGAACGGATTGTCGCCTTTGATCTCGAGGAGCTCCGCCGTCTGGTCGAACATCTCGGCGATTTCGGCATTGTGGACAGGCATCCCAACGCCTCCGTAAGATCACAAGCTCCGAGGCTCGGGCGCCGCTTCGCGCAAGGCGCGCCGCAAAACCTTGCCCAAGCTCGTTTTCGGCAGCTCGTTTCGAAACTCAATAACATGTGGGAGCTTATAGCGGATAAGATATTTGCGACAGTGCGCCTCGAGTTCGACCTGCGTTAACGACACATCTCGTCACCTGACGACGATCGCTTTGACCCGCTCTCCGGAAACTGGATCGGGAATGCCTACGACGTCGACGTCCTGAACTCCCGGATGTCTCAAAAGGACTTCCTCGACCTCGCTGGGATACGCCTTAAAGCCAGAGACATTGATCATATCTTTCTTTCGATCAACAATGCGCACAAAGCCCTTCTCGTCGATGGTCGCGATGTCGCCGGTTCGCAAGTAGCCGTCAGAGGTCATGACTCTCGCCGTCTCGTCGGGCCTGTTCCAATAGCCCTTCATGACTTGCGGGCCGCGCACGCACAATTCTCCGGCTTCGCCAATCGGCAGATCCGCGCCGTCTTCGTTCCTGATGGCGATGTCTGTCGATGGAATAGGCACGCCGCACGATCCATTGAACTCCGCCAGATCGGTGGGGTTGCACGTGACGACTGGGGAGGCCTCAGTCAGGCCGTAGGCTTCGATCAGAGTTTTGCCGGTGATCGCTTGGCATTTTTGCGCGACGGCTTCTTGCAGCGCCGATCCGCCCGATGCTGCAATACGTAAGCTTGTGAAGTCCAGTCGACTGAATTCAGGATTGTCGCAAAGCGCCTTGAACAGCGTGCTGACGCCAGCAAAACAGGTGAACCTGTATTTGGCGAGTTCTCTCACGAGACCGCCGATGTCGCGCGGATTGACGATCAGATCAGCACATTGGCCGCGCCGATTTTGATCGCCAGCCGGCAACAGACGGTCAGCGCATAGATATGGAAGAGTGGGATCGCCGTAATCACGACGTCTTGTCCATCCCCTAGCACTGCGCTCAAGTGTGCATGGTGCTGCTGAATATTGGCGACGATGTTGCGATGCGTCAGCATCGCCGCCTTGGGCACGCCCGTCGTCCCGCCAGTATATTGCAGAAAGGCGATGTCATCCGGCTCTATCGCGGGAGGCGCGAATGAGCCGAGCGCGCCTCGTCGCAGAGCGGCGCGAAAATCGACCGCGCCTGGGATGCTCCACTCCGGCACGAGCTTTTTGGCGTGCTTGACCACAAAATTCACGAGCGTCGTCGGCTGACCGCCTAGATCGATGGATCGCTTGCCCCGGCGCGATCTTTTCGCTCGCGATTCCCATCGCCATTATCGAATGGGCGTTCGGCAATGTTGGACTTGGCGGCTGGAACATGCTGGCCTATCCGATTTTCTTCGTCTACGGGCTCATTCTCACCAAATTGCCGACAGCAGTTGAGGTTGTGAAGCAAAGCGCGCTCCTCGCCCTTGCGCTCGCGGTCTTTGGCACGGTCCTGCTGTTGTGGCGCGTTTATAATCAAGGTCCAGTGGCGTATGGACAATACAAGCCGTCGTGGCTCGGGGCGTTGCACGCCTTCGCCGGCTGGCGCTGGGTCTTGGCGCTGATCGGCTCAGCCTATCGCGTTCTCAATCGTGGCCGTCCGGTTCTCGCTGGAACCAATGAATTGTTGTTGCCAATATATATTCTGCATCAAGCCATCATCGTCGTCGTGGCATATCAGATAGAGCAGACTTCCAGCGGCATGTGGGAGAAGTATCTCATCGTCATGACCACGTCGGCGATCTTGACCATCCTGATCTGCGTCGCAGTGATCAGGAAATTCCGAGTGACGAGACTGTTGTTCGGGATGAGGGGCCCCGGAGCCGACGCATCGGCATCACTTGGCCTGGATGTTGTAGCCGACCGCGCCATTGCTGAGAGCCGCACGGAACCCAGTTAATTTATCGGTTCCTGGACGGACAAAACCGTCTGGGGCTTTACGTGGCCGAGGCGCCGCCAAGGAGATTCATCGCTGCTTCCCTCGCACTCAGAGCCCAAGCTCGATCAGTCCGGGATAATCGTCCGGCCGGCGGCCTTGCGGCCAACGGAAGAGGCGTTGCTCCTCCGTGATCGGAATGTCATTGATGCTCGCATGGCGTTCCGCCATGTAGCCGTCGGCGTCGAAACGCCAATTCTCATTACCGTGGCTGCGCCACCACTGGCCGTCAGCGTCACGGCTTTCGTAAACGAAGCGCACCGCGATGCGATCGCCGGCGACGGCCCAGAGCTCCTTGATCAGCCGGTATTCGAGCTCTTTCGTCCATTTGCGCTTGAGGAAAGCTTCGATTTCCGCGCGGCCGTTGAGAAACTCCGAACGGTTGCGCCAGCTGCTGTCTGGCGTATAGGCCAGCGCCACCTTTGCAGGATCGCGCCCGTTCCACGCGTCTTCGGCGGCGCGCACTTTGAGGCGGGCGGTTTCTTCGGTGAACGGGGGAATTGGCGGTCTCTGAGTCATTTTCGGTTCTCGGTGTTGGCGTTGAGGAGAGATCGCCCGGCGCCTGTCGCGCCGGACGCAAAGCGTCATCTGGCGGCTAAGCGCTCGTCGTAGAACCGCTTCATGCGGCTTGCGATGAAGTCCAGATTGTCCTCGACGACGACGCGGGAAAGCCGTGCAGCAGGACGAGCTTCGGACTCTTCGGATCGCCCGCCTCGCGGTAGGCGATCTTCAACCCGTCGACGTTGACGGCTCCGTAGGCGACTTGCTGAACGGAATAGCTTTCGGATTCCGATAGGAACGCGGAGGATGCGGGAGAGGTCGCCAGCGCGGCGGCGATCGCCCACCGAAGGGCGAAATTTCGGGATCGCGCGCATCGGGCTCGATCTTGAACGATGGTCTTCATCGGAATTGCTCGACGTGTGAAGGGAGCTCGGCGGCCCGGCGGAACACCCGGGCCGCCGCGTTGGCCCTAAGACGGACGATGAAACGCAGGGCTTCAGGCGGCCGCGCGGAACGGATGCACGGCCGGGAAATCGATGTCCGTTTCGGCGACGTTATTGACGAGATTGGTCAGGAAGTTCAGCGCGACGGCGAGCGTGATCTCCACGACCTGCGCGTCGCTGTAGCCGGCGCGCTTGACCGCGTCGAGGTCCGCAGCGGTCACCTTACCGCGGGTTTCCGCAACGCGGCGCGCGAAATGGACTGCGGCGTAGCCCTTGGCGTCTTTGGACTCGCCCTTGCGGTTCAAGGCGATCTCGTCGTCATCGAGCTTTGCGAGATTGG
>VGEB01000077.1 GCA_016869435.1 Alphaproteobacteria bacterium | reverse complement strand
AATCGATGCTCGCGGCGCGGCTGCCGTCGATCCTGCCGCCGCTGACGCCGCGCGAATTGCTCGAAGTCTCGATGATTCATTCGGTGGCGGGGCAGATCGCCGGTGGCGAATTGACCGACCGGCGGCCCTTTCGCGCGCCCCATCATTCCGCCTCCATGCCGGCGCTGGTCGGCGGAGGGACCCATGCGCGGCCGGGCGAGATTTCGCTCGCGCATCACGGCGTGCTCTTTCTCGACGAATTGCCGGAGTTTCAGCCCCAGGTCCTCGACAGCCTGCGCCAGCCGCTCGAGACCGGCGAAATCGCGGTGTCGCGCGCCAATCACCGCGCCGTCTATCCGGCGCGCTTTCAACTCGTCGCGGCGATGAATCCCTGTCGTTGCGGCCATGCGACGGACCCCGGCTACGCCTGCAAACGCCAGCCCAACGAGCGTTGCGTCGCGCAATATCAGGCGCGGCTGTCAGGACCGCTGCTCGACCGTTTCGACGTGCAGATCGAAGTTCCCGCGGTGACCGCCGCCGATCTCGTGCTGCCGCCGCCGAGCGAAAATTCGCGGCAGGTTGCGGATCGCATCGCGCGCGCCCGAGAAGTTCAGCGCGCCCGCTACGACGCCCTCTCCCTGCCGGCGGTTGCGACCAACGCCGCCGCGCCCGCAGCGGTGATCGAGCGCGCGGCGCGTCTCGACGCGCGGGGAGCGGCGCTGATTCGCGACGCGTCCGAGCGCTTCGGCCTCACGGCGCGCGGCTTTCACAGGGTGTTGAAGCTGGCGCGCACGATCGCCGATCTCGACGGCGCCGACTCCGTCGGCAGACCGCATCTCGCCGAGGCGCTTTCCTATCGGGCGGGGCTTGCGTCGGGGCGGCTTGCTGCCTGATGATGGGCCTATGTCATTAGACCATCTTGCGATTTTGGCCGCGGCGCAGCTTGCCATACTGCTTCTCGCCGCATCGATTTTCATTGCTTTGCGCAGGCGCGGCCGCGAACAGGTCGAATCCGAACTTGAATCGCTGCGCGACGAAATCTGGGAGTTGCGCGCCGCCGCCGTCGCCCGAGACCGCGCGGAGGCCGCAAGCCTCGCCAAGTCGCGCTTTCTGGCGGCGGTCAGTCACGAGTTCCGCACGCCGCTGAACGGCGTCATGGGGCTGGCGCAGCTGCTCGCCATGACCGAGCTGACCGCCGAACAGGCGAGCTATGTCGAAGCGATCGGCGATTCGAGTCGTTCGCTCTCTCAGCTCATCGACGACATTCTGGATTTTTCCAAGATCGAAGCCGGCAGGTTCGAGCTGCGCTGCGAGACCTTTGCGCTCGCCCCTTTTGTCGAAAGCGTCGTCGAACTGATGGCGCCCCGCGCCTTGGCGAAAGGCCTGGAGCTCGCCAGCGTGATCGCGCCCGACGCGCCCCGGCAGATTGTGAGCGATCCGGCGCGCTTGCGGCAGGTGCTGCTCAACCTCATCGGCAACGCGGTGAAATTCACCGAACGCGGCGGCGTCGGCCTGCGGGTCGCGCGCGACGGCGCGCGGCTGCGTTTCGCCGTGTGCGACACCGGACCAGGGGTGCGGGATGAGGCGCGCGAAGTGATCTTCGAGGAATTCGAGCAGGCTGATCCTTCCGAGAACCATCCACGCGCAGGCGCGGGCCTCGGGCTCGCGATCTCCAGCCGCCTGGTCGCGCGACTGGGCGGTGCGCTCGCGCTGGTCGAATCATCCGACAAGGGCTCGGTTTTCGTCTTTACGCTGCCGGCGCCGCCGCTCGCCGAAGAGGTCGCTTCGGTCCCTCTATTCGGCCTCAACGCGTTGATCGTCGCGCAAAGCGTTTTTGAAGCGCCGTACCTTGCGGAGAGCTTGCGCTACGCCGGCGCCGAGGCGGAGATCGTTTCCGCGGGGGACGCGGCGGAGGCCTTGCAAAGCCGCCGCGAAAAGCCGTTCGACGCCGTCATCGTCGATTGCGCCCTGGGGACGCAGATGACCGCCGAGCTGGCGAATCATGCGCGCGCGGCGCAGGCGCGACGGCTGTTCCTGCTCTTCTCGCCGCTTGAACGGCGCGCTTTCGGCGAAGAGGCGTTACGCGACTTCGACGGCTGGCTGGTGAAGCCGGTGCGGATCGCGTCGCTGATCGCCCGCCTCTCGCAAGAAAGCGCCAGGGCGCCGGCGAGCGAAGAGGGCGCAAGATCGCAAGCGCTCGCCGGGGTAAATGCGCTGGTCGCTGAAGACAACGAGATCAACGCTCTCATCCTCGTGCGTCATCTGGCGAAGCTCGGCGCGAAAGTCACTCGCGCGGAAAGCGGCGCGCTAGCGCTCGCGCGCGCCCGTGAAGCGATCGAGGGCGCGGGCGCGCCCTATGACGTGATCGTCATGGATCTCTTTATGCCCGATTTCGATGGATGCGAGGCGAGCCTTCGCATTCGGGAAGCCGAGGCGCGCGCAGGCGTCCCGCGCACGCCGATATTGGTGCTGACCGCCAGTGCGCGTGAGGAGGACGAACGCGCCGCCCGCGCCGCAGGAGTCGACGCATTCCTCACCAAGCCCGTGGAGTTTTCTTCTCTCGCGGCGACGATCGAAGAGCTGAGATTGGCGCCGCGCCGGGCATAGCGCCTTGCGCTACGCGCTCTGCGGCGTGATGGCGCCGAAGCGGCCCGATTGGTAATCGACGAACGCCTGGCGCAATTCGTCCTGCGTGTTCATCACGAACGGACCCTGTTGCGCCACTGGCTCGTCGATCGGTTCGCCGCTCATGAGGATCAGCTTCGCGTCATTGTTGGCCTCGAAGGCGATGTCGCCGCCTTCATCTTCAAACACCACGACGTCCGTTGCGCGGGCGACCTTCTCGCCATTGACCTCTACCGTCCCCTCAAGCACCGCGACAACGGCCGTGCGGCCATCCGGCAGCGTGAATCGGGCGCTCTTTCCGGCGTCGATGCGCACATCCCAAAGATCGATCGGCGTCGCCGTTTGCGCCGGACCGCGCCGGCCATCGAATTCGCCGGCGATGGCGCGAACGAGCCCGGCGTCGTCAGGCAGATCGACGCGCGGAATGTCCTTGTCGAGGAGGGTTTGGTAGCGCGGCGGACTCATCTTCTCGCGCGCCGGCAGATTGACCCAAAGCTGCACGACCTCGAATCGTCCGCCCGACCTGGCGAAGCTTTCGGAATGATACTCTTCGTGAACCACGCCAGAGGCGGCGCGCATCCACTGCACGTCGCCGGGGCCGATGAGTCCGCCGGCGCCGGTCGAGTCGCGATGCGCGACTTCGCCGTCTAGAGCAGGTTCCGAAAAAGTTGACAGACTTTTTCGATGAGAACCTGCTCCAACGTTTTGATTTTGAGCGATTCCTTATCGATCACATGATTCCATGTGATCGGGAAGCGCTCTAGGACGATCGTCACGGTCTCGAAGCCGCGATGCGGATGGGCCCCGACGCCGCGGCGCTTGGCGGTTGGCGGAAAGTCAAACGGTCCGGCATAGTCGAACAGCAGAAAGGGGCTCACCCGCGCGCCATGTTCGTGATGCGAAAACAGCGAACGGACGGGGAAGCCGTCGCCGACCCAGTGCATAGAGTCTGGGGCGGGGTAAACGCCGATAATTTTTCTCATGACAACGGCTCCTTGCGGCCTATGTGGGCGGCAGCGAGCGCAATGCAAATTGGCCTGCGGCGCAGGACCGCGGTCCTTGACGCCGGGGGCCACAAAACCGACAAGTCCGCCCGAGGCGAATCACGGCGACGACAACGGCATACTAGGGACGGTTAGATGGACTGGATCATCCTCTTTATCGGAAGCATCTGCGAGGTCGGCTGGCTCGTTGGGATGAAATATTCAAACGGATTCACGCGACTGTGGCCCTCGCTCATTATGGTGTTCTTCATGGCGGCGAGCGTCGGATGCCTGGGCATTGCGGTAAGGACGATTCCGGCCGGCACAGCCTATGCCGCGTGGACTGGCACAAGCATCGCCGCGGCGACGCTTGTCGGCGTCTATTTGTTCAATGAACCGACGACCGTGCTGCGGTTAGGATCGATCAGCCTGATCGTATTGGGCATCATCGGCCTTCGGCTCGGCGGCGTCGATCCTTAACCAGCCCAGATCGCGAACAGGTCAGCGTCCGTGTCGGTATTGCGCGACAAAGTAAGTTGTCGTTTGTCAGCCGGAGGCGAAGCGATCCAGAGCCCGCTGCACGCCGGCGCGCAAAACGCGCGCCGGAAAAGACGGATCGCGACCGCTCGAATTAGAAATAGCTTTCGAGCGTTCCGCGCCGGCGCACGTCGAGCGTGGCGCAATGGAAGGCGCCGCCGAACGCCGCATAATGCAGGAACGCGCAGGGGATCGGCTCGTAGCCCCATTTCTCCATCTGCCGCATCATATTGGTGTGATGCGGATCGACGATGACGCGCTTCTCATCGATCATCAGAATGTTCATGCTGAGCCATTTGCCGCACATCGAGGTGATCGCGAGCATGCGGTCGTTGATCGGATCTGGCTCCGGCGCGACGAGAACGTCCCATTTCTTCAAGATGTCGGGCAGTTCGTCGGGATTGATATACTCGGGATTGATCAGCAAGCGGCCCGGCCCCAGCGGCAGGATCGTCGTGTCGATATGCATCGGATTGGGGCAGCGGCTCTTGATCTCGTGAATGCGATAGCCCTCGCCGAGATGGCGGCGCAGCCAGTCGACGCCCATCGCATTGGTGACGTTGGAGCGGGTCACGAAAATATCGCGGCCGCAACGGAAGAAGTCGGCGGCGTCAAACACCGGCTCGAATTCGGTGAGGATGTAGCGGATCTCTTCGCCCTTCTCCGGCAATTTGAAGTCAGGGTCGAAGAGTTCGTCGGTGAGCTGGGGCTTTGGCGCCGACGTCCATCGCGCGCCGCGGCGAAAATAGTCCTTGAGGATTTCGCGATAGCTATGCGTCTCGAAATAGCGGCACGGCCAGGCCATCGGCGTTTCGAGAATCTCGTCGCCGATCACCAGCATTGAATCGCGCGGACAGGAATTGCAGAAGCCGCGCGACGACCAGTGCGGCGTCGAGAATTTGGCCTTGTGATTGACCGCGTCCGGCCGCGTCACCGTGACCCCTAGCGATTCCAGCAGAGCGACAAAGCCGTCGAGTTCCTGCTGCGCCGGCTCGATCATGAATTTCGGAAAGCGAAAACCGGCGGCGAGCGACTGGGCGCGGGCGGCCATGCCTGGAATGTTGCAGGTGACGACCGGATGATCCGAGGGAATGGTCGAGCCTTCGAGGCGCCCGACGATGATCTCCTCCAACGGATCCCATTCATTGTGAGAATTGACCGGACATTCCGCGGCAATCGCGGTTCCCATAGATGCATGCATATTCATAATGCGCCCCGGAGTCGTTTCCAGCGAGAGACTTCTAACGCTTTCGTACTATTCTTCAAGCCGCGGAGAAGAACGTCCTATTTCTTGCGTTTAACGACGCGCTGCGACGGCCTTACTCGCTTTGTTCTCGATAGTGCCCTTTTATTTGGCAGGCGCGACTATGTCGCGAAGCGCAGCTCCCGTCTACTCCGGACCTCCCCCAAGCCTCCGCCGACTTGCGTTTTCCCCTGCCTTGGGCAATAAACCGCGCTCTACAGAACCGCCCGGCCAGTGATGGGCTGCCGTGGCGGTTCTTTCGCTCGCGCGAAAAGGCGCCGTTGAACGGGTCCAATGCGGCGCAGACAACAAAGGGCCAAAGGCCCAGGAGAGCAAAATGCCCAAGCTGAAGACGAAATCGGGCGCGAAAAAGCGCTTCAAGATCACCGGCACCGGGAAAGTGGTCTACGCCCAGCAGGGCAAGCGCCACGGCATGATCAAGCGGACGAACAAGCAGATCAGAAATCTGCGCGGCACCAACGTCTTGTTCAAGACCGACGGCGACAACGTCAAGAAATACTTCCTGCCGAACGGCTGATCCGCAGCACCGCACTTTTCCGCAAAGGAGTTTCGTCATGGCTCGCGTCAAGCGCGGCGTCGCCGCTCACGCCAAACACAAGAAGACCCTCAAGGCCGCCAAAGGCTTCTACGGCCGCCGCAAGAATACGATCCGCGCCGCCAAGGCCGCGGTCGATCGCTCGATGCAATATGCGACGCGCGACCGCAAGGCGAAAAAGCGCGTGTTCCGCGCGCTGTGGATTCAGCGGCTCAACGCCGCCGTTCGGACGCACGGGCTGACCTATTCGCGCTTCATCGACGGGCTCGCCAAGGCGGGCGTCGAAGTCGATCGCAAGGTTCTGTCGGAACTCGCCATCCATCAGCCCGAGGCCTTTGCGGCGATCGTGGCGCAGGCGAAATCGGCGCTGCCGCAGGCTGCGTAAAACCTCGGCTCTAAGCGGCGACGCGGCGTTGATTTATAAAGGAGGCGCGGCGCGAAGCGCGCTTCGCCTTCGGAAATCGACGCGCGCAAACGCCTCAGACGTGAATCGCGCGGCCGAAGGCGGCGAGCACGCTTTCATGCATCGTTTCTGATAGGGTCGGGTGCGGAAAGATCGCGCGGATCAATTCTTCTTCGGTCGTCTCGAGATTCATCGCGATGACGAAGCCCTGGATCAGCTCGGTCGCTTCGACCCCGAAAATATGCGCGCCGAGCAGCCGCCCGGTCTTGGCGTCAAAGATCGTCTTCGCGAGGCCTTCGAGTTCACCGAGCGCGATCGCCTTGCCATTCGCGAGATAGGGAAACCGACCGATCTTGACGTCGAGTCCCTGTTCTTTCGCCTTTGCCTCGGTCAGGCCGACCGAAGCCACCTGCGGGTGACAATAGGTGCAGCCCGGCACGCGCGATCTATCGAGCGCGTGGGCGTCCAGTCCGGCGATCGCCTCGACGCAGGAGACCCCCTCATGTTCCGCCTTATGTGCGAGCATCGGGCCGCCCGCGACGTCGCCGATCGCGTAAACGCCCTCAACATTGGTGCGGCCTAATCCGTCGATCCTGACGACGCCGCGCTCGAGGGCGACGCCGAGCGCGTCCAACCCGAGATTTTCGACATTGGCGACAACGCCGATCGCCGAAAGCGCCCGTTCGACGTTGAGCGTTTGCGGCTTCCCGTCCGCGCCTTTCAGCGTAACGTTGAGGCTATCGGCCTTTTTCTCGACGCCCGTCACCGTTGTTGCGACGCGAATGTCGACGCCCTGCTTCTTGAACGATCGATGCGCCAGCGCGGCGATTTCTTCATCCTCGCTCGGCAGAATATGCGGCAGCGCTTCGACGAGAATCACCTCGACGCCAAACGTCCGATAAAAGGAAGCGAATTCGACGCCGATGGCGCCGGCGCCGACGATGAGCAGCGTTTTCGGGAAAGCTTCCGGCTTCATCGCTTCGAAATAGGTCCAGATGAGACGTCCGTCGGGCTCGAGACCCGGAAGAACGCGCGGTCGGGCGCCGGTTGCGATGATGATATGCTTCGCCCGATAGACTCCCTCTCCGAGCGTCGCTTTCGGCGCCGGCAGTTGCGGGAGCATCGGCGCCTTTGTCGGCGCGCTGACCCGGACCTCGCCCTTTGCGGCGATCGTCGCCTCGCCCCAGATGACATCGATCTTGTTCTTCTTGAGAAGAAAGGCGACGCCGCCATTGAGTCGCGCCGCCGCTTCGCGCGAATGCGCGACGACGCGCGCGACGTCGGCGTTCAGCGCGCCTTGCGAAACGCCGAACCGTTCGCCTTCCTTCGCAAGCCGATAGACTACGGCCGAACGCAGCAGCGCCTTCGTCGGAATGCAGCCCCAGTTCAGGCAAATGCCGCCAAGATGTTCGCGCTCGACGACCGCGGTCTTCAGCCCCAATTGCGCGGCGCGGATTGCGGCGACATAGCCGCCGGGGCCGCCGCCGATGACGATGAGATCATATGTGTCGGCCATGCTTCGTCCCAGCTTTCAATGCGCCAGAGTTGCCGCGTTGCAATAAGCATATATTGTTTAGGCGATTGCCGTCACGTGATCCTCAGGGGCTTCGAATGAGCGCCAGTCTCGCATCGATGACCGCCTCGCTGCGTTCGTTCACTCCTAAAGTCATAAGAGCTTTGCGTCGGGTCGCTTATTTCATCTGGCGCGTCGTTATCGGCTTTCTTTGTCTCCTGTTCCTGGCCTTTCTCATGATTCTTGTGACCTCTTGGGCTGTTTCCACGCCGAAGGACCACGCCTATCGCGTTCTTGATCCCCAGTCGGCCGATTGCAACATGCAGGTCGACGAAATGCGAAACTACCGATCGCCGGCTTGGACTATTCTCGCCGTTCACGGCAATGACGAAAAGGTAGCGGCGCTTGACGACGAGGCCGGTCATTGGGACGCTAAATTTCAATGCGCGATACAGCGTCACGAAGTTCCTGCCTCTGACGGCGACGACAGCCGTCGATCGAACGCGCTCGGCTACACGCTGGCTTTTCTCGAATTCAAGGAGGATGGCGAGCCGTTCGAACTGATCAAGGGCGCCCATGAGCGCTTTGCCCTGAGCGAGTTGACCGATCGCGTGAGCTATATCGATCGGAGTCAATGGCGGCCGATCTCCCAGCTCGAGGCATTGGCCGCGCATCTAAGATCGGTCGAAAAGCGCGTCCACACCGACGAGTTCGGAAATCTCGTCACGCATAGCAATTACGTCATCGTCTTCATTCACGGCTGGCGGCATGACGCATCGATCGGAGACGGCAATGTCACCGATCTTCGCGCTTACGCGGCGCATGTCGCGCGATACGTTCGTGACCGGTGCAACGCCGGCCAACGCGAACATTGCGGGCGCGAGGTGACGGCGGTTTATGTCGGCTGGCGAGGCGCACGTCTCAACGAGGCGAGCCTGCATCGTCCCTTTATCGCCCTCGGCAATGCCGCCGCTCTGCTCGACGGCGACGCCACGACATGCTCGAACGGCGTTCTACCCAGCGAGAAGCCTCTTTGCTGGAAGAACTGGATTAATTCCTGGGGCGGGACGCTCGCTTCCGGAGTCGCGACGCTCACCTTGTTCGACCGGAAGCCGGTCAGCGAATATATCGCGCCGCACGTCCTGATGGCGCTGAGGAAAATCGAGCAGGTCCTCAACAAGCAGCCGGGAATGAAGGCCAATCAGCGCGCCAATCCGAACAAGATGATCGTGATCGGTCACAGCCTCGGCGGGAATCTCCTGGCCTCGGCTTTGAAAGATCAATTGATCAAGGCGATCCGCAATCATCCGGGCGGCAACGCTTATTTTTACCCTCCGCTCGGCGATCTCGTGGCGCTGATCAACCCGGCCGCAGAAGCTTCCAAATGGACCGACGTCCAGCGCGCCGCCTGGGAGAGGATCGCCTATTTCGAGGGCGAGGGCGATCTCATGGCGGGTCACCGCTTCTTTCCGGCTCACCAAAGTCCCGTCCTGATCTCCGTCACCTCGGCCTATTCCTGGCCCCCCGGCGGAATAAGGCCCGAGGATTGCGCCCTCGCAATGCACGACAAACTCAATCGGCTCGGTCTGGACGCCTCCTCGCCGAGCGAATTGTGCGCGCGATACGAGCGATTCCTGGAGACCAAGAAGCCCGAGGAATTCATCTTTCACGATGAGTCGTCGAACGCGGACGAGCGCGCGTGCAGGGCGCTGAAAACGCCGTTCGCGCTCGACCAGGCGGTCGAGGACATCGATCGCAAAAAGAAAATCGGCATAAAATCGGATCTCGCCACCTATCTGGCCTTTCCGCTTTTTCGCGGCGATCTGCGTCCGCTGGGCGTGATGATCGCCGGCGTCGCCCGTGATTGGCGCGCCGCCTGCGAAAGCTTCGGGACGACGACAAGCCGATTAGAACAGCGGACGATGAGCTTCTGGCGTAAGGTTGGAGAATTCGTGAGCGATCTTCCCTTCCAGAACACCGATATCGAATCGACGCGCACCATCGGCCATCTCGATCCGCCACGGTCGTCGGTCAGTCTCGTCGATTCCTATCGCATGCCGGCGCGCCAGTTCGGCACGACTCATGAAATCCGCAGCATCGGCTGGGCGCCGCCCAATCAGGCGGATTACAAGGACATCCCCGCCGATCCCAGGCTGGACTGCCCGCGCAGCGACGATTGGCTGACGCGCGCGCGCAGCGCGCAACAGAACGGCACTCAGTGGGAAAGCGCGTTACTGGCGCCGCCGCTCGATCCCGACGACGATCATCCTCGTGGCAGCGGCGGGAGTCCGGCGGTCGAGATGACTCATGGCTTCAGGCTCGGGGGAATGCTGCCGATCACCCGCGCCAACGATCCGTTCTGGAATATGCGCGCTTATGATGACGTGCTGATGAGCCATGCCGGCTTCATGTTCAGTTCGTTCATCTGCGCGATCAACCAATTCGTCATGGATCGGCCGACGCGATGGCCGCCGCCGCCGGCCGAATTGCAGCCCGCGCCCGCGCGTCAAGAGCCAGCTCGGCCCGCAACTGGCCCCGTCCGCACGCGGCGTTAGAGCGCTTCCCGATCACATGGAATCATGTGATCGATAAGGAATCGCTCAAAATCAAAACGTTGGAGCAGGTTCTCATCGAAAAAGTCTGTCAACTTTTTCGGAACCTGTTCTAGGCGCGATGAACGCGCGATCCGGTCCTCGTCTCATTTCATTGTTCGATCGGCGCGGCGGGTCATGCGGTCGCCTAGAGCGCTTCCCGATCACATGGAATCATGTGATCGATAAGGAATCGCTCAAAATCAAAACGTCGGAGCAGGTTCTCATCGAAAAAGTCTGTCAACTTTTTCGGAACCTGCTCTAAGCCGCAGCCAATGCATGCAGCACCCGCGCCCAGGAGCGCGCGCCTTTGTGAAACGACGTGTAGGAATATTTCTCGTTCGGCGAATGGATGCGGTCATCGTCATGCGCGAAGCCGATCATCAGCGAGTCCATGTTGAGGTCGCGCTTGAATGCGCCGACGATCGGGATCGAACCGCCGCAACCCGCGAGCACAGCCTCCTTGCCCCATTCTTCGGCGAGCGCGCGGCGCGCGCGACTGAGCGCCTCGGAGCCGAAGGGGAGCTGCAGCGCGTTCGAAGCGCCGTGCGAGAGGAATTCGGCCTTTGCGTCCGCTGGTAGGCGATCGCGCACGAAGCTGCGGAAGCTTTCGAGGATCGCCTTCGCGTCCTGCGCGCCGACGAGGCGAAACGAAAATTTCGCTGACGCCTGCGCCGGCAGCACCGTCTTCGAGCCCGCGCCGGTATAGCCGCCGATGATTCCATTCACGTCGCAGGTTGGACGCGCCCAGATCTGCTCCATGACGCCGCGGCCGGCTTCGCCGCCGACGCGCGTCAGTCCGATGTCCGAGAGCCATTGGCGTTCGTCGAAGTCGATGGCGCGCCATTGCTCGGCGATGTCTTCCGGAATTTCCGGCGCTCCGGCGTAAAAGCCCGGCAGCGTCACTCTGCCGTCGGCGTCGTGCAGATCGGCGATGATCTTCGCCAGCACATGGATCGGGTTCAGCACCGGCCCGCCGAACATGCCTGAATGCAGATCGCGGCTCGGCCCTTTAATGATCACTTCTTCAAGCGCCAATCCGCGCAGCATCACGGTGATGGCCGGCGTCGAGGCGTTCCACATGCTCGTGTCGCAGATGAGCGCGAGATCAGGCGCCGAGAGTTCGCCCTTGTTCGCGGCAAGAAAGCCGGGAAGCGAAGGCGAGCCCGTCTCCTCTTCGCCTTCGAACAGAAAGGTGACGTTGCACGGCAGTCCGCCATTCGCCTCAAAGGCGCGGCACGCTTCGAGAAAGGTCATCAGCTGGCCTTTGTCGTCCGAGGCGCCGCGGGCGACGATGTCCTTGCCGTCCTTGCCCTCAGTGAGATGCGGCGCAAAGGGCTCGGTCTCCCAGAGTTCCAACGGGTCCGGCGGCTGCACGTCATAATGGCCGTAGAACAGCACATGCGGCGCATCCTTGCGTTTCGCCTTGGCGTGGCCGACGACGATCGGATGGCCGGGCGTCTCGCGCACCTCGGCCGCATAACCGAGGCCAGTAAGCTGATCCTTCAGCCAGTTCGCCGCGCGCAGACATTGCGCTTTAAAAGCGGGATCGGTCGAAACGGACGGGATGCGCAAGAGATCGAACAGGCGTTCTCTCGAATCCTCCAGATTGGCATCTATCGTCGTGAGAATGGCGTCGATCGCGGCCATGAAGTCAGCTCCTCGGTGGAGAGCCGAGCCTAATGCGGATGCATGGCGAGGAAAAGACGCGGGACGCGTTGTTAATCGTTCGGCGCGAGCATTTTCTCCGGCCGCACGATCTCGTCGAACTCGATTTCCGTGACCTTGCCGGAGGCGAGCGCTTCTTCTTTCAGGCTCGTGCCGTTCTTATGCGCGGCGCGGGCGATTTTCGACGCGGCGTCATAGCCGATCTTCGGCGCGAGCGCCGTGACGAGCATCAGCGAGCGGTCGAGGAAGCGCTTGATGTTGGCTTCGTCGGCTTCGATGCCCTCGATGCAGCGGGCGACGAAACTGTTGACGCCATCAGCGAGCAGGACCGTCGATTCAAGCAGCGCGAAGCCGACGACGGGCTTCAACACATTGAGTTCGAGATGGCCCTGCGACGCGGCGAAAGTGATCGTCGCGTTATTGCCGAACACGCGCGTGCACACCATGGTCAGCGACTCGACCTGAGTCGGATTGACCTTGCCGGGCATGATCGACGAACCGGGCTCGTTCTCGGGAAGCCTTATTTCCCCCAAGCCGGCGCGCGGACCGGAGCCGAGCAGGCGAATGTCGCTGGCGATCTTATAGAGACCGGACGCCAGCGCGTTGAGCGCGCCATGCGCGAAGACGATCGCGTCATGCGCGGCGAGCGCCTCGAATTTATTGGGGGCGGAGACGAAAGGCAGCCCGGTCTGCTCGGCGATGTCGGCGGCGACGCCTTCGCCAAAGCCCTTAAAAGTGTTGACGCCGGTGCCAACCGCCGTTCCGCCCTGTGCAAGCTGCAAAAGATCGGCGAGCGTCGTTCTGATGCGGCGTCCCGCGCATTCGGCCTGCGCCGCATAGCCGGAAAATTCCTGGCCGAGCGTCACCGGCGTCGCATCCTGCAAATGGGTGCGGCCGATCTTGATGATATCGGCGAACTGCACCGCCTTGGCGTTGAGCGCGATATGCAGCCGCTCGACCGCGGGAAGCAGCCGACCGGATATCGTGGTCGCGCCGGCGACATGAATGGCGGTGGGGAAACTGTCGTTCGACGACTGGCCGAGATTGACGTGATCGTTCGGATGAACCGGCGCTTTCGAACCGCGCGGCGCGCCGAGCATCTCATTGGCGCGGTTGGCGATGACTTCGTTGACGTTCATGTTGGTCTGGGTGCCGGATCCGGTCTGCCAGACGACGAGCGGAAAATGTTCGTCGAGCTTGCCGTCGATCACTTCGCGCGCGGCGGCCTCGATGGCGTCGGCGATTTTAGGGTCGAGCAGGCCCTTTTTGGCGTTGACCCTGGCGGCGGCGAGCTTGATGCGCGCCAGCGCATGCACGATCTCGATCGGCATGAGATCGCCGCCGATCGGAAAATTTTCCCGCGAACGTTCGGTCTGCGCGCCCCAATAGGCCCAGGCCGGCACGGCGATATCGCCGAAGGAGTCGCGTTCAATTCTCTGATCTTCGGTCATCGGCTCGCTCGCATGGAAAAGCGCGTTACGTGCGCCTCCCTATGCGGCATTTCCGATTTGCGTTCAATCGCGCGAGACTTCCGAAAGCTGTTCAGCGGCCCATTCGCGCCGCTCGGCGGTCGGCGGCGCCGCCATGAGTTCCGAGAGCCGGTTGCGCGCGCGATTCACTCGGCTTTTCATCGTGCCCGGCGCGCAGCCGCAGATTTCCGCAGCTTCCTCATAGGACATGCCGGAGGCGGCGACGAGAATCAACGCTTCGCGCTGATCGAGCGGCAGCTTCTGCATCGCATCTCGAAAGTCGAGAAAGTCCATGTGCGCGTGCTGCGACTCCGGCGCAACCAACTTCGCGGCGATGACGCCGTCGGGATCGGGCGCTTCGCGTCGGCGCTTGCGATATTCGCTGTAATAGATGTTGCGCAGGATGGTGAACAGCCAAGCAGTGAGATTGGTGCCTTCCGAGAAGGTCGCAAGACTGCCCCAGGCCTTCACCAGCGTTTCCTGAACGAGGTCGTCGGCGCGGTCGGAATTTCCGCAAATCGACACCGCGAAGGCGCGCAGACTCGGGATGGCGGAGACCAGCTCAGCCTTCAATCCCTGTCCCGCCGAATGCGCTTCTTCGCTCGCCGTCACTCACTCTTCCTCGGCGCGTCCGCTGTCGCCGAGGAGGATAGCACATTCGTTTCGAGTTGGTTCAAGAGTTTGAGAAACCGATCGGGGACCGGTTGGGCCACGACGTCGTCGTAAAGGTTGCGAAGCTCCTTCCCGATCGAGTCCTGGAATTCCACCGATCGCCGGCGCTGTACCGGCTTGGCGCCACATCGCGCCTCCCCGCCTGCTCGGCGACGATCGCCGAATTCGTCACGCGTCATTACCCACCCTGAATACGTCTCCAGCTGGCGAGCGCCTGGCCTCGGAGAATAGCGCCCGTCGCTCGCGAAAGCATCGTCGTCTGCTTTAGCGCGTGCAACTGTATTCTCCGGATTCTTGTTCCCCATGGAGCCCTCTATTTTAATATGCATGATTTCTGGAGCCGCCGCGTTATAGTGCGCCGCAAGGACGATAGGCAAAACGCGCCGCTGAAGGATTGGTTCCCTAAAATGCC
>VGEB01000076.1 GCA_016869435.1 Alphaproteobacteria bacterium | reverse complement strand
GTTCGTTCCTATGAGGTCAAGACGGTAACCGCAAAGAATTGGTCCCGCGTCAAGGAAATGTCGCAAGGCCGAAAACTCATCATCGTCGTAGCACCGCTATTTTGCGTTTATATATCTCTCTTCGATTCTCTGGCGGAGTGAACGATGCGTTTGTCCATTGGTGCTTCTTTTCGGTTCGTCGCGCTCGCAGCCGCGTTCGTCGTTACGATAATGCTCATCGTAGGTTGTGCAGGGCCGGGGCCGGCGCTGGCGCAGCCGGCGCCACAAGATAAGCCGCCCGCCGGCCGCGTCGAGAGCTTTACGCCGCCAGGCCCTGATCGCGCCGTTCCGATAAGCCGCGGCGAACTGATCTATTCCTTCGCGCCGATCGTCAAAAAGGCGCAGCCCGCCGTCGTCAATGTCTTCGCCTCGCGGGTCGAGCGCCTGCCGGCCAATCCGTTGTTCGACGATCCGGTTTTCCAGCGCTTCTTTGGCGGGGGCGGCGGCATGCCCGGCCGCAACATGTCGCAGTCGCTGGGTTCGGGCGTCATCGTCGATCAAAGCGGTCTCGTCGTCACCAATAATCACGTCATCGAAGGCATGACCGACGTGAAGGTGGCGCTGGCCGACAAGCGGGAAATTTCCGCAAGAATTCTGCTGCGCGATCCGCGCACTGATCTCGCGGTGCTGAAACTCTCGGACGGCGCCAATTTTCCGACGATGGAGCTTGGCGATTCCGACGCGCTCGAAGTCGGCGATCTGACGCTCGCGATCGGCAATCCCTTCGGCGTCGGCCAAACGGTGACGCAGGGCATTATTTCGGCGCTGGCGCGCACCCATGTCGGCATTTCCGACTACGGCTTCTTCATCCAGACGGACGCGGCGATCAATCCAGGCAACTCCGGCGGACCGCTCGTCGATATGAGCGGACGCGTCGTCGGCATCAATTCCGCGATCTTTTCCAAGTCCGGCGGCTCGGTCGGAATCGGCTTCGCCATTCCCGTCAATATGGTCAAGAGCGTGATCGTCGCCGCGAAGGGCGGCGGCAAGCAGGTGCGGCGCGCCTGGATGGGCGCGACGCTGCAAACGCTTTCGCAGGAGATTGCCGACGGCCTCGGCCTCGATCGTCCGACGGGGGCGCTTCTCGCTGACGTCGATCCCAAGGGGCCTTCGGCCGAAGCCGGCCTGAAGCGCGGCGACGTCATTATCTCGGTCGACGGCCAAACCGCCGATGATCCGGAAGCGGTCGGCTACCGGCTCGCTACCAAGCCGCTCGGCGGCCAGGCGGCGCTCGGCGTGCTGCGCGGCGGCAAAAAGATCACGACGCAAATTCGCCTCACGCCCGCGCCGGAAACGCCGCCGCGCGATGCAGTGAAGATCAAAGGCGCGTCGCCTTTCGCCGGCGCGACGGTCGTCAACATTTCTCCCGCGGTCATCGAAGAAATGTCCGTCCAGGGAACGACGAATGGCGTCGTCGTATCCGAAGTCGACGATGGCACCTATGCGCAGCAGCTCAATCTGCAGCGCGGCGACGTCATTCTCGCCGTCAATGATCAGAAAATCGAAACGACTCGCGATTTGGAAAAGATGACGGCGGTACGCCCTTACTATTGGAAAATCACGCTGGCGCGCGGCGGGCAGATGTTCACTACGGTGATCGGCGGCTGAAGGTCCATGAGCGCGCTCGCCATCCTGCTGACGACCGTTGACGACGAAGAAGAGGCGCGCGCGATCGCCCGTGCGGCGCTCGCGGCGAAGCTCGCCGCCTGCGTTCAGATCCATCCCATTCGCAGCTGCTATGTCTGGAAGGACGAGATGCGGGAAGAGCCGGAGGTCCTGATGCACATGAAGGCGCGAGTCGAGGACTATCCGGCGCTCGCTGAACTGGTCCGACGCCTGCACAGCTATGAGACGCCGGAAATCCTGCGGGTCGATGTGGCCGAGGCGGCCCCGGATTATCTCGCCTGGGCGATGGAGGCGACGCGCCGATAGCGGGCGCCTTCCCAATCGCTCAGCGCGGAATTACTTTTCTGCGCAGCCACGCACCGCGCCGCGCCGCCAACCTGGACGTTCCGATGTCGACTCCTACGGACTATCTCATTGATCGCCGAAGACTTCGCCGGAAGCTCGGCTGGTGGCGTCTCGCCGCCCTTATCGCGCTGGGCGTCGCGGGACTCGTCGCCGCCGTGCGCCTCGAAGGCGCCGACTCGGCCAATAAGCTCACGCCCCACCTCGCCGTTCTCGAAATACAGGGCGTGATCACTGGCGACGATGATACGGTCGAGCTGATCAAAAAAATTGGCGCTTCGAACCAAGCCAAAGCTTTGTTGCTGGAGATCGAAAGCCCGGGCGGAACGACGACCGGCGCCGAGCGGCTCTATGAGGAGCTGCGGCGCGTCGCCGAGAAGAAGCCCGTCGTCGCCGTCGTCGGCACGGTGGCCGCTTCCGGCGCCTATATCGCCGCGCTGGCCGCCGATACGATCGTCGCGCGCGGCAATTCGTTGGTCGGCTCGATCGGGGTGCTGTTCCAGTACCCCAATGTCTCGAAGTTGCTGAACCACTGGGGCGTCGAGGTCGAGACGATAAAATCATCGCCGCTCAAGGCCGCGCCGAACGGCTTCGAGCCGACGAGTCCGGCCGCGCGCGAAGCGGTGGCGAGCCTTGTCGCCGACTCCTACGCCTGGTTCAAAGAACTCGTTAAGCAGCGGCGCAACCTCGACGATGCGGAACTCGCGAAAGTTTCCGACGGCCGCGTATTCACCGCGCGCCAGGGCGTGCCGCTCAAGCTCGTCGATTTCATCGGCGGTCAGCGCGAGGCTGTCGACTGGCTTGTCGCCAACAAGGGCGTCGCGAAGGATTTGCCGGTGCGCGAGTGGAAGAAGAAGTCCAGTCTCGAACGGCTCGGGCTGATGGGCGGCGCAGCCGGCCTCGCGCGGGTCGCCGGACTGGAATCAGTCGCCGAATTAATAGAAAAAACAATCCTGCTCGAACGAAGCGGCGAGCTTGACGGGCTTTTGGCGATTTGGCAGCATTCGGCCGCGAACTGACTCGGGCGTCGCGGATCGGCTATTTCGACGCCAAGCTATTGGAATCGGCTCATGATAAAGTCTGAACTCATTCAGCGCGTCGCGCGCCGAAACGGCCATCTGTACCAGCGCGACGTGGAGACGATCGTCAGCACGATTCTTGACGAGATCACCTCGGCGCTGGCGCGCGGCGACCGCGTTGAATTGCGGGGCTTCGGGGCTTTCTCGGTCAAGAAGCGGGACGCGCGCACCGGCCGCAATCCGCGCACCGGCGCGCAAGTGTCGGTTCAGGAAAAGAGCGTGCCTTTCTTCAAGACCGGCAAAGAGATGCGGGAGCGCCTCAACGAAAACTATGAGGGCTGAGGCGATCTAGGCGGCTGCGTCCTCTCGATCACGGACGCGCGGCAGTGGCGCGCGGCGGCTGTAGGGTGCGGCTGCCCGCGCGTTGCGCGGCGCCCCGCAAGAGGGAGATGTTATGAAGTCCATCCTGCGCGTCATCATTTTCGTTCCGCTGGCGCTCATCATTCTGTTTTTTTCCATGGCGAATCGCGGATCGGTGCGCATCGGCCTCGATCCCTTCGCGCCAAACGACGGGTCGGGTCCCTCCTTCGAGGCGCCGATCTTCCTCGTCGTTCTGGCGTCCATGGCGATTGGCGTGCTCGCGGGCGGAATCTCGTCCTGGCTCGGGCATCTGCCGGTGCGCCGCGCCGCCAAGGTCGCGCGCGCCGAGGCGCGCAAGACGCGCGTCGAAATCGAAAAGCTGCGCGAACAGGCGCTGGCCAGCCTTCCAGCCGATAAGCGGCTGAAGAGCGGTTGATCAGCGACTTTGGCCGCGATCTAGTGAAAGTCCCGCGATTTCGGCAAGATTCGCACATTGCGCGGATGGCTGCGCGGATGCTGGGGGTGGATAAATTCGTCGGCGCGCGACAGGACGATTTCAGGCCGATGCGCCTCTGATAGCCGATTCAGGTCCGGGCTGCGGTCGATGATCCGCTGCGCCATCAGATGTACGACATTCTCCGGGCTTTTCTGCACCCTTCCTTCCACCAGCATGAGTCGTGACGCCATCGTCTCGCGGCGGTAGCGCTCGAAGAGCCGCGCCCAAATGACGATATTGAGGATGCCGGTTTCGTCTTCGAGCGTGACGAAAATAGCGTTGCCCTGTCCCGGCCGCTGCCGCACCAGCACGACGCCCGCCGCGCGCGCGAAGGCGCCGTCGGCAAGCGCGTTTGCTTGCGCGCAGGTCCTGATCCGTTCGTGCGCGAAAATCGGCCGCAGCATCGCCATGGGATGGGCCTTCAGCGACAGCCGCAGCGTCTGGTAATCGGCGGCGACATGTTCGCCGAGCGACATCTTCGGCAACAGCGGATCCTCTTCCTTGGCGAGTTCACGCGCGTCGGCGGCGGCGAAGAGCGGCAGCGGCTTCGCGTCGGGGAGACGCCGCACGGCCCAGAGCGCCTCGCGTCGATCGCTTTGCAGAGAGCGGAAAGCGTCGGCGTCGGCGAGCGCGCGCATCGTCGCGGCGTTGAGCGCCGCCCGCCGCGCCAGATCCTCGACGCCGTCATAGGGTTTCGTCCGCGCGTCGACGATGCGCTTTCCTTCGCTTTCATGCACGCCGTCCGCCTGCCGGAAGCCGAGGCGCAGCGCAAGAGCGCGCGGCGAAAAAGTGGAATCCGGTTTTTCGCGTAAAGCGCGCTCTAAATTTTTAGAATCGATCAATTTATCTGCATTTGGGCGATTCTGCCCAAATGCAGCGTGATCTGATGCGCCGTCTTTTGCGCGCTCCAGCGTATTGTCCCATTCGCTGAAATTCACGTCGACGGCGCGCACGTCGACGCCATGCTCGCGCGCGTCGCGCACGATCTGGGCCGGCGCATAAAAGCCCATGGGCTGCGAATTGAGCAGGGCGCAGGCGAAGATCGCCGGATGGTGGCATTTGATCCAGGAGGAGATGTAGACGAGCTTGGCGAAGGACGCGGCGTGGCTTTCGGGAAAGCCATAAGAGCCGAAGCCCTTGATCTGCTCGAAACAGCTTTGCGCGAATTCGCGGTCGTAGCCGCGCGCCGCCATGCGCTCGACCATCAGCGCCTCGAATTGATGGATCGTGCCGACATTGCGGAAGGTCGCCATGGCGCGGCGCAGACGATTGGCTTCGACGTCGGAGAATTTCGCCGCGACCATGGCGAGCTTCATCGCCTGCTCCTGAAAGAGCGGCACGCCCTTGGTCTTCTCGAGCACTTTGCGCAATTCATCCGCCGGCCCGTGCGCCGGCGCGGGCGAGGGATAGACCACCGGCTCGCTTCCGGAGCGGCGGCGCAGATAGGGATGCACCATATTGCCCTGAATGGGGCCCGGCCGGACGATCGCCACCTGAATGACGAGATCGTAGAATTCGCGCGGCTTCAGGCGCGGCAGCATGTTCATCTGGGCGCGGCTCTCGACCTGAAAGACGCCGATGGAGTCGCCTCGACAGAGCATGTCGTAGGTCGCCGCGTCCTCGGTCGGCACGTCGGCTAGTCCCATGTCCTTTCCTTCATGGGCGCGCAAATAATCGAAACATTTTCTAATGCAGGTGAGCATGCCGAGCGCCAGCACGTCGACCTTCATCAGGCCGAGCGCGTCGATGTCGTCCTTGTCCCATTCGATGAAGGTGCGCTCGGGCATCGCGGCGTTGGCGATCGGCGTCAGCTCGTCGAGCCGCCCGCGCGCGAGGACGAAGCCGCCGACATGCTGCGAGAGATGGCGCGGAAAGCCGAGCAGCCGCGTCGCGAAATAAAGGGCGCGGCGGATGACGGGATTTTCGGGATCAAGCCCGGTCTGGCGGATGCGCGCCTGCGGAATGTCCGATCCCCAGCTTCCCCATTGCACGCCGGCGAGAGCGGTGGTCACGTCCTCGGTCAGTCCGAAGACCTTGCCGACTTCGCGAATGGCGCTGCGGGGCCGATAGCTGATGACGGTCGCGACGAGTCCCGCGCGCTCGCGGCCGTATTTCGCGTAAATATGCTGGATGATCTCCTCACGCCGCTCATGTTCGAAATCGACGTCGATGTCGGGCGGCTCCTTGCGCTCCTGCGAGATGAATCTGGCGAAGAGCAGATCATTCTCCGCCGGATCGACGCAGGTGACGCCGAGCACGTAGCAGACGGCGGAATTGGCGGCGGAGCCGCGTCCCTGACAGAGAATTCCCTTGTCTTCGGCGATCCGCACGATGTCGTGAATGGTGAGAAAATAGCGCGCATAGTCGAGCGTCTCGATGAGCGCCAGCTCTTCGCGCAGGAGCGTCTCGACTTTCTCCGGCACGCCCTGCGGATAGCGCATCGCCGCGTGTCGCCAGGTCAGCTCTTCGAGCCATTCCTGGGGATTGCGTCCCGGCGGGACGGGCTCGTCCGGATATTCATATTTCAGCTGATCGAGCGAGAAATCGACGCGTGCGAGAAAATATTGCGTCTCCTCGATCGCCTCCGGCGCATCGGTGAAGAGACGGGCCATTTCTTCGGGCGTCTTCAAATGGCGCTCGGCGTTGATCTCCAGCCGGCGCCCGGCCTGAGCGAGCGTCACGCCTTCGCGAATGCAGGTCATGACGTCCTGCAGATCGCGCTGGCCGGGATCGGCGTAAAGCGCGTCATTCGTCGCGAGCAGGGGCGTCTGCGTTCGCGCGGCGATCTCCTTCAGTTTTGAAAGACGCCGCCTGTCGTCGCCGCGACGCGGCATGGTCACGCCGAGCCAGACGTCGCCTTGCGCGAGATCGTTGAGACGCCCGAGCGTCGAGGGCAGACGCGTCAGATTGCGCGAAGGCATGACGATCAGCAGCAGATCGCGCGCGGCTTGCGCGAGATCGTCGATATGAAGATGGCACTCGCCTTTCCTGGCGCGCAGATTCCCTGTCGTCAGCAGCCGCGTGAGCCTTCCCCAGCCGTCGCGATTTTGCGGATAGACGATGATGTCTGGCGTCTCGTCGGCGAAGACGAGCCGCGCGCCGACGGCGAGCTTGAAGGATTGGACGCGCGCTGCATCGAGCTGCGCGAGAAGCGCGGCGTCGTCGCCAGCCGGCGGATCGCGCAATTTTTCTTGCAGCTCCTTGAGCGCCGCATAGGCGCGCACGACGCCGGCGACGCTGTTGCGGTCGGCGATTCCAATTCCGGTGTGGCCGCGCAGCAGCGCCGTCAGCGCCATGTCTCCTGGATGCGACGCGCCGCGCAGGAAGGAGAAATTCGTCGCCGCGACGAGTTCGGCGAAGGGCGCGCTCATGCGAAGAGCCCATGCAGGAACCAGCGCGGCGCGGCGGTTTCGCTTTCATAAAGGCCTTCGCGAAACACCCAGAAGCGATGGCCGTCGCGATCTTCCAGCCGGTAATAGTCGCGCGTTCGCCTTTCACGGCCGACTGTATTGCGCCACCATTCCGGCGCGATGCGCTCCGGTCCTTCGGCGCGAGCGATCAAATGGCGCACGCGGCGCCATTGGAAATGCATCGGCGGACCGTCCGGCGTTTCCGCCACGGTTTCGATGGGCTGCGGCGGATCGAACAGAAACAGCGGCCGCAAGGGCGGCTCGCCCGGCTCGGGCTTCGGCCAGGAACCGGACGAGGAAGAAGGAGAGGCGGCGTGAACATAGGAGGCGGCGCGCATGGGATCATGCGTCTCATGCGCCGCAAAGCGCAGCACGCGGTCGCGGCCGAAACGCGCCGCGAGACGATCGACGAGATCGGCGACGTCGCTGTCCTGCGCGTCCTGCCGCTCGAAGCCGATCTGGCTTTGCGCCAGGGATTCGGCGCGCAGGACGCAAAAGCGGATGACGTCGAAGCCGTAGCCCGGATCGAGCGGATCGGCGAGCGAGTCGGCCTTGAGGCGAAAGAGGCGCAGCAGCGCCTCGACATTGCGCGAGGGCGCGCCGGTTTCGAAATAGAGCGCGCGGACTGCGCTGTCCGTGCGAAAGAAGCGCGCCTCGAAAGCGCGGCCGCCCTCGCCGCGCTTTTCGAGAATGCCCATCGCTTCTGCGATCAGCGGACGCAGAACGTTCTCTATCGCAGAAAGATCGAGGAAAGGCTCGGCGAAGCGCCGCTCGACCATGCAGTCCGGCAAGGGCCGCAAGGGCGTGATGCGCGCGTCTTCGCGCCCCAGAATGCGCGTCAGCCGCCGCATCGTCTCAGATCCGAAACGCGCCGTCAGCGCGGCTGAGGAACGATCGGCGAGATCGCCCAATGTCGCGAGGCCGGCGCGCGTCAGCGCGACGCTCGTCTCTCGTGGCGCTTCGAGCGCGGCGATGGAGAGCGGCCGGGTGAAAATTTCATCTTCGTTGGGAGGCGCGACGGCCGTCTCGCCAAAACGCGCCAGGGCGCGCGCGGCGTCCGGCGTTGCGGCGACGGCGGCGCGTCCCGTGAAGGAGAGGCGCGCCATCGCCTGTAAGACATAGGTCCGCATCGCCGCATCGCCGCCGAAAAGATGCGCGCAGCCGGTCGCGTCGAGCATGAGGCCGCAGGGTGGATCGAGCGCCACGAGCGGCGTGAATTGTTCGCAAAAGGCGGCAAGCCGCAGCATCAGCCGCTCGTCGGCCTCTGCGTCGGCTTGCGCGACGGCGAGATGGGGCGCGCGGGCTCTCGCGTCGGCGAGCGTCATGCCCGGCGTCAGGCCGAGCGCGATCGCCTTTCGATCCAGCGCGTCGATGCGCAGCGTGCTGCGCTCTTTTTTGACGAGGACGAGCGGCGCATCATCCGAACTTGCGTCCGGCTGTCTGCGGCGCGCCTTCGCCAGGCGCTCCGCCGACAGGAAAGGGAGCCACAGGGCGAGATAGCGACGGTGCGTCGAATGTTCTGTCCTCGAAGGCGCCACGGTCACGGTTCCACTCCACACGCCACTCATGCCACTCTTGTCCCGCTGCGCCGCCCCGCCGGCGCAGCAGAAAAATCGCAAATGCCGCAGACCCAGGCGCATTCGCCGCGCGCGGGCGGGACGGGTGCGTCCGCACAAGCCAGCGGCTTGCGGCGGCGCTCGGCGCAGGGGAGGCGGCGACGCGCGTAACGAAGATCGGCGCGCCGGCGGCGGCCGCCGCCAGAGCAAGGCGCCTGCTCGCGGTCAGGTCATAGGCGCGCGCGTCGCCGAAGAGCTCGATCAGCGTTGCGCCCACAGTTGCGCAGCGCCCGGCTTCGGCCCCCGCCTGCAGCGCCTCCTTGGCGTCGCGCACGCGAATGAAAGCGACGGTGGCGGGGTCGAGGCCGATGTCGGGGAGGCCCGGCGGATAGGGCGCGCCGGATTCGGCGGTCAGGGCCTCCTGCCGGGCCCAGAGCAGGGGCTTTTCCGCTCCCGCCATCGCCCGCCTGGCGAGCGCCAGGGCGAAGCCCGTCGCGGCCGGAGCGTCGGCGGCGCTCCCGGCATAGGCCTCATGCAGCGCCGCCCGGAGAATGCCCCCGCCAAGACGCCGATCGAGGCCCGGCGCGCCGAGCGCGATCGTCTCGGACGCTGTGGCCGGATCGGCGCAAGCCAGGCTTTTCCGCAGGGAGGCCAGCGGATGGGTCATCTCATGTGTTCCTGTTATGTTCTTATAATGACTCGCAGTGCGGGAGAGTCAAGCTATGGGGTTAGGGGTTAGGGAGAACAATCAGGTGAAAGGGCGACTACACTCGCCCTCATGCTGAGGAGCGCCCGCAAGTCGGGTTTACCCGACTTGCGCATATAAATGTCGATCTTGGGCTTGCCCAAGATCGAGGCGCGTCTCGAAGCGAGGGCGAGGTCCCGAGGGCGGCGCATAAAGGTTTCCTCGTCCTTCGAGACGCGTGCTGCGCACGCTCCTCAGGATGAGGAAACCTTCATCCAATCGCCACGGAAGAACAGGCGGGCGCTGGCCGGCGCTCGCTTGGTTTCGAATGTCACCTCGTCTTCAGATATTCGACGATGGCCATGGCGCCGGCGACGTCGTCCGACCAGTCTAGCTTCAAGGTCTTGCCGTCCTCGACGGCATCCTTGTCGTGCCCCTTGTTGGAGAGCGCCGGAAAGGACGTCGTGTCGAACCGATAGCCCTCGCGCGAGAGCGCCTGCGCCGGCTCCCAGGAGAAGCCGACGAGCTTCTTGTCATAGTCGAGCCGGCTCTTGATGAAGACGGCGGGACGCTCACGCGGAACAAGGAGATGATAGAGCGTCGGCACCGAGCCATTGTGCAAATAGGGCGCCTGCGCCCACACGCCGCCAAGCGGAAGGGCGTTATAGCCCTGATGCGTCGCGGGATCGGCCATGGAGACGTCGGCGCGGTTCTCCAGCGACACGCCTTCGAACTTCGCGCAGGGCGCGATCCGCTCGCCCGAGGGCGGCATCTCGACCACTCTCGCCGGCGGACAAATCCTTGTGAAGCTGTCGCGGGCGTTTTTTGCAATTGAATCGCTGACGACGCGTGCGCGGCCGAGATCCACGCCGAGGTCATAGACCTTGCCGTTATGCGGCCGATGGCACGCCGCGCAATTCTCCTCAAAAAGCGCCGCGCCTTTTTTCGCGAGCGCGAGATCGACCGGAAATGGGTAGACCGGCGCCGGAAGGTCGCGCAGCAGATCCTCGCTAAAGGCGGCAATGCGAATGTCGGTGTCCCGCCCGAGCCCCAGCGTCAATTCGGCGGCGAGGTTGCGGAAGATCGGAATCGGAATATTGCCGTTCCATTGACCGCCCCCATCGACAAGCTGCGTGTGATCTTCGGACCAGCGCGCCAGACGCTTTTCCTGCTCCCATACCGCCATGAAGTCGGTGATGCCTGGCGTCGGCGGCAGGCTTGTTTTTGGATCGGGATTTTGGCCGGCCGCTTCGGCGGCGGCGTAGGCCATCGCCGTGCTGACGCCGGTCGCGTCGGCCATCCCGCCGAAGCCCTTCGTCATCTCATCCTCGAAGCCCTTGTAGTTCTTGTCGACGAGATCGAGCAGCGAGGCATATTCAAGCCCGGAGCGCTTTAAGAATTTATCGACGATCGCCGCTGCGTCCTGCATGAAGAGCTCGATTTGACGCGTCTCATAGGCGGCGTCGAAGCGGCGGCCAGCGAAAGAGTAATTCTTGTAGAAGTAATTCTTGTCTTGGGCATGAGCCTTGTCGAGCGCTGTAAGAATGGCCCGGGTGGCGCGTTCGGTCTTCTCCTCGGGCGTCGCCGCGCCGGCGGTGATTTTCTCGAGCGTGTTTTTCACTCTGACGCGATACTGAACGAGATTGAACTGCGCGTTCACGCCGCCATCGAGATAGCGAAGACTGCCGTCATCGAGTCGCACCCGGCCGATGTGGCAGGCGCCGCAGCTCAAAGCCGCGTAATCGACGGCGCCGTTCGGATCGGCGCGCGCCAGACCCGTCCAGCCGAAGCCGCGCGCGATCGGGTAGGTCGGATCGCGCTCGTCGATGAAGAGCCCAGCGACATCAAGAAAGTTATCCGCGCTTCCCCATTCTTCGGGCGCGAGCTTTGGCAGGAGCTTCAGAATGATGAACGGGGCGCCGTCGGTAAGGCCGAAGGGAAAATCCGCAAACCAGCGATAGGCGACCGGTTTGCGGCTGATATAGGCATCGAGCGCCTTTAATCGCCTGTCTTGCTCCGCGCGCCACTCCCCGCCAGCCGGCGCCGTTTGCGCGAAAGACGGCGTGGAGAGCGCAGCCTGTGACGCCAGCGTCACGCAAACAAGCGAAATGCGCGAGACCGCGCGCATGAGAGACGTCACCAAGGCCATTTTGGGAATCCCGTCGGCTCTTTCGGTTGGGACCGGAATTTCGAGGAGGCGATATAGACGTCGCGACGAAGCCGATTGATTCCGCCGATCGGCTGATGCGCTCTCACGCCATGCCATGGCGTAAAGGCCATATGCTCGCACTCCGTCACCTGAAACGGATTGTCGAAATTTTGCGGATCGATCTCGATCGTCGCGACGTTCTGCGGCGGCGCCGTCGTCTCCGGCCATTCGGCGGTCGCATCTTCGATCGGCAGCGATTCGTCGTTGCGCAGCTGCACCCTGAAGTCAAAGATTGCCGGCTTGCCAATTGCAGGATCGAGGCTCTTTTTCATCGCCTCGCGCAGATAATTCGTGCCTGGATTTTGAGGAACGGGCGTTTTTTCCGCGCTTCTGGGCATGACGCTGAATTTTGCGACCTTGTCGGGGCCATAGAGAAATGGCGCAGCTGAAAAATATGGGCTCTCCAGCGGATTGCCGACGTTGGTTTGCTTGATCTTAGTGACGACATCCAGGGTCTTTTTCCTCTCGGGCGACAGCGGCGGCGCTAAGAAAGGCCGAATGTCATCGTGGTTCGCGAGCTGAATCTTGGTGACTTCCAAATATTCGGACACGTTCGGGAAGGCGAAGCCGGGAAGATTGATGAGCAGAAAATCCTGCGTTTTCGCGCCGGGCTCGTTCAGCAGCGTATCGCCCTCGACGCCGATCAGCTTGATCGCCATGCCGCGGCTGTCGGGACCGTTTTTGCCCAGATCGGGCGCGAGAAAAGGCGTGGCGTTGGAAAAGCGAATCCAGGCGGGATATTGCCGGCCTGGCGTCGCGAATACGCCAACCCGATAATTTTGTGGAATGTCGGGATTGACGGTGAATGTCGCCTTGACGCAACCGTGATCCTTGGGATGCACGCCGCGACGCGCCATGCCTTCCGGATAGCGCATCTGTAGAAGCTGCGTGGTGAGCGCGATGATTTGCGCAATCTGATCGGCTTCGCCTGCCGGCGCCTTTTCGAATTTTGTGAGCTGAGGCGCCGCCGCTTCGGCGCGGAGGGTTTGGCGCGGCGTCGGAAAAGCCGCGAACAGCAGGGCGGCCGCGATGGCCGCGCTCCGTTTTGTTTTCATGCTTCTCTCCCAAAAAATCTTTTGTTTCGCATTCAAAATCCGCAGCCGCGACGGATGATGTCATGGACGCCGGCAATCGTGAACCCAACTGGCCGCTTCTTTGCGAATTTTTGATCTGCGCGCAAATTTGTGGTGACAAGGCGGAGCTGCACAATCACAACAGGGCCGCGGCAAAGCTCGCGGCATCTCGCAGTTCCGAAAACATTGTCCGCTTCCACCGGTAAACGAAATCAGATTCTTCTAAATTCGGCGAACCTACAAATCCAGGGATAGCTTGCCGTCAGTGAGGAACGCCGAGCGCTCGTTAAGGTTCCTCCAAACGGAGTCGGTTGCAGTGCAAAAGTACGGCGCCGTGCATCGTCATTGGCCTGCGACGCGTGCTTTGTTGGATGCGGCATCGGTTCTCGGCGGTTGCGCCTGTCCTTCGCGCGATTATACTGAACGCGAAACATCGTGGGCGCGTCGCTTGCCAGCGACCGGCGGCGCCGCTGCGCGAAAACTGGCCTCGCACTGAGTGATTCCGTGACGGACAGTTGTCATCGAACGGTCGTGAAATGCGGGCTTCGATGCGCGCCGGACAATGTGCGCGATGATTCTGGCCGAGACGGACGCAAATAACGCTTCGATAAAGGCGCGTCGCTTCAGCATCGAGGCAAGCGTGCAACCCGCCGCCGAACTTATTCACGATGCCTGCGCCGGCCGCGTGCGCATTCGCCATCTAGGGTTGCGCGGCCGCGCGCCGCTGGCGCGGGCTGTGGAGGAGCGATTTCGACGCCTTCCCGGCGTCCTTTCGGCGCGCGCAAGCGAATTGACCGGTTCGACTCTCATCGAATTTCAACCGCCGATGACGACCGCGCGGCTGATGCGGGCGCTTGAAGCGGCGGTATATGAAGAGCCCGCGCTGAACGCAGGCGAAGACTCTCGACTCCCACGACCCGCTGCTCACGCCGAGACAATCGACGCGCTCGCCGCGCGACTGCAAACGAATGTCGCCTGCGGCTTAACGGCGGCGGAAGCAGCCGCGAGATTGGAGAAATGGGGACGCAACGAACTGCGCCGCGGGGAGCCGCGCTCGGCGTCGGACATTTTCGCCGAGCAGATGAACAGCCTGCCCGTCGCTTTGCTCGCCGTATCCGCCGTCGTGTCGCTGGCGACCGGCGGCGTCGCCGATGCGGCGATGATCGCCGCTGTCGTGCTCGTCAACGCCGGCATCGCCACGGTCACCGAGCGACGGGCGGATCGCGCGATTTTGGGCCTAGCCGTCGACGAACCGTCGGACGCCGCCGTCATCCGCGACGGCGTGCGGGTGAAGATCGATTCGCGCGGCATCGCGCCGGGCGACCTCCTGGCGATCGAGCGCGGCGCCTTCATTGCGGCCGACGCGCGCTTGATCGCCAGCGACGATCTGACGGTGAACGAATCGCCGCTCACCGGCGAGGCTCAACCGGCGCCTAAGGACGAAAGGCGAGTTTTAGCTCCCGAAACTGGCGTTTCGGATCGTCGCAATATGGTGTTTCGCGGAACGGCGGCGACCGGCGGATCGGGCATGGCCATCGTCACGGCGGTCGGGGCGCATACGGAGATCGGCCGTATGCAACAATTGCTCGGCGCTCTTAGGCCGCCCCCGACTCCAATACAGCGCGAACTCGGCGAAGTTGAGCGCGAACTCGTCGTCGTCAACGGTCTTATCTGCGCCAGCGTCTTCGCTTTCGGCCTTTTGCGCGGGCGCGGGGGATGTCCCGCTCGCTGTTGAAAAGCGAGCAGCGGGCGTCGTTGGTTGAAAGACTATGCTGCCCTCGCGGCATCGGCAAGATTCGAGCTGGCTGAAGTGATTTTCAGCTTTCGCCCGGCGAGCGC
>VGEB01000075.1 GCA_016869435.1 Alphaproteobacteria bacterium | reverse complement strand
CCACGCCTTCGACAAGGCGCAGCCAAATGGGTTCAAGCGCTGCGTCAAGGAGGTCGAAAGCGTCAAGCGCCAGACTCAGCGCACCAATCGCGGCGACGGGCACGACCGCCACGACGAAGGCGGACCATCCGGCCCGCGCCGCCTTGCGCAAAGGCGTCGGCATGGCGTTCACGTCGACGAGCCGCGCGACCCACCGCGCCATGAACAGCGCCAGAGCGAAGCCTATCGCAATCAGAATAAGAGCCGCGATAAACTGGGCGCGCTGACCGCTGTTGACTCGATCGGCGAAATTCGCCGCCCGGCCGGAGAGAAAGCTCGCCGACGCGCGGGCGACTGTCGGCGCGTCCGCGAGCGCCGCGCGCCACAATTCAGGCGAGAACAGACCCGGGGTGCGCAGAAATAGATTTCTCGCGAAAAGTCCGCGTTGGCGCGCGACGATGGTGACGACGACCTGTCGCGCTTCCAGCTGCATGGCGCGCGCGCGTTTCAACGTCGCGTCGGTGGCGTCGAAAAGGCGACGCTGATCTTCAAGCTCAGCGTTGGCGCTGGCGCGAGCCGTCGCATCGGGCGATTCCGTTTCATTCAGCGCCGCCTCGGGCGCGGTAGCCGGCGGACCTCTCGCCGGCGGCGGATTCTCGATGCGGCCTTTGGCGGGGGGCTTTGGCGACGGCTTGACCTCCTGCGGCTTTTCGGCAGGTTTGGGGGGCTCCTTCGGCGCTTCCTGAGCTTTTGTGGCGGCGGGCGCGAGCTCCTTCAGTCGTGCTTCGATGGCGGCGAGACGCGGCGTCAGCTTGTCGATCGTCTCGTCCAGCTCGTGCGGCAGCGGTTCGACTCGGTCACGCAAACTGCGCAAGGCGGCGTCGGACAGCTCGGGCTGCTCCAGCGTCTTCTGCACTTCATCGAGCGTGTCGCGGACGCGATCGAGACGATCGTTGAACTGGTCGATCGAGTCCGGCGCTTCATCGGCGCGCGCCAGGGGAGCGGCGAGCGTCGCAATCAAGATGGCGATCAGCAAAGTCAGTTTGCGCACATGTCTTCCCTAAATGGAGCGAACCGATAGAGCGCGAGATGAACAATCAATCTTTCGGCGGCTCGAGTTCGTCGCGGTAGGACCGTTTCTCGCCGTTCCGATCGACGATGGTCCATCCTCCCTGCCCGTCCGGTTCGGCGGCGCCATCGGCGATCCGCGCCTTGCCGAAGCCGCCGGGAATGTCGAGCACATAGGCCGGCAGCGCGACGCTGGTCACGCGGCGCGACAGCTCTGCGTAAAGTCGCCGCCCGGCCGCCAAGCTCAGCCGGAAATGCGCGGTTCCCGGCGCGAGATCGGGATGGTGCAGATAATAGGGCCGGACCCCCAGGCTTGCCAAATCGCGCATCAAGCGCTCCAGGATCTCGACAGTGTCGTTGACGCCTTTGAGCAGCACGGTTTGCGACAGGAGAATCGCCCCCGATTCGCGCAGCCGCGCGATCGCCGCGCGGGCCGTCTCGGTCAATTCGCGCGCATGATTGACATGCAAGGCGACGAAAATGATCTTGCCGCTTTCGCCAAGCGCCGCGAGGCGATCGCGCGTGATCAGATCGGGCGCGACAGTCGGCGCGCGCGTATGGACCCGCAGCAGCGCGACATGCGGGATTTTGGCGAGACGGCGCGAAACGGCTTCGAGTCGACGCGCCGACAGCGCCAAGGGATCGCCTCCGGTGAGGATCACTTCAAAAATCTGCGGTCGGCTGGCGATATAGTCGAGCGCCGCCGCGACGTCGCGCTCGGGCAGCAGATCGCCCTTGCCGCGTCCGACCGTCTCGCGGCGAAAACAGAAGCGGCAATAGACCGGACAAACCGAGAGAAGCTTTAGGAGCACGCGATCGGGGTAGCGATGCACGAGACCCGGCAGCGGCGAATGGACGTCGTCGCCGATCGGGTCGGCGCGCTCCTGCGGTGCGGTCTCGGCTTCGCGGACGTCAGGAATAAACTGCCGCGCGATGGGGTCGTGCGGATCGTTGCGATCGATCAGCGCCGCGATTTCCGGCGTGACCGCGATGCTGTAGCGCTGCGCGACATGACTGAGGCTCCGCGCGTCAGTCTCCGTGATCAACCGCTCGTCAACCAAATCGGTAAGAGAGGCGAGCGTGCGAGACGGCGCCGGAGTCCGCACAGGCGCTTGTTCCGGCGCTAAGCTTTCCGCCGCCTCCCGATTGCTCTCTCTTCCGTGAAGCGGGAGAGAGTCGGGCACGGGACGATGCGATGTGCGCTCGGCTCGAATTTATACCCCCTCCCTTGCCCTCCCCCGCTTCGCCGGAGAGGAACGTCAGGCGCTTCGCCGGATGCCACCCGCGAAGTTATTCCTTCGCCCCACGCGTGGCGCGCTTCGCCAGCGTGCGCAACCGCAAGGCGTTGAGCTTGATGAAGCCTTCGGCGTCGCGCTGATCGTAAGCGCCGCCCTCCTCGAAGGTGACGAGGTCCTGATCATAGAGCGACCATGGGCTCTCGCGGCCGACAAGCGTCGCCGAGCCCTTATAGAGCTTGAGGCGAACCCGGCCCGTCACATGCTCCTGACTCTTGTCGATCGCCGCCTGCAGCATCTCGCGCTCGGGCGCAAACCAGAAGCCGTTGTAGATCAGCTCGGCGTAGCGCGGCATCAACTCGTCCTTAAGATGCGCGGCGCCGCGATCGAGCGTCAGGCTCTCGATCCCGCGATGGGCGATGAGGAGAATCGCGCCGCCCGGCGTCTCATACATGCCGCGCGACTTCATGCCGACGAAGCGGTTTTCGACGAGATCGAGGCGCCCGATCCCGTGAAGGCGTCCGAGATCGTTGAGCCTTGCGAGCAGCGCCGCAGGCGAAAGCCTGACGCCATCGACCGCGACCGGATCGCCGCTCTCGAAGTCGATCGTGACATATTGCGCCGCATCGGGCGCGTCCTCGGGATTGCCCGTGCGCGAATAGACGTAATCGGGCGTCTCCTGGCTCGGATCTTCGAGCACCTTCCCTTCCGAAGACGTGTGCAGAAGATTGGCGTCGGTCGAGAACGGCGCTTCGCCGCGCTTGTCCTTGGCGATCGGTATCTGGTTCTTTTCGGCGAAGGCGAGGAGATCGGCGCGCGAGACGAAGTCCCATTCGCGCCAGGGCGCGATCACATGGATGTCCGGCTCCAGCGCATAATAGCCGAGTTCGAACCGCACTTGGTCATTGCCCTTGCCGGTCGCGCCATGGCAGACGGCGTCGGCCCCCATTTTGCGCGCGATCTCGATCTGCTTCTTGGCGATGAGCGGACGTGCGATCGAGGTCCCGAGCAGATAGAGCCCCTCATATTGCGCATTGGCGCGAAACATCGGGAAGACATAGTCGCGCACGAATTCTTCGCGCAGGTCCTCGATAAAGATGTTTTCCGGCTTCACGCCCAGCAGAAGCGCCTTGGCGCGCGCGGGCTCGAGCTCCTCGCCCTGGCCGAGATCGGCGGTGAAGGTGATGACTTCCGCGCCATATGTCGTCTGTAGCCACTTGAGGATGATCGAAGTGTCGAGCCCTCCGGAATAGGCGAGGACGACGCGTTTGATTTCTTTTTTCGGGCGGGTCATTTTGGCTCTGGCTCGACGGGAAGCGATTGCGCGCGGGACTATAGGCGCCGCAGGCGCAAGCGCAAGGCGTGCGACGGGCCCCGCGTCGGCATAGGGAGAGACTCGTGCAGCGAACATTCGCCCTCGCGGGCGTCCTTTCCATCCTCGCGCTGTCGGGCCTCTGCGCGCAAACCGCCCAGCGCGTCTGGACGCTCGGCGGGCTGGAGGAGAAGGACGCCGACAGCATCTATCTTGGCTTTGGCGTCCCGGAGAGTGACGACAGCCTGGGAAGCTTCACCTGCGCGCCGGGAAGCGGCGTCGTCAAAATCTGGATTGCCGAAACGAGCGACAGTCTGAAGGCGGGCGACAAGGCGACGGCGATATTTTCGGTCGGGGAGAAGAAGTCGAAGGTCGCCGGCAAGCTCGTTGCCAATGAGGAAGCGGGCGTGCCGAGCTTCGAAGGGCGCTTACCCGCGAAAGACCCGATCTTTGCAGCGATGACGAGCGGGGAGACGCTCAACATCGCCATCGGCGGGGCCCAGCGGACGGCGCCGCTCGCCGACGCGACCGACAAGTTCAAGAAATTCGCGGCGGCCTGCGCCAAGCGTTAAGGCCTCGTCTTTTGCGCCGGCGCCGCCTAAATTGACGCAATGAGCAGCCGCACGACGAAAAACCCCGCACGGCCCAAGGTCGCCGGCCTGACGCCGGCCCGACGCCGCGCGCTCGATATTCTCACCGAAGCGAACCGACCCGTCGGCGCTTATGAGATGATCGATCTCATGGCGGACGATGACGGCAAGCGCCCCGCGCCCGTGTCGGTGTACCGAGCGCTCGGCTATCTGATGGACAATGGTCTCGCGCATCGGCTCGCATCGAAAAACGCCTATATCGTCTGCGGCCATGCGCATGAGGCCGAGGAGCCGGTCGTATTCATCATTTGCGAGCAATGCGGCGAAGTGAAAGAGGCGACGTCTCCGGGATTCGCCCGCGAACTTGCCGCGCTTATCGCGACGGCGAATTTCAGCGCCCGGACTCGCGTCGTCGAAATCGCCGGGCGCTGCGCCCGTTGCGAAGGCAAATAGCGATGCGGGGCGCCGCGCGCTGGCTCGCGCCGCTCTTCTTTCTCCTAGCTTCGTTCGCTTTTGCGGCGGCCAACTATCCGCCGCTCACCGGTCGCGTCGTCGATCAGGCCAATATCATTCCGCCGTCGACACGAAACGCGATTGAGACGAAGCTGAAGGATCTCGAGGACAAATCCGGCATTCAACTCGTCGTCGCCTCGGTCAATTCGCTTGACGGCCAGGACGTCGAAACCTACGCCAACGGCCTGTTTCGCGCCTGGAAGCTCGGAGAAGCAAAAAAGAACAATGGCGTTCTGTTTCTCATTGCGCCGAACGAGCGCAAGATGCGCATCGAGGTTGGCTACGGCCTGGAGGGAACGCTCACCGACGCCTTGTCGAAGATCATTATCGCGACCGCGGTGGCGCCGCGTTTCAAGGCAAGGGACTTTGGCGCAGGCGTCGAACGCGGCGTCGAGGGGATCATCGAAGTGCTCTCCGGCGATTCCGCGGAATGGACCAAGCGTGCGCGGGGACCGCAATCCACGACCTTCGATCAGCTTTCGCCGCTCATTTTTTTCGCGCTGTTTCTGTTCATCGTCATCTGGATGGCGCGCAGCGCGCGCGGCCGGCCGGGCGCATATCGACGCTACCGCCGCGGCGGGCCGATCATCGTGCTGCCGCCGAGCGGGGGCTATTGGGGCGATGATTCCTGGGGCGGCGGAGGCTGGAGCGGCGGCGGGTGGAGCGACGGCGGCGGATTCTCGGGCGGCGGCGGATCGTCCGGCGGCGGCGGCGCGTCGGGGGATTGGTGATGCAACTAACGGCGCAAGACGTCGAGCGGATCGCGCAGACCATCCGCCGCGCTGAAGAAACAACGTCAGGCGAGATCGTCTGCGTTCTGGCGCGACGTTCGTCCGATTACGCTTGCGTGCCGCCGCTCTGGGGCGCCTTCATAGCGCTGGCGTCGCCCTGGCCAATGCTGCTGTTCTCCGATTTGTCGACTCGCGAAATTTTTGCCGCGCAGATCGTCATCTTCGTCGTCGCGACGCTGTTTGTTTCATGGGGACCTGTGCGCTTTTTCTTGACGCCGCGCGCGGTCAAGCGCGCCCGCGCCGCGCGTGAGGCGATCGAACAGTTCTTCTCGCGCGGCGTCGCCGCCACCAAGGGACGCACCGGCGTGCTGATTTTCGTTTCTTGCGCCGAGCGCTATGCGCGCATCGTCGCCGACGACGCGATCGCCGCAAAAATCGCCAATGACGAATGGCGCGGCGCGCTGGATTTGCTGCTGGAAGAAATTCGGCGCGAGAGAGTGGCGGACGGTTTTGTCGCGGCGATCGAGGAATGCGCGCGCCTCTTGGCGCAGCACGCGCCGCCGGGCGCGAATGGCGACGAACTGCCGGACAAGATCTATGTGATCTAGCCAGTCACGGATTGGGCGCGCGACCGACCCAGCAGCGTTTAGCGGGACTCCCCCTCCCGCGCGACCTCCCGCCAGCCGATGTCGCGGCGGCAGAAGCCGCCGGGCCAATCGATCAGATCGACCGCAGCATAGGCGCGCGCCTGCGCCTCGGCGACGCTTGCGCCAAGGGCGGTCACGTTGAGCACGCGCCCGCCGGCGGCGATGAGTCGTCCGCCTTCCTCACGTGTGCCGGCGTGGGTGACCGTAACGTCCCCGATCGCTTCGGCGCTATGCAAATTGCGGATTTCCCAGCCGGTTATCGGGGCCCCAGGGTAATTCTTGGCGGCGAGCACCACCGTCAGCGCCGTAAGCGGCGAGAACCGCGGCCGCTCCTGCGGCAATTCGCTTCGCGCGGCGGCAAGCATCAACTCAAGAAGATCGTCTTCAAGGCGGGGCAGAAGGACTTGCGCCTCGGGATCGCCGAAGCGGCAGTTATATTCAATGAGCTTCGGCCCATCCTGGGTAAGCATCAGTCCCGCGTAAAGCACGCCTTTGAAGGGCGCGCCTCTTTCGCGCATCGCGCGCATCGTCGGCTCAATGATTTCGCTCATGACGCGCGCTTCAATCTCGGTCGTCACGACCGAGGCCGGCGAATAGGCGCCCATGCCGCCCGTATTGGGCCCGACGTCGCCGTCTCCGACGCGCTTATGATCCTGCGCCGTCGCGAAAGGCAGCGCGCGGACGCCGTCGCAGAGGGCAAAGAACGACGCCTCTTCGCCCTCGAGACATTCCTCGATGACCACTTCCGCGCCTGATACGCCGAACGCGCCTCCGAACATCGCCTGCGCCGCGCGCTCGGCCTCTTCCAGCGTTTGCGCGACCACGACGCCCTTTCCGGCGGCGAGGCCGTCGGCTTTTACGACGATCGGCGCGCTATGTTCGCGCAGATATTGGAGCGCCGGCGCGAGCGAGTCGAAACGCGCATAACGCGCGGTCGGAATGCCGTAGTCACGACACAAGTCCTTGGTGAATCCTTTGGAGCCTTCAAGCTGAGCCGCCGCCCGCGTCGGGCCGAAGGCGAGAACGCCATGTTTCTCCAGTTCGTCGACGAGTCCGCCGATCAGCGGCTGTTCGGGGCCGACGACGACGAGCGCAATCGCCGCCTCTCGACAAAAGTCGATCACGGCGGCGTGGTCGGCCACATCGAGATCGACATTGTCGCCTATGCGCGCCGTTCCCGGATTGCCGGGCGCAATGTAGAGCCGATTGAGCAGCGGGCTTCTTTTCAGCGCGATAGCGATTGCATGCTCTCGGCCGCCCGATCCGATCAGAAGAATATTCATAGCGCCGCCCGTCCGATTGCCTCGTTTCTGCTTGTAGGGCGCAGGGGCCGCAAAAGGCAATTTGCCCGGAAAATGCTAGGCTTGCCCACTGCATGAACGCCGCTAGCTAGCGCACGGGGGGCAGCGGCTGGAGTGTCCCACATGTCCATCACCCGAGATATCGCATCGCATGAAAATGCGGTCGCCTACGGCGGTCTCATTGACGCCATCGGCGGCGTCGCCACCATCGTCCTTGTCATTTGCGGTTTAGTCGGAATTTCGCCGGCCATGATGGTCGCGATTGCGACAATCGTCTTTGGCGTCGCCCTTTTAATTCAGGGCGGAGCCATGCTGTCGGATTATGCGCAGGTCGTATTTCCCGGCGGCGCCCGCAGCGCGACCCCAGAGCAGATGGGCGGCAATAGCCTCGCGCTCGTCTTTCTCGTCGGCGCGGGCGGCATCGTCCTTGGCGTCCTGTCCCTTCTTGGAATCAGCCCCGCGATCCTGTCGCCGGTCGCCGTGATCGGCTTTGGCACCGCCCTGCTTTTGAGCAGCAACGCGGTTTGGCGCCTCTATGTGCTGCGCCGCGCCTCAGTTGCGATGGAGCCGACGTCGGTCGCGCAGTCGCAACATATCGGCGCCGAAATGCTCGCGAGCGAAATGGCGTCGGGATCGGCCGGCATACAGGCGCTCGCCGGATTGGCCGCGATCGTGCTTGGCATTCTCGCGCTCGCCGGCAACACCGCCGACCTGACGTTGAATCTGGTCGCTTTGCTGGCGCTGGGCGCCACGATCGTGCTGACCGGAAGCACCCTCAGCGCTACGGTCCTGAGCTTTATGCGAACTTAAAGCTCGGAGCGCCACGCGCCAAAATCGCCCCCGGCCCCGGCCGGGGGCATTTTTCTGCCCCGCCGCGGGCCCAAACGGCTTCCCTCATGCCGTGCAAATGCTCTAAAGACAGCGCCAATTCCACCTCTGTGAGGCCATATGGCGCGCCAGTTCATCTATCATATGCAAGGGCTGACCAAGACCTACCCCGGCGGCAAGAAGGTCCTGGAGAATATCAATCTTTCCTTTTATCCCGACGCCAAGATCGGCGTGCTCGGCGTCAATGGCGCCGGCAAGTCGACGCTGCTGCGGATCATGGCCGGCATCGACAAGGAATACACGGGCGACGGCTTCGTCGCCGAGGGCGCGCGCGTCGGCTATCTGCCGCAGGAGCCGCACCTCGACCCCGCGCTCGACGTGCGCGGCAATGTCATGCTCGGCGTCGCGGCGAAGAAGGCGATTCTCGACCGCTACAACGATCTCGCCATGAATTATTCAGACGAGACTGCAGATGAGATGACGCAGCTGCAGGACGAAATCGAAGCCAAGGGCCTTTGGGACCTGGACAGTCAGGTCGATCAGGCCATGGATGCGCTCGGCTGTCCGCCGGACGACGCCGACGTGACCAAGCTGTCCGGCGGCGAACGCCGGCGCGTCGCACTGTGCAAACTGCTGCTGGAGCAGCCGGAGCTGCTGCTCCTCGACGAACCGACGAACCATCTCGACGCGGAAACAGTGAACTGGCTCGAAGGACATTTGCGCCAATATCCGGGCGCGATCCTGATCGTCACCCACGACCGCTACTTCCTCGACAATGTCACAGGCTGGATTCTGGAGCTGGATCGCGGCCGCGGCATTCCCTATGAGGGCAACTACACCAGCTGGCTGAAGCAGAAGCAGAAGCGGCTCGCGCAGGAATCGAGCGAGGACAAGGCGCGTCAGCGCGCGCTGGAGGCCGAGAGCGAGTGGATCGCGTCCTCCCCCAAGGCGCGGCAGGCGAAAAGCAAAGCGCGGATCCAGCGTTACGAGGAACTCGTCGCCAAGCAGAACGAGAAGGCGCCGACGACCGCGCAGATCGTCATTCCAGTCGCAGAGCGTCTCGGCGACAATGTCATCGAGTTCGACCATCTGTCGAAAGGCTATGGCGACACGCTCTTGATCGACGATCTCTCGTTCAAATTGCCGCCCGGCGGAATCGTCGGCGTGATCGGTCCGAACGGCGCCGGCAAGACGACGCTGTTTCGCATGATCACCGGCCAGGAAAAACCCGACAACGGAACGATCGACATCGGCGACAGCGTGCAGCTCGGCTATGTCGACCAGTCGCGCGACGCGCTTCACGCGAATAAGACCGTCTGGGAGGAAATCTCGGAGGGCAACGAAGTCATCTATCTCGGCAAGCGTGAGATCAACTCGCGCGCTTATTGCTCGGCCTTCAACTTCAAGGGCGCCGATCAGCAGAAGAAGGTCGGGCAGCTCTCAGGCGGCGAGCGCAACCGCGTGCATCTCGCGAAAATGCTCAAGAGCGGCGCCAATGTGCTGCTCCTCGACGAGCCCACGAACGACCTCGACGTCGAGACCTTGCGCGCGCTCGAAGAGGCCCTCGTCGATTTCGCCGGCTGCGCCGTCATCATCTCGCATGACCGCTTCTTCCTCGATCGCATCGCAACGCATATTCTCGCCTATGAGGGCGACAGCCATGTCGAATGGTTCGAGGGCAATTTCGCCGATTACGAGGAAGACAAGAAGCGGCGGCTGGGGCTCGACTCCATCATCCCGCACCGGCTGAAATATAAGAAGTTCACGCGTTGATCTCGGGCCGTATCGACGAGCGTCACTCGTCGTCTGGCAACAAATGCATCAATTCGTCCGCGTCATCGCAGGCGTGATTCCGCGGCAAGATCTCGCTCAATGAGCCGTCCGCCCGAAGGCCTTTCGCAGTTCGTCCTTCGCCTGCTCCAGCACTTTCCGGCGCTCGTCGGACAAATCCTTGCCGGCCCTGTTGATATAGAAGGTCAGCATCGACATCGCCGAGCGATACGGGTCCGCCTTGCGCCGGACGCTATGCTCGGCCGACCGCTTGAGCGAGCGCGCGATCCTTGCCGGATCGTCCCAGGTGAACACGCCCGACTCGAGATCGAGCGCGTTGCTGTGGCGCGTGACCTCGCCTGACCAGTAGTGGGTTGCGGTCTTCGAGGTTTTTGCCGCTTCACGGCCTTTCGATTGCTTTTGCGCCATCGCCGCCTCGTTTCCGGTGCTGGGGAAATAGTCGACCGCGCCCGGAAATCAACGTCGCTGGAACGCGGCCGCCACGATTTCGCCATATGCGCATGGCGCATTTCTCAGCTGGGCCGCGGGCGGTCAACGAGGGGATTTTTTATGCGATTACGCCGCCGGGCCGCCGCCCTTGCCGCTTTCAGCGCTCTATCGCTCGCCGGCTGCGCGCCGCAGGAATCGCCCGTCGCTTCGGCCCCGGCCGCCTATGACGAGAACGCGCCCGGCAAGGAGCTCACCGGCCAGGACGCGCTCCGCGCCAGGATCGCTCATTACGCCCGCGTTTACGACATTCCGGAATCGCTCATTCACCGCTCGATCCGCCGCGAGAGCAATTACAATCCCAACGCCCGGCACGGACCCTATTGGGGGCTGATGCAGATCCGCCACGACACGGCGCGGCACATGGGCTACGACGGCCCAGCGAGCGGCCTTCTCGACGCCGACACCAATCTGGCCTTCGCGGTGCCCTATCTCGCCAACGCCTATAAGGTCAGCGGCGGCAATGAAGCGCGGGCGATCAAGCTCTATGCCGGCGGCTATTATTATGAAGCCAAGCGCAAGCACCTGCTCGATCAGCTTGTGACCTCAGTCACGCAGCGAATTTCAGATAACTGATTCTTTCGGTTTTTACTGATTCTTTGGCATGAAGGTGCTGCGGACGCGACCGCCCTGCGCCGCGCCGCCCTGCACGGTCGCCATGCCGGTGGTGACGTCATAGTCGAGCCTGTCGCCCTTCACGACATTCTCGCCCTGGGTGAGCGTGACATTGCCGATCAGATGGACCTTATTTTCGGCCTTGTCGTAGCTGCCCCGGTCGCCCGTGCCGATCTGGTCTTTCGAAACGAGCGTCACGGGCCCTTCGACGTCGATATGTTTGACCCGATCATTGGTCGTCTCGGCGGGTTGGCCGCCGCCCTTTCCTTCAAGAAAAATGATGAGGCGCGAGGCTTTTAGCGTCGAAGGCCCCTGCGTGACGATCACGCTGCCGGAATAGATGAGCTTTTGTTCCTTCTCAAAATAATCCAGCTTGCCCGCGTCGATGTTGAGCGGATCCTTGGCTGAGGCGCCAGGCAGAATGCCTCCGGAGCGGCCGGCGGCGGCGGCGGGCGACGCCGCGGCGAGCGCTGCAATGAGAAGAACGACGGAGCGGCGGGGCATCAGTCCTTGTTCGCTACGCCCGAAGATTGCGCGGGCGTATCGCCCTCGCCGTATAGCACCGAATGGACGCCGCCCGCGAAGGTCGCGCGCCGTTCTTTTTGAGAGAATTCGACCGATTGCGCCGTGACTTCGCCGCCGTCGATCTTCAAGATCACGGGCTTGTCGGAAGTCATCATGCTGGCTTTCAAATCCATCACGGCCGATTCGAGCCGCATGTCGAAATTCTTGTCGTCTCGGATATTGACGCCGCCGGTCATGTCGGCGCGATCGGCTTTTCTGTTGTAGATGCCCTTCTCCGCCGACATGACGATGGAATTGTCCTTGGTGTTTTCGACCCGAACCTGGAGCCGTTCGAGTTCGAAGACGTCCGGCTTCGCGAGATCCTGAACGCCCACGACCGCGCGGACCTCATAGGGGCGCCCGTCCTTGCGATAGCCGACGAGCTTGGGGCTTTCGATGACGATGCGCGAGCCCTTGAGCGCGACGCGCGCCAGGCTCAGATCGGCCGGAAGGAAACGCAGCGAGCTGATCAGCAGGCCAAGGCCGACGATTCCGACGACGCCGCCCGCCCCCCAGAGGATCCAGCGGCGCAGGCGAGTGACCCGCGAGGTATGGCGCAGCGCCTCCGGAAAGGCGTTCTCGCGCGGCAAGACGAGCCCGCCAAGGCGATCGCGGGCGCTGGGCGTCGGGAAAACGTCGGTCATTTTGAAATCATGAGGCATGGAGGTGGCGAATTCGAGGCGAAGCCAAAGCCTTACTCATGCGCGAAAATATCGGTGTCGGGCCAGCCGGCGAGGTCGAGCCGCGCGCGCGTCGGCAGAAAGTCGAAACAGGCCTGCGCCAGTTCGGTGCGACCCTCGCGGGCCAGCATCGCGTCGAGCCTTTCCTTGAGCTGATGGAGATAGAGCACGTCGGAGGCCGCATAGGCCTGCTGCGCGTCGGAAAGAACGGGCGCTCCCCAGTCGGACGACTGCTGCTGTTTCGAAATCTCGACGCCCAGAAGCTCCCGCACGAGGTCCTTAAGGCCGTGGCGGTCCGTATAGGTGCGGGTGAGCTTGGAGGCGATCTTGGTGCAATAGACCGGCGCCGGAACGAAGCCGAAGGTCTTGGCGAAGATGGCGATGTCGAAGCGGGCGAAGTGGAAAACTTTCAGAACGGCGGGATCGGCGAGCAGTCGCTCCAGATTGGGCGCCCGCGTCTGACCTTTCGCGAACTGGACAAGTTCGGCGTCGCCATTGCCGAACGAGAGTTGCGCCAGGCACAGCCGGTCGCGGTGCGGATTGAGGCCCAGGGTTTCTGTATCGATCGCGACGATGGGGCCGGCGCCGACCCCCTCGGGGAGATCGCCCTGGTGCAAGCGGATGGTCATGCAGCTTCGAATCGTTCGGTGTGGACGGGACAATCTATCGCAAAATGGGCGATACTTGTCGAAGAGCGGCTGAGCCGCGCCGCTCTCGCTTCATCGCGGCGCCGAACTATGTAAACTCTTTGACTGGTCTATCGACCTTTGAACCTGGGGGATTAGACGCATGCGCTACCTTATCGCAGCATTTCTGGTCTGCGCCATCGCCGCGCCGCCCGCCTCCGCCGCAACGTCAAAAACCGGCGCCAAGACCGCGTCGGCGGCAAAGTCCGACCAGGGGGCCAAGACCGGCAAGCGCGCTCGGCAGAACTCCACCGGCGTCGGTGGCATCCATCCTCTGGTGGGCAGCGGCGACTATTAGGCGCATGCGAGGCCCGTAAGGCCGAAATGTGGGCGCAACAGGCTCAGACGCCTCTTGTCAGACGCCCGCGAAGACTTCACTCTGTTGCAATGCAAAAGTCGCCGAACGACGAGCGCCCGCCGGTAATTGATCTGGCGAACGGCCCCAACGGATCCGACCGCCGCTTCAACGTGCTGGTCATCGAACTGGCGATCCGCCTGTTCGCGATCGGCGCGCTGATCTACTGGACCTTCATCATCGTTCTGCCCTTCGCGGCGATCATCCTCTGGAGCGTCGTGCTCGCCGTGGCGCTTTACCCGATTTTCCGGGTGCTGGCCGAATTGCTGGGCGGCCGTCCGATCACCGCCGCGGTTTTGATGACGCTCGCCGGTCTCGTGCTGATCATCGGGCCGGTCACCTGGATGGCGGTCGGCGCGATCGACCCGATCAAATCGGTGATGGCGGGGATCGAGACCGGCGACATCGCCGTGCCGCCGCCGCCGGCGTCCATCAAAGAGTGGCCCTTCGTCGGCGAGCAGCTCTATTCCTTCTGGCTGCTCGCCTCGACCAATCTGCGCAGCGCTTTCACGCAGATACTCCCGCAATTGAAGCCGGCCGGCGAATTTTTGCTCGACATGGCGAAGAGCGCCGGCGCAGGCACGCTAAAATTCCTGGTCTCGGTCCTGCTTATGGGCTTCATTCTCGCGGCGGCGCCACAGATGCTTGCTGGCGCGCGCGCCTTGTCGCGGCGCATCGATCCGTCGAACGGCGAGAAATTCGTCGATCTCGCCGGGGCCACGATCAACGCCGTCTCCCGTGGCGTGATGGGCCTGTCGCTGATGCAGGCCGTCGTCGGCGGCCTGGGCATGTATCTCGCTGACGTGCCCGGCGCGAGCCTGCTGACGATCGCCATTCTGGTGCTCGGCATCATCCAGATCGGGCCGCTCCTTGTCGTCGCGCCCGTGATATTTTGGGCGTGGACGACCTTGGCGTCGGGCCCCGCCTTGGCGCTGACCGTCTGCATGCTCAGCGTCAACTACATGGACAATGTGCTGAAGCCCTTCATCTTCGCGCATGGGCTGTCGACGCCGATCCCGGTGATATTCGTCGGCGTGATCGGCGGCGTTTTGGCGCATGGCATCGCCGGCCTGTTCGCTGGACCGGTCGTGCTCGCGGTCGTGTGGGAGTTGGCCAAGGCCTGGATCGCCGACGACCTCAAGGCGGTCAGCGAAAATGGCGTCGAACCGGATTTCGTCGTCGAGACGCCGCCTAGATCACGCTGCGTTTAGGCGGAATCGCCCAAACGCAGATGACGTGATCGATTCCAAAAGCTTAGAGCGCGCTTTGCGCAAAAAACCGGCGTCCACTTTTTCGCAGCGCGCTCTAGCAGCCTGTCGGACTGATGTTTGGGGTTTTGCGGCGAGGCTGGATTGCCGCCTTTCGCGTTTGTTTTGCGTTTGATCTCCTCCCAAACGCTCACTGAGGCGCCCATTGCGACCCTCGCTTGGG
>VGEB01000074.1 GCA_016869435.1 Alphaproteobacteria bacterium | reverse complement strand
CCGCTGTTCGGCTTCCCGGCGACGCATTTTCTCCAGTTCTTCTATAACAACGCCAAAACCGCCAACCCGCTCTTTAACCAGATCGCGAACACTTGGTATAGTGGCGCAATCGGCGCGCAGATCGGCAAGATGGATTACTACACGTCAAACATCGGCTTGCGCGCGCGCGAAGAAATTGCGCTCGCGCCGGGCCTGACCGGCGTCATCGGCTTCAGCGCCAACTGGAACCGGGTCTGGGGCGTCAATACCGCCTATAACTACCCGGCCAATCTGGCGCCCAGATTTCCCACTCAGATCGCCGTCGACAATGACTATTGGAACACGGCGCCGGAAGCGTCGCTCACCTATCGCTACAGTCCCGAGTGGCAGGTGAGGGCGCGCTATGCGACCGGCTACAGCACGCCGACATTCGTGTTTCTTACCAATACGCGAAACGGCATCGGACAAAATCCGCTGAAGGCGCAGACCAACATGGGCGTCGATCTCGGCATCGACTGGACGCCGAGCCCCGATCTCACGGTCAGCGTGACCGGCTTCAACGAATGGCATCGCAACGAGATCTTGAGGTTGAACAATGCGCTCGTCAGCTATTTTATCAACGCGCCCGCCTCTCTCCACCGCGGCGTCGAACTCAATGCCGATTGGCGGCCGTTTGAGGGATGGCGGCTGATCACGGCCTATACGTTCAACAATCAGTTCTTCACCAATTTTTGGGACGATCTCGGGACGATCGGGGGCGTTCCTGTTGTTTATAATCGTTCGGGCAACCGAATCCCCAATGTGCCGCCGCATACGCTGACGATGCGCCTAGGATATGATCAGCCGCACGGCGATCTCGCCGGTCTCGGCGCCTATGTCGAATATATTTTCAAGAGCGACTATACGATCGACAACGCCAATTACACCACTGTGCCGAGCTACAGCCTCGTCAATCTCAACGCTCACTATAAGCATGACCTGACAAACTTCTATATCAAGAATGTCGAGCTCTTTTTCGACGTCCAGAACGTCTTCAATCGGACCTATGCCTCCGGCGCATTCGTTCTCGGCAACACGCTCATCGCAGGCACCCCGTTTCAAACGCCGATCGTCTGGCCGACCGGCGGATTGGCGACGGCGCAGGGCGCGGGCCTCATCGCCGGCCAGCCGACAGGTTTCACGGGAGGCATCAAACTCAGGTTCTAATGCGATCAGGCGCCGCCCCCATCTTGGGGGGCGGCGCCGCCAGACGAGCTGCTCCGAGAGATGAAGTGGTCGAAGTCGGCACGAAGACAGAATGTTCGACGGGCGGCTATTAGAGCAGGTTCCGAAAAAGTTGACAGACTTTTTCGATGAGAACCTGCTCCAACGTTTTGATTTTGAGCGATTCCTTATCGATCACATGATTCCATGTGATCGGGAAGCGCTCTAGCGACTCGACAGACAGGAAGAACGAAACGCAATTACAATTTGCCGAAATCGAGTGATCGTAGACGGCTTGATTTCGTGACGTTGCGGTCCTTTTTCTTAAGAGGAAGCCTATGATTGAATTTAATCACGCAATACCTCCGCTCCTCGAACGGCTGAGAAGGAGCCTGCCAGCATCCGCACATGCGAGACAGTCTCTTCTCGGCTACTTGCAATCGAGACAAGTCATCGGATCAACCTCGCCGATATTGCGTATCATCAACGTCTTTCCCAGTGACCACGGCAAGAATATCATGTGCCAGTTCACGATCGAAGGCGACGCAATCTCGCGCGTTTTTGTCGCTCCGCTGACGCAGATCGCACTCGACAGAAGGAATCCCGCCGCGCGAGAGGCCCTAAAGGCAATCTCTCCCAGCCGGGCTAAATTGAGTATCCGGACTCGCATTTGATCTTTCCATAACGCTCCGTGCGTCAGGCATTCGCATTGCGACGCCGCAAATCTAGATGCCGTAATGGGCGGACCTCGCGAGCATGGCCAGATTGGGTGATGTTTTCTCAAAATGAGTTGTTGATCGAAGTCAGAGCGATCGCACCAAGCTTCAGGCAAGGAACGGCGATAGAAAATTATCGCCACTTTTCGATGTCGATTGGCTGCATCCACGAACATTCAATCGATGTGCGCCATGACCACCAAACGTTTCACGTCGCCACTTTCAAATGCCTGCAAAAATGCATTGTAGTGCTTAAAGACTACACATCCGTTGGAGTGGCCCTTCGGCCCAAGCATATACGTGTGCGCAAGAAGGCCTGACCGACCAAAGATATGGCCGCTGCCCCCGATTGGCTTCAGACGCAATGCGCGAATCCCGTGAAACGGTTTCTCTCTCAGCGCAAGCTCGTATACGTGCGGCGGGGTTGCGCCCTGCATGCGTTTATGGACGTAACGCGGGTCATCCAAATGGGCGCCTAGGCCCGAATGCGCCTCTAATGTCGCGCCATTTGGAAGATAGACCATATGCGCTGAGATATCATAAACGGCCGTCCATCGATCCAATCCAGACAGGCCGTTTGATGCAAATCGACTGTCGACAATGCCGCCCTCCGGCGAAGCATAGGTCAGCGCGGATTCCGAAAGCGACGGCCCAGAGCTTTTAGGGGCGACGGCGAGTTCCGAGGAAAATCCGCGTTGATCCGCTTGGGTGGCTTCGACAGGCGGCTTTGCCAGAACACGCCATAGCAATTGCGATGGATCGTAGAGTCGGGTCGTCGCCGCCACCGAACCGGCGAACAAGCTTAAAAAGAAAAAAACTTCAAGTCGCCTAGCGAGCGGAGCCTCAGAATAGCGCCATATCCGAACGAAAAATGCTAAAAGCAAGCCAGCAATCGCTATTGTGTAACTATAGGGCCAATCCATTGGGCTTCCTACCGAACTAGGCGCATTCACGCGTCGAGATCGTCGTGCTTAATACACCAAGTTTTGCGCGTTGGCTGTTGCAGGAAGGTCACACCAACCGGCCATTAGGCGGTGACGCGTTCAATCACCGACAGGTTCTGGAAGCGCCTTGCGTCGTTTTCGCTCGATCACCAGACAGCCGATATCGTCCGACTGCTCCTCGCTCTCTGCGAAGGCGTCGACGGCTGCAAAGAGTTGCGACACCAACACGCGGGACGGCGCCTGCCGCACAGTTTCGACGGTCGCCACGAACCGCCGCTCTCCAAATTCCTCCTTTGCGGCGTTCATGGCCTCCGTAACGCCGTCCGTGACCAAGATGAGTTTGTCGCCCGGTTCAAACCGTCTACTCGTCGCCTTAGCGACGCAGGCGGCATCGATCCCGAGCGCTGCGCCTGTCGCTTTGAGGCGTACGGCATGCCCTGTTTGGGAGAGATGCGCTGGCGCGACATGGCCGCAGTTGGCGTAGGTCATCACGCCGTCGCGGAGATCAAGCACGCCGAAAAATACGGTTGCGAACATGGACGCGTCATTGTCTTCGCAAAGCAGCAGGTTCGCGCGATTGACCACCGTCGCGACATCTCCTTGGTCGCGGCCGAGCGTTCTTAACAACGTCACGACGATCGACGCGAAGAGGCTTGCCGGCGTTCCCTTGCCACAGACGTCGCCAATTGTGACGGCGATCCTGTCGTCGTCCAGAATGAAGAAATCACAGAAGTCGCCGCCGACATCGCGAGCCGGCCGCACACGCGCGGCGATTTCCACGTCCTGTCGAAGGCGATTGATCGTCGCTTCCTTAGGCAGGAGCGATTGCTGGATGAACGCCGCGCTCGCCATTTCATCCTCACGGCGGCGCTTGCCGGTAATCTCGGTCGCAAATCGATGGAATGCCGCCGCGAATGTCGCAAGAGCCGGCGGCGGATCGTCGAGATCGGCAAGAATGCGGCTGTCAAACTCGCGCCTTTCGAGAGCAGCGAGCGCGTTGGCGTAAAGCGCTAATGCCTCATTGACCGTTGCAATTTGACGGCCGAGCTGCTCGAGCGCCGCCAACAGCAGGTCGGGCGACTGTCGGCCAAGCTCGATGAGCTCGCTGCGGTCAATCTCATACAGGCGCGATGCCGTCGTCGCTTTGATGCTGGCCGTTCGCGGCAAACCGGCGAAGGCGCCGATTTCGCCGATGAGCCGCGGCGCCTCCAGGGTCGCTAGCGGCGTTGCGCCATAGGCCGTTTCCGCGAAGACTTGGACAGCGCCCTCGGCGAGAAAAAAGCCTGAGTCGCTCGCATCGCCCTGCCGCACGAGCATGTCGCCGCTTCGTAGCTCGATTGTGCGTGCGGTCGGCAGAAGCTTCTCAATCGCAACGCGCGTCGCGCTATTCATGATCTCCGCCGGTTCCTTGTCGGGCGCGGTCATGAGTCACACTCGCCGATGAAATCGAGAACGACGACGTTTCTGTCTCCCTCTCGCCGGCAAAGGACATGATCCGCGAAACGGCGAATCAACGCGATGCCCCATCCGCCCGGCCGCGACTCCTCGAGGGTAGCGTCCATTTTTCTAACGGGCGTATTTGTAAAATCGAAGGGTGGGCCATCGTCCTGAAGCGTGAGGCGGAGTCGATCTTCGAGGAATTCAAGGGTGATGATCAACGTCATGTGCGATCTGCCGCCGTGACGCACGGCGTTGGCGAGGATCTCCTCGGCACAGAGTTGCGCGCCAAAACACTGACGTTCGGTCGCGCCGAGCGCCTCGGCTTCGGACGCGATCCAGGCGACAGCGTTCGGAATATCGGCGCTCGTGACGCCTAGGTTCGCGCGCCGTATTTCTCTCGAACCTATCAAGACGGCGCCGCTTCTTCCGAGTCGGCGCCGATGAGAAGCGCCATCGACAGAGAGATGATCGCCGCAAACGAAAGATAGAAGGCCGGAGAAAGCGGGTTTCCGGTGATCTTTATGAGGAACACCGCGACCATTGGAACCGTTCCGCCAAAGACCGACAGCGAGAGGTTGTATCCGATCGAAAGTCCCGAACATCTAACGTGCTTGGGAAAGGCCTCGACGAGGAAGGCCGGGCTTGCCCCGTAGCAGGACATGAAGAGCGCGAACGCGCATTGTCCCGCCAGAATGGCGCTAAGATGCGGGCTGCTCATGAGCCAGAATAGCGGCCAGGCGAATAGCGCGAGCCCGGCCGCGCCTGTGATCAACACCGGTTTGCGCCCGATCCTGTCGGAAAGCGCGCCGGTGAGCGGCGTCATCATCAGCATGAAAAAAAGAGCGATGCTATTGATCGTTAGCGCGGTGGGGGCGGAAAGATGCTGCTGCTCCTTGAGCCAGGTCGAGACATAGACAAAGCAGAGATAGAAGCCGACGCCATTGCCAAGCGTGAAGCCCACGACCTTGAGAATCGTGCGCCATTGCGTTCGAAAGGCCTCGAGAAGCGGCGACTTGCGCGCCTCCTCCGTCTGCACGATCGTAGAATCTGGCGGCAGGCGACGGCGAATAAGGAAGACAACGAGGCCGATGAGGAGCCCGGTGAAAAACGCGAGTCGCCATCCCCACGAAGCCGTCGCCGTCGCCGGCAAAAAGCCCGTGAGCATCGCGCCGATCGCCGAGCCAAGGAGCAGGCCGCCGAGCGCGCCGAAAGGGGCGAAACTGCCGACGAAGCCGCGCCGGCGAGTCTGCGCCTCTTCGACGAGAAGAACCATGGATGTGGTATATTCGCCGCCCACGGCGAGGCCCTGCGCGAGGCGCAACAGGATCAAGAGCGCTGGCGCCGCGAGGCCGATCTGCCGATAGGTTGGCAGCAGCGCCATCAGCAGCGTTGGAACGATCATCAGCATGACGGAGCCGACGACCGCCGCGCGACGGCCCAGCCGGTCGCCAATATGGCCGAAGAGCAGCCCGCCGAGCGGACGCGCGATGAAGCCCACGGCGAACACGCCGAATGAGGCGATAAGCGAAACCGAAGGATCTTCAGAGGGAAAGAATTGCGCGCCGATCGTGGCCGCAAAGAAGCCGTAGACGCCGAAATCGTACCACTCGACCACATTTCCCGCCAAGCCTGCCAGCACCGTTCGCCGCTCGGCGGCGCGCGTCTGGAGATTTACCTGATGTGCCGTGCGCGCAATCTCGGAGCCAATGAGATCGAGGCGCGCGATCTGGCGAATGCGCGGTCTGACCCGTTCGAGTTCCTTCGGCGTAAGGATCCGCTCAAAGACGAAGCAGACGTCGGCGAGCGATGTCAGCGCGGCGTCGGCGGGCGCGGGGATGTCGTCATTATAGAGCAGCGCGAGGATGCGCTTTTTTGCCTCCAGCCGCTTTTGTCCTTCGACCAGGGGATACCGACGTTCCTTGAGCACCCATAGAAAGGCGTGATCGCTCTGGCGCAGAATGCCGCGAGCGCAGAGATCTGACAGCGCGGCCCGACGCATAGCGGGCGCATTGCGCGATAGATGCTTAATCCAGTGCTGCGCGCCGAGGCGGCGCGGCTCTTTGATGATATCGGCGAGCGCCGGATCAAGCATCTCGTCGCCTGTCGCCGTGTCGTTCACCGCGAAGACGCCGTCGAGGTCCGAGTCGATGCGACTTCGCAGCGCCAGATCCATCAGGACCGCGCCGGCGATTCCGCAGTTGAGATAGATTTCAGGCACGCTGTCGAATTCGCCGCCGCCGTCCTCCAATGTGAGCAGCAGAAATTCCTCGACCAGACTGATCTGCGACGCGGGCGCGCGGCTCGCCGGGTGATCTACGACTAGGGTCATCTGTTTCCTAAGGGAGCGGTGGCTGGACGATGGGCGTGAATTGGGTCTATGTCTACCGGAACTCCGCAATAATTAAACGGCGATCGCGTAACCGTCACCGGGGAAACGACATGGAGCTTACGCACGAGATTTCGAATGGGATGCTCGTCGTCAGGCCGCAAGACCGAATCGATAGCGGGTCGGCGGCGACGTTCGAAGAGCGGTGTGCGGCGCTGATCGCGGACGGACCCAACAAGGTCGTTATTGATTTTTCACAAGTCCATTACATCAGCTCAGCGGGCCTAAGGGCCATTCTTGTCGTCGCGAAGCAAGCGAAGTCGCTGGGCGGCGCGCTCACGCTCTGCGGCCTGCAGGGCAATGTGAAAGAGGTGATGTCGGTGAGCGGATTCGACGCCTTGCTGGGCGCTCATCCCGGCGTGGCGGACGCCTGGATCGCGCTCGGAAGCTGAACTGGCGAGTTGCCGGTCGGCAGAAGAACTCGCTGTCGTCCAGCGACGACTCGAACTCACGCCTCTCGCGGTCATCGCCCGAGTGGCTTTGCCGCCTTCCCCAAACACCCGCGACACGCGTAAGCGAGTCCTCGCTCGCCCTATTCGGGCGGATCTGGCAATATCTGCGCGCAAATTGGCCCTCCAATCGCGTCCGTGAATTTCAAGCTGATCGCGCGGTCGGCAAGGCGGTCATGCCACGCGCATGATCCAATATGATGACCCTACCCCGCGGCAGTTGACGCCTAGCTTGGATTCTCCTCGGTCAGAACAACGTCGAAACCTTCGAATTCTGGGCCGCCTATATAGAGATCGCGGTTCTGACCAGCATTCTTGTGGGCGTCGCGAAAATGTTCCGAACGCGTCCAGTCAATGAAATGCTGCCGGGTCTCCCGCAATGCATGAGACGCATAGAGAATATGGTCTTCCCGCTCGGGCCCTTTGAGCAGATGCAAGACGACGAAGCCTGGCCTTTCCTGAAGCCGTGATTGACGCGACCGCCAGATGTCCTCGAACGCTTGTTCCTTTCCCTTGACGATTTTGAAGCGATTCATCGCGATAAACATGACTTGACTCTGTCTCTGTCCTGACTGTTTTCGCCCGCATCTTCAACTCGTCGGGTCGCCGAGCCGGACTCCCTCGCCAATCTTCCGAGCGATTGCCCTGGCGTTTTAATCAACGCCCATTGCGCGAAACCAAAAATGCGCCAATACTGAGTTGTTAGGCGCGAGCGTCTGCGCCAATTTATTCCATAAGCGCAATGTGCATCTCACCAAATTATTGGAGGCGTTCATGGTAAAATATGCCATTCTACGAAATCTGGCCGCAACACGCACGGCAAGCCCTTTTGAGTCTATCGGCCCCACAATTTCAGCTGCGTCGCCGCCCGAACCGCAAGTCGACATCGTCAAGGCGGATCCCAAGGACGTTGTTGAAATTGTCAAAGACCCGCAAGTGCAGGCCCTCGCCCCGGTTATGCCGACTTCGCTGATCCGTCCAGTCGAAATCGCCGCAAGCGCCGCCGCTCCCGGCGACGCCTGGGGCGTCGCAGCGGTTAAGGCTGATGCGTCGTCCTGCACGGGCGATGGCGTCATCGTTTCGGTTCTGGACACGGGCATCGACCGGGCGCATCCCGCCTTCAGCGGCGTCGAAATCGTGGAGGAAGATTTTTCCGGCTCCGGCAATGGCGATCGGCAGGGACATGGCAGTCACTGCGCCGGCACGATCTTTGGCCGGGATGTTGACGGAAAGCGAATCGGAATCGCGCGCGGCGTCAAGAAAGCATTGATCGGTAAGGTGCTTGCCGACAACGGCTCCGGCGATTCCGATATGATATTTCGGGGCATCCAATGGGCGATCGACCGGGGCGCCCACGTCATTTCCATGTCTCTCGGCTTCGACTTTCCTGGCCTCGTCAAAAGGCTGACGGACGCCGGCTGGCCGGTCGAACTGGCGACCTCCAATGCGCTCGAAGCCTATCGCGCCAATCTGCGCATGTTCGATGCTCTGATGCGAATGTCGGTGGCAATGGCGGCGTTCCGTCCCGGCACGGTGCTTGTCGCCGCGGCGGGAAATGAAAGCCGCGTCAACGAGAACCCCGACTTCAAGATCGCCGCGTCGCTGCCGGCGGCGGCGGAAGGCGTCGTTTCGGTCGGCGCACTGCAGCAACAGGCCGACGGCAAATTGAGCATCGCCTATTTCTCCAACACGTTCCCCCAAATCGCCGCGCCCGGCGTCAACATTCTGTCTGTCAAGGTCGGCGGCGGCTTGCGCGCGCTCAACGGCACCAGCATGGCCTGTCCGCATGTGGCGGGAGTCGCCGCCTTATGGTGGGAGGCGCTGCGCAAGTCGGGCGTAGTCAACCCCTCCGCGCAGCTCGTCATGGCCCGCATGCTTGCTTCTGCGCGGACGGACGGCTTCGCGAGCGGCGTTGTCATTGCCGATCGCGGGGTCGGCCTTGTCACGTCGCCGCCCTGATCGCAGTACAGCGCGCCCGCATTCGCAGGGCGCGCCTGCCGGGCGAAAATGGCCAGAGATTGGGGCGTGAATATCAAACCGGACTCCAGGATCATCGCGCACCGCCTGCATCAGTGCGCGATTGAGCGCCGATGTCGGTAAACTCGGCAACCGTCAGCGTCGAACGCCTCCAGTTCGATCCTAAATGTCGCGCCGCCGCCGGGCGTATCCTTGATACAGATCGATCCTCCCATCCGTTCGACCAGTCGCTTCGAAATCGACAGTCCAAGGCCGACGCCCGCCCCTTCCCTGTCTCGCCGCCAGAAGGGTTCGAATATTTTTCCGCGATCCGATGACGCGACGCCAGGACCATGATCGATCACTTCAACAGCGGCTGACGAAAGGACGCGAACCTGGACGGCGCCGCCTTCCGGCTCGGCTCGAAGCGCGTTGTCGATAAGATTGGCAATCACGCACTCGATCGCCCATCGAGCGCCCCTTACTTCGGTTAGCGATTCTGGCTCTTCGAACGCGATCCGTCTTTTGTTTTCGATCATCAGCGGCGCGTAATCGGCAACGAGACTCAGGACGGTCTCCCCTAAATCAATACGGTCGTGTTCACATTCCTTACGGACAGAAAATCGCGCTACCGCCAGCAGCTGTTCCACGATTGTTTGAATACGCCGGATGTCACGCCGGATATCGCGACGAAATGCAACGTCATCGGGATTGTCTGCATGGGCGCGCATAATCGCTATGGGTGTGCGCAATTCATGGGCCGCGTTAGCCGTAAAGCGACGCTGCGCCGCGACTCCGGCGTCGAGACGCGCCAGCGCACCGTTGAATGCGTCAATGAAGGGGACCACTTCCTTGGGCGCACGTTCCGCCGCAACGCGCTGGTGCAAGGTGTTCATGTCGATCGAGGCGATGTCTCCGGCCGCCGCTCGCAGCGGCGCTAATCCGCGGTGAACGACAAACCACGCAATGGCGAGCGCGCCCAGCACTGCGGGCGCCGTGACAATTGCCGTATGCAGCGTCAAGAACAGTCCCGCGACTGCGAAGAGATCGCTCCACGCAAATTTATATCCGTAGGCCGCTATCGCGTAAGAACCAAAAGGGGTCTCCACTTGCCTCAGATAGCCACGCGCTCGGCTGGTCTGGTCGCCTGGAATCCGAAATTTTATGGCCGAGGCCTCTATTTGATTGAGACCGCCAAGCGCCGCCACGAGTTCCGGCGAAGAACCCTGGAGGGCCTGGCCGGTTCGATAATCAAATGCCGCGTAACGAACCTGAGGATGCGCCTCGATATAGGCGCGCAAAGCGGCCGTTGGCTCCAATGTCGCCGTCATCTCAGGCGTTTGCGCCAGCGAGTCGACGACGAGCGAATGGATGCGATACTCGCCCCAATCATCTGGCGCAATTTCCCAGTTGGGGCTGACCCCGGATATCGAGACGAGAAAGTCGGTGATCGGGATCAGGAAAAACAGCGCGCCAATTTGTACGAGCGCGAGATAAATGATCACGCGGGTTGCTAATGATCGGCGGCGGCTCATTACGTCTCTCGCGCGAGCATGTAGCCAATTCCCCGCGCCGCATGAATCTCCACGCCGGCGCCGAGATCGTGCAGACGCTTGCGCAATCTCGAAACCAGAATGTTCAGTGCGTTGCCGTCGACGTCGTCGTCGAATCCATAAACCTCCTCGAGCAACTTGTCGCGCAAGACGACGCGGCCGGCGTTGCGGACGAGCGCTTCCAGCAATGCGAGCTCTCGCCGGTGAAGCACAATGGGTCGCCCGTCGATGGCTACCTGGTGGGTCGCCAGATCGAACGACAAGCGGCCAAGCGCGACAGGAGGAGGCGCGATTCCGCCAGGGCGACGGAGACACGCCCTGATGCGCGCCATCAGTTCATCGAGATCGCAAGGCTTCGCCAGATAGTCGTCAGCTCCGGCGTCGAGCCCGCAAATACGGTCGGCCACCGTCTCGCACGCCGTCAAGATCAGGACACGGATGCCTGGTTGCAATTCTCTAAGACCCGGTAAGAGGTCAAGCCCATCGCCATCCGGCAAACGCCGGTCGACAAGAGCCAGCCCATAGCTATGGCATGTCAGGGCCTCACGCGCTTCATCGAGCGCGCGGACATGGTCCGCTATAAATCCAGACCGCCCCAATCGCACGCTGAGCGCACGCGCCAACTCGGGTTCGTCCTCGACTAGCAGAATGCGCATGAAGTTTGGCCGGTCGCCGCGCTACCCGCTCGCGTCCGGTGTGACGCCAGGTCCAAATCTAAGGTTCGTGACATTGGTCAATCGCTCCGCCGCAAGCGAATACGCGAGGGTAATGCGAAGCACGACAAAAATGCAACAGTATTGAGAAGTCGAAATATCGGCGCTCCATGTTATCTCCATGAAAGTTTCGCCTCATAGACAGCCTTCCTGAATCGCGGCGGCGACTCTTAGACAATTGAGCAATTCAGGAGGCCCCAATGCTCAATTACAAGCTACTTCGAGGCGTTAGCGTAAACGTCTTGGCGATCGTCTTGGTGAACGGCGCGGCGCTCGCGCAGCAAAATCTGCCGACGATCGACATTGGCGCGAGAACTCCACGATCGTCTCAGCGGTCGGTCCCCTCGACGACCGGCGCGCCATCCTTGTCACCCTCATCGCAAGACGGCCCGCCTGTCGAGCAGACCACCGCCGGACCGGTTCGGGGCTATCAGGCGCTTACGACGCGCGCCACGCGATTCCAAACCCCCATCCAGGAATTGCCGATGTCGGTGCAGGTGATTCCGCGCAAGCTGATCGACGATCAGCAGGCCATTTCGCAGGCCGAGGTGTTTCGCAACGTTTCCGGTCTGCAGCCTGTCAGTCCGCTGTTCCCGGGCGGCATCGGTCCCACTCTCAGAGGCATGAGGGCCGAGCGCTACATCGACGGCTTGCCGAATTATTATGATCTCGGCGTGCGCGACCTGCTCGTCAATGTCGAACGCATTGAAGTGATCAAAGGCCCGGCGAGCATTCTCTTTCAGGGCGGACAAAGTCCGGTCGGCGGCGTCGTCAACATCGTCTCAAGGCTCCCGACGCCGGATCGCTTCGCCGAAGCGGGCGTGCGCGGCGGCGGCTACAGCTATGTGAGCCCCTATATCGACGTCAATCAGCCGCTAACCGAGGATAAGAGCGTCTTGTTCCGTCTCACGGCGCAATATGAGACGACGCGTTCGAACATCGATGTCGTGCATCGACGCAGCTATACGATCAACCCGACCATCAAGATCGCGCCGACTGACGCCACGTCGCTCATCGTGCAGGGAATTATTACGCGGCGGGATCAGCCGGACTATGCAGGACTACCGGCCGTTGGGACGATCGATCGGACTTTCTATGCCGTCCGCCCCACCGCCTTTCTGTCGACGCCCGGCCTGCCCAGCACCGGCACATCGTCATCCGGCGTGACGCTGCGTTTCGATCACAAATTTGACGAAACATTCTCCACTTTCACGAGCGCGCGCTTTTCTTCGTCGGGGATTTACGAGCCCTCGCAGATACCCTTTGGCAATACGCCGACCTTTTACGCCGATCCTACCCTGCCCCTGCTTGGCGGCCCGGGAATCATTGGCGGCCCGAGCCAGTTCTATATGGCGAACACGATTCTCAAACAGCAGATGAAGGAAGTGTCGGTCACGTCGAACGTCATGGCCAAATTCGACGCGGGGCCGACAAGAAACAAATTGCTGCTCGGCGGCGACTTCAACCGCGTCTGGGAACTAGCCTACATCGCCGGCGCCAACGCCACCGCGCCGGATCCTTCTATTCAAGCCATCCTCAACGCTGCGGGGTACGGCGCTTTCGCGCCGTTCTACCCGATCCTCATCGACTTCAGAGCGCCGGTCTTTCCGCCCTATCTCTATCCGTTGCCGGGCCAGGACGGATACGCCATTTTCAGTCGCGTCAACAACGCCTATCAGAACGCCGGCGTCACCCTGCAGCTGCAGTCGACGATTCTCGATCGCCTGCATATTCTCGCCGCGGGCCGGGTCGCCTTCATCGACATTTACTCCGAGGAGAGGGCTGTCTTCCCGCCCACGAGTTTCAACTCCAGCCAAACCGCATTCCTTCCGCGCGTTGGCGCGCTCTTGGATGTGACCGACTGGCTCTCGGTTTATGGCAGCTACGCGCAAGGCCTACGGCCGGTGACATTCTTCAATGGCGCTGGCGGCGCCGCGCCAAAGCCCGAGGGTTCGGAGCAGTGGGAGGCTGGCGTCAAGCTCAATGGCCCGATGGGTCTTTCCGGCACGCTCGACTATTTCGATCTCAAACGCACCGGCGTGCCGGTGACTCCGGCGGGAAGCCTGACTCAGCGACAGTCCGGCGAATGGCGTTCCACCGGCTTTGAAGCGGATCTCATTTGGCAGCCGACGGCGGAGCTCTCCGTTCTCGCAAGCTATGCGCATATCGACGCGAGAGTGTCGCGCGACGAAAACCCGAGATTGGTGAACGCCACCCTCAATCTGGCGCCGCATGATTCCGGGCGCCTGTGGGGGCACTATGCCTTTGACGGCGCGCTCTTCGAGGGCGCCCTCAAAGGATGGTCGGTTGGCGCGGGACTTTACGCCGCATCGGGGACCGTGGTCGAGATCGGCCAACCTCAACCCTGGGCGCTGGTCGGGCGACCGTGGAGCACCAGCGGCTATATCACCTTCGACGCCACGCTTGCTTACAAGCACGAGAATTTCACTTTTGCGATCAACGCAAAGAATCTCGGCGGTCAGCAGTATTTCGTTCAGTATCCCTATCTTTCCGGAAGAGTTGCGCCGGGAGAAGGACGCACGGTCTTCGTGTCGCTCTCCGCGCGGATGTAGGAGTGACGATGAGTCAGATTGATCGCCGTCAGTTCGGCGATGGCGTCGCCGCCTTCGCCATGCTGCTCGCAAGCGGCGCTTTGGCTGCGCCGAGCGCGTCGCCGGACGACGGCTGGGCGCCGCATAAGATGACGGACATGCCGGCGTATTGGCGCGGCAAGGAGAAAATCGCCTTTCTGATATACCCCGGCTTCACCGCGCTCGACATGGTCGGGCCTCAATATATGTTCGCCAATCTGATGGGCGCGACGATACAGATCGTCGGCAAATCGCGCGATCCCATCCGTAGCGACACGGGAATCGTCTTCACGCCATCGGCGACATTCGAAGATGCCGCTTCGAGCCTCGACATTTTGTGCGTTCCTGGAGGGTCGACCGGGACGCTCGCCGCGATGCGCGACGAAGAAACTCTCGCCTATATTCGCGCCGCCGGACATAGCGCGCGCTACGTGACGTCAGTCTGCACCGGCTCCATGCTGCTGGGGTCCGCAGGGCTGCTCGACGGCTATCGCGCGACGTCTCATTGGGTCACCAAGCCGCTGTTGCCCGTTTTCGGAGCGACGCCGACCGAGGGCCGTTTCGTGCGGGATCGAAATAGGATCACCGCGGAAGGGGTCACCGCCGGCTTGGACTTCGCTCTCGCCCTGGTCGCGGAGTTACGGGATCGCAAATATGCCGAGGGCGTTCAGCTGCTGGCGCAATATGCGCCGGCCCCGCCTTTTAATGCGGGCGAACCTCGAACGGCGCCCGCGGCGGTCACGACTATGCTCGACAATATGTTTGCCGGCTTCAAAGAGGAAATGCGCGGCGCCGCAGCAGCAGCCTACGCAAAATCAAAAGCGCTCTGAATCAAAAGCGCTCTGATAGAAAATTGGCAAGTAAGCGCCCGGCCCTCCGAAGCTTTGCGCGCATGTAGGCTCGTGAATGGCGCGGCTCCGATCCGATCGAAGCCCACCGTCAGTCTGATCCGATCGCTTGGCGAACGGCCGAGCACAGTCTGCGCCGGCGTCTGCTCCGCTTATCGCTTCTTCGTAGCCGAAATTCGCACGCCGGCTGGCGACCGTGTGGTCGCCAGCGCGATCCTAACCTTCTTATGGGAATTTTATTGGCCTGTTGTTTTGGTTGGTGAGCGCGCCGGGGCTCGAACCCGGGACCCCCTGATTAAAAGTC
>VGEB01000073.1 GCA_016869435.1 Alphaproteobacteria bacterium | reverse complement strand
GATCGACATAACTGAATAGCGACCCAGATCGCGCGTCCGCGCCTCGCATGATTCATTCCTCGCTGATAATGCGAGAATGAATCACATCGAGATTCGAGGCGCCAGAGACTTTTTCAACAGCCTGCTAGGGTAGCGCTTAGTCTAGCGCAGTTCCCGTCTCTGTGTCGCGTCGGCCGCACGACGCATATGCCGCCACTTGTGGATGTCGCGGCGGCGAGTCAACATGCGCGCGCGAGGCTGGCGCGACGATGCGTCTTTGGAGGGTGGACGAATGTCGGATTCTCGAAATGAGCGCAACGGCGGAGCGCCGCCTGCCGCATGGGTCTGGAGCCAGTATCGCGGCCAGCAGCCAGGCTCCTCTCCGCCGCCCGGGCTCGCGCGCGCTTCGAAGAGCGAAACTCCCCGAACCGACCCCGCTGAGGCTGATCCGCCGCCGCCACGGCGCGGCGGCGGGGCTGGCGGCGGCGGGGCGATCGCCTTTCTCGTGGCGCTCGCCATTCTCACGCTCGCCGCCGCCTCGTGGTGGCTCGCCGCCTCACGTTCGCCGCGGCCCGCTGCGCCCGACGTTCTGCCCGCCGAGGAAAGCGGAGCGCCTCCCGCAGCCACGGACGTCGCGCCGCCACCCGTAACCGAGGCCGCTCCGGCCGCCGAGCCCTCCGCCCCGGCTGCGGCGCCCGCCGAGCCGGTTCAGCAGCCGGGCGCGACCACCGAGTCCGGCGAGAAACGGAAAAAGCCGAAGAAGCGGCGTCACTGATCGCCGCTCAACTCACGTGCGCCAGGGATGCTCGGGTAGATCGCAAACGCCGAGCGTTTCGACGCCCGCCTGCGCGACCGCATGATCGTTTTCGACCGACGAACCGCTGACGCCGATGGCGCCGATCATGACGCCGTCAGAGTCGACGATCGGAAGGCCGCCCGGAAAGGTGATCAGCCCGTCGTTCGAGTGCTCGATCCCGTAGAGCGGACCGCCCGGCTGCGACAGCTTGCCGATCTGGCCGGTCGGCATCCCGAAGAAAACGGCGGTCTTGGCCTTTTTCATCGCAATGTCGATGCTGCCGACCCAGGCGTCGTCCATCCGCTCGAACGCTTTTAGAACGCCGCCCGAATCGACGACGGCGATGCACATCTGGGTCTTGAGCTCGATCGCCTTTCGCCGCGCCGCGGCGATCGCCTTTTGCGCCTGTTCGATCGATACATGCATCCGCTATCCCCTTTCCGTAAGAGCCGCTCCCGCGCTGGGCGCAAAACGAGCGCGTTCGCCCGCCAAGGAGAGGTAGAAGCGGCGATTAATTCGCAGCCTTCTCCACTGCGCGCGAGATCAGCGCTTTGGCGTCGGCGCTGTCCCATGCCGCCGGACCGTTCATCAGCCCGATCTGGCATCCGTCGGGACCGATGAGCAGCGTCGTCGGCAGGCCCAGCGCTTTGCCAGACTGCTTCAATTCGAAAAAGATGTTGGCCTTCGGGTCGCCGTAATAGGTCAGCGACTTGACGCCGGTCTCGGCGAGAAACGCCTTCGGTCGCTCGAGCCGCGTGGTGTCGATGTTGACGGCGACGACTTGAAAATTCTGTCCGGCGAACGCCTCTTGCAGTCTGTCGAGCGCGGGCATCTCGGCGCGGCAAGGCACGCACCAGGTCGCCCAAATGTTGAGAAGCGTCGTTTTGCCCTTGAAGGAGGCGAGAGAAACCGGCGCGCCGTCGGGCCCGTTGAAGGCATAGTCGGGGAGCGGCTCCGGTTTCGCCGCAATGGTCATCGCCGCGACCTCGCCCTTCGCGAGATCCTTCACGCTTAAGGCGATTTTGGCCGAGGCGGCGCAGGCGACGTCGCCGTCTACCGCTGCAGCAGCGCTCTGATCGGCCGTTCCTGCAGGAGCGGCCTCGTCAACCGCGCTTCCGGGCGGTTTCTTGCCGCCCATGCTGCCGATCACGTATAGAAACGCCACACCGGCCGCCATTGTGATTACGGCCGCCTTCGCGACAAACAAGAACGATCGCTGGGGCGGCGGCGGTTTCGACATCAGGCGCAGGCTCCGGGGCATAAAATGACGAGCAAGATATGGGGCGGACGCTTTCAAAGCGCAACCGACGCGGTTCTGGAGGCGATCAACGTCTCGATCGACTTCGACAAGCGCCTCGGCTTGCAGGACGTCCGCGGCTCGCTCGCCCATATCGCCATGCTGGCCGAAACAGGGATCGTTTCGCGCGAGGACGCGACGAAGATCGCTGACGGATTGGAGCGGATCAAACAAGATATCGAGAACGGGCGCTTCGAATTCTCACGCGCGCTCGAAGACATTCACATGAATGTCGAGTCGCGCCTTGCCGAGCTGATCGGACCGGCGGCGGGACGCCTGCACACGGCGCGTTCGCGCAATGACCAGGTGGCGACCGATTTTCGCCTTTATATCCGCGATGAAATCGATGCGCTCGATCGCGAACTCGCCGACCTGCAAATCGCGCTCGCGACTCGCGCCATGGAAGAGGCGGCGAGCGTCATGCCGGGCTTCACCCATCTGCAATCGGCGCAGCCGGTGACGTTTGGTCACCACCTTCTCGCCTATGTCGAAATGATCGCGCGCGACAGGGGACGTTTCCGCGACGCCCGCGCGCGGCTCAACGAATCTCCGCTCGGCGCCGCGGCGCTCGCCGGAACCAGCTTTCCGATCGACCGCGTGGTGACGGCGCGCGCGCTCGGCTTCGATCGGCCGACGGCAAATTCGCTCGACAGCGTCTCCGATCGCGACTTCGTTCTGGAGACGCTCGGCGCCGCGGCGATCTGTGCGACGCATCTGTCGCGCTTCGCCGAAGAGATCGTGCTTTGGACGACGCCGCAATTCGGCTTCATCGCGCTGTCGGACAAATTCACCACCGGCTCGTCGATCATGCCGCAGAAGCGCAACCCGGACGCCGCCGAACTCGCCCGCGGCAAATCGGGCCGCGTCATCGGCGCGTTCGTCGCGCTGCTCGTCGTCATGAAAGGGCTGCCGCTCGCCTATTCGAAAGACATGCAGGAGGATAAGGAGGGCGCCTTCGACGCGCTCGACACGCTTGCCCTCTGCATCGCCGCCGTCGCCGGCATGGTCCGCGACATGCGCGTCGATCGCGCGCGGATGAAGGCGGCGGCAGGGGCCGGCTACGCCACCGCGACCGATCTCGCGGATTGGCTGGTGCGGACGCTGTCGCTTCCATTCCGCGAGGCCCATCACGTCACCGGCCGCATCGTCGCGCGCGCAGAAGCGCGCGGCGTCGGGCTCGAAGATTTGACGCTGGAGGAGATGCGAAGCGTCGAGCCGCGCATCAACGCCGAGGTGTTCGACGTGCTCGGAGTCGAGAAGTCGGCGCAGAGCCGCAAGAGTTTCGGCGGAACTTCGCCTGACAATGTGCGCGCCGCCGCGCAAGACTGGCTCGACAGGCTGAAGGTTTGATGGACGACGTCGCGCCGCGACTCTCTCTCGCGACTCCGCCACTCGTCGAGGCCGGCGCCTTCGCGACTGCGCTCAATGAGGCGCTGGCCGGTGGCGATGTCGCGAGCCTGCTCATTCGCTTTGCGAATGCCGACGAGCGTGAAAATGAAGCCATCGCGCGCGTTCTGGCGCCGTCGGCGCAAGAAAAGGGCGTCGCGGTTCTTGTCGCGGCGGCGCCCAATGTCGCGCTGCGCGCCGGCGCCGACGGCGCGCATGTTTCAGGCTGCGGCGAAGCGCTTGTCGACGCGATCAAAAAACTGTCGCCGCGTTACATCATCGGCGCCGGCGATCTTGAAACGCGCGACGACGCCATGCGCGCGGGCGAAGCGGGCGCCGATTACGTGATGTTTTCGGATCGCGACCGCGAAGCGCTGATCGAGTGCGTCGCCTGGTGGGCCCAGCTTTTCAACACGCCCTGCGTCGCGCGCGCCGCAACGCTCGACGATATCGCGCTCCTCGTTAAGGCCGGCGCCGACTTCGTCCTGCTCGACGACGCGGTCTGGAACGACGCGCTCGGACCGGCGGCGGCGGTCGCCGAGGCGCAGGCGCGGCTCAAGGGAGAACGCACATGACCGGCGCTCAAAGGCATGCCCCACAAACGATCGCGTCATTGCGAGGCGCGAAGCGCCGAAGCAATCCAGGAGCTGAACGGCACGTGCTGGATTGCTTCGCTTTGCTCGCCATGACGGTCTGTGTGGCGCTCTACCTGACGCCTGTCGTAGCGTGGAGCGCAACTGCCGACGCGCCGGCGCCCGATTTCGCTTTCGGCGCCTATCAGCGGGGCGACTATGCCGTCGCGATGAAGGAGGCGAAGAAGCGGATCGCGGCCAACCCCAAGGACGCGGCGGCGCTGGCGCTGATCGGCCGGCTTTACCTCGAAGGCGCCGGCGTGGCGCGAGATCTCTCGATTGCGATGGAGTGGTTCAAACGGGGCGCCGACGCTGGAGATGGGGAAGCCGCCTTTCTTTACGGCGCCGCCGCGCTCAACGGCGCAGGGGCGCCTAAGAACCGCGCCGTTGCGCGCGCCTATCTCGAAAAGGCGGCGGCGCAGGATCACCCCGCCGCCCTGCATCTTCTGGGCGAGCTCGCGCTCGAAAACGAGGGCGCGCCGTCCGACTTCGGCAAAGCGGCTGACTATTTCCGGCGCGCCGCGGCGAAAGGAGACGCAGACTCGCTTTACGCGCTTGGCGTTCTCTACAAAACGGGCAAAGGGCTTCCGAAGGACGAGCGTGAAGCCTCGGAATGGTTCAGGCGCGCCGCCGATCTCGAATTTGCGCCGGCGATGGTCGAATTCGCGGTTTTGCAGTTCAATGGCGTTGGCGTGCCGCGCGACCGCGCCGCCGCGGTCCAATGGTTTCGCAAGGCGGCCATGAAGGGTAACGCCGTGGCGCAAAACCGCCTCGCGCACATTCTCGCCCAGGGCCTCGGGGTCGAGGCCAATCTCGCCGAAGCGCGCGAATGGCGCGACAAGGCGCGCGAAGCCGGTTTGAACGATCCTTCGCTCGACTATCTCTCGGGCGCGCCCGAACCGCGCAATCCTAACGGGGGCAAATGAGCGCCGCGGCGAGCGCGGCGACGCGGCGGACCGTCGCCTTCCTGCGCCGTTTCGTGAAGCCGCGCATCCAGTCGCTGACGGCGCCTGTGCGCGCCCTTCAGGCGCTGGTCGAAACGCTGTCGCCCGAACGGCGGGCGCCATTTGCGCCGCAGATTCCCGGCGATTGGACTCCTGCGTCAGGCGACGCCGTCTCAACGCTGTTCTATCTTCACGGCGGCGCCTTCCTGATCGGTTCGCCGCGGCTCTTTCGCTACGTGTCCCGCGAATTCGCCCGTGCCGGCTTCGATGTCTTTGCGCCGGCCTATCGGCTTGCCCCCGAACATGTTTTTCCCGCAGCGCTCGATGACGTGTTACGCGCCTACCGAACCTTCGTTGACGCGCGGCCGGGACCTTTCGTCATCCTCGGAGACTCTGCCGGCGGCGGCCTTGCGGTTTCGCTGATGCTGCGCATCCGCGACGAAGGCTTGCGACCGCCCATCGCGGCGGCGCTGTCCTCGCCCTGGGTCGACCTTGCCGCGACTGGCCCTTCGATGCGCGAGAATGAGGAGAGCGACCCTCTGTTCACGCGCAAGGACATACTGCTCGGCGCCCGGGCGGCGCTTGGACGCCAGAGCGCACGAAATCCGCTCGCTTCGCCGATCTACGCCGATCTTTCCGGACTGCCGCCGATGCTCGTTCACGTCGGCGCGGATGAAGCGCTGAGGGACGATTCGACACGGCTTGTCGCGCGCGCCCGGCTGGCGGGCGTCGATGCCCGGCTCGAAATGTGGCCTTGCGTGCCTCACGCCTGGCAGTTGATGAGTTTTCTACCTGAGGCGCGCGAGTCGCGAGCGAAGGCGATCGATTTCCTGAAAGCGCAAGTCGCTCGTGCGTCCGAGGTCGCCGAATAGGCGCGGCTCTACGTCCATCATTCGGCCGCCAGAGGCATTTCTTCCGGCATGCCCCGTCCGGAGCGAATGAGAAAGCGGCGGCACTGCTGCTCGCGGTCGTAGCCGAGCAGCGTGCCGAGCATGAAGTCTTCCTCCGCCGTGAGCGCGTTGAGCGGACGCGTTACGAAGGAACGCGCCACGGCGACGAACGCGGGCCGGCCGAAGAAGAGGTTCACCTTGACCGGGCTCAGCTCCTGGACGAAGTGATGGATGCATTGCGCCTCCAGCTTGCCGAGGGCCAACTCCAGTTCCCGGCGGCTGATGGTCATCAGAAACAGCGCGCGAACGCCCCGGTTGTATTCATAGATGTTGTGATGGACGAGCCGCAGCACCGGCGCCGCATCGGCGGACCGACAGGGCGTAGACAAAAGAGGCTGACCAGCCTCCCCAATCAAAGCAACTGGCTCAGCCATGCGGTCACTCTTTTTTCGGTCATGCCGGACTGGGTGTCCTGGTCGAGGGCAAGGCCCACGAACTTGCCGTCCCGCTCGGCCGTCGAGCCGACATAGTCATAGCCCGCGGTTTCGGTGAAGCCGATCACTTGGGCGCCCAGCGCCGACACCTCGTCATAGAGGATGCCCATCGCATCCACGAAGGAGTGCGGATAGGTCTGCTGGTCGCCGGTGCCGAACAGCGCGACTTTCCTGCCCTTCAGATTGGCGCTGCGCAGCTTGTCGATGTTCTCTTCCCAATCCGTCTGCAAGGTGCCGTCGCCGTAGGTGGGCGATCCCAAGATCAGCAGATGGCAATTCTCGAAGTCGTCCGTCGTGGCGTCCTTGATGTCGACTGACCGCCCCTGACACTTCTTCGAAATTTTGGAAGCTACCCCCTTTGTCGCGCCGCCGTCAGAACCGAAGATAATCGTGATGCTCATGCCCGCGCCTCTTCCGCGAAATCAGTCGTCAAAATCAGCGGTCAGCCGGACAGTTCCGGACAGCGTCTCTATCGATAATCGCTGCTAATGACGCGAATAATGTATCGCATCTCTATTGCTGGCAAAAATTATATGTTTTGGAATGAATGTAATTATTCGCGCCTTTACTCTGGAGTTATTATAATTACGAAGCGCATATAGGTCAGGGCGGCCGATCACCGTCCAGCGCTGCTCCACGGACCGCGCGGCGACGCGAGCGGCGCACGTCCGTCCTTTGGCAGGAAGGCGGCTTCGGCCTCGCGCGGCGCTTCTCCCTCAGGCGTGGCCGGCACGTCCCGGCCTCCCGCGAATTCGATCAGCGCCGCGATGCGCGCGTCGACGCTCGGATGAGTCGCGAACCAACCTGACTCGGGATGAAGCGCTGGCGATTCGATGAAAAAATACTGCATGCGCGACGGCATGGTCGGAATCGCCGCATGCGCTTCGATCTTGCGAAGCGCAGAGATCATCGCGTCGGGGTTCTTGGTCAGTTCGACGCTGCCGGCGTCGGCGAGAAACTCGCGCGAGCGCGACAGAGCGAAACGGATCAGCACCGAGGCGCCCCAGCTCAGCGCGATGATGAAGAGCGCGATCACAATGGCAAGAGCCGCGCCGCCATTTCCTCTTCGGCCGTCGTCCCGCTCCGGGCGATGCGGCGAGAAGCCGAACGGAAAATCCCAGCGGCGAATTGTCAGATCGGCGACGAAGGCGAAAATGCCGGCGAAAATAACGGCGACCACGAGAAGCTGAACGTCGCGGTTGCGAATGTGAGTCAGCTCATGCGCGAGCACCGCCTCAAGCTCGGCGTCCGTCAGGTAGCGCGTCAGGCCGCGGGTCACAGCGATCTTGTACTGTCCTTCTTTCAGTCCCGAGGCATAGGCGTTGAGCGCGTCGCTTTCGATAATCTGCAGAGCCGGGATCGGAACGCCGCGCGAAATGCAGAGGTTTTCGAGCAGATTGTATATGCGCGGCGATTCCGCGCGGGACAGATTTGCGGCCCCCGTCGCGAAGTCGATCATCCGCTGGTGAAAAAGATAGGCGATCACGAACCAGATGGCCGCCGCAATGACGCCGATCGGCCAGCCGCGCTTCAAATCGTCGACGGCGAGCGCGAAAATGTAATCGAAAGGCGCGCCGGGATGCGCGCTCATCGCTTCGATCAGCAGCGCGAAGGAGAACATCAGCGCCAGAAGCAGAATGACGAAGCCCGCGAGCAGGAAGGCCGAGCGCAGCTCGTTGGCGCGAATGTGGGAATAAAGGCCGTAGGCTTTGAACATCGTGCTTCCGCCTTTTGACGAGCCGCGACCTAAAAGGTAGGGCGCGATCCTTCTCCCCTTATAGGAGAAGGTGGCCTGGCGGCGCCCTCATTCGCTTGCCTAAAACTCCACTTTCGGGGCGGCTTCGATCGCCCGCTGCTGCGTCTCGTCCAGTTCGAAGTAATCGAGCGGCTCGAAGCCGAAGCGCTGAGCGATGAGGAAGCCCGGAAAGCCTTCCCGAGTGGCGTTGTATTCGGCGACGGTATTATTGAGGAATCGCCGCGCGGCGGAAATCTTGTTCTCGATATCCGACAGCTCGCTCTGCAATTGCTGGAAGTTCTGGTTCGCCTTCAGGTCCGGGTAGGATTCGGACAGCGCGATCAGCCGCGACAGCGCGCCGGTCAGCGCGCCCTCGGCCGCCCCCTGCTGCGCCGGACCCTGCGCCGCCACGGCGGCGTTGCGCGCCTTGACCACGTCTTCCAGGGTGCTCTTCTCATGCGTGGCGTAGCCCTTCACCGTCTCCACGAGATTGGGGACGAGGTCATGACGCTGCTTGAGCTGCACATTGACGTCGGAGAAGGCCTGCTTGCTGCGCTGGCGCAGCGCCACCAAGCCGTTGTAAACGCCGACCAGCCAGAAGGCGACGGCGGCAATGAGCCCCAGAAAAATCAGCAAGGACATGGCGCGCGCTCCCGCTGGCGCGCCGCCTCTGCGCGGCGGCGATCGCTATTATGCCTTCATGTTATCCGCCTTTGGCGGCCTAGGCAAAGACGCGCCGCGCGCTTTGGATTTGACGCAGGCGCCGGGCGCGCCTATCTCATGGAAACGCAAAGATCCACGGCGAAACAACAATGGCCATTCTGCCAATCATCACGCTTCCGGACCCGCTGCTGCGGAAGATTTCCGAGCCTGTCGACAGGGTCGACGACGCGGTGCGGCGTCTGCTCGACGACATGCTGGAGACGATGTACGAGGCGCCGGGCATCGGCCTTGCGGCGATCCAGGTCGCAGTGGCGAAGCGCATCGTCGTCGTCGACGTCGGCAAGACCGAAGAGACCCGCTCGCCGCTGTTCCTTATCAACCCGGAAATCGTCTGGGCGTCGGAGGAGTTGAGCGTCTATCAGGAGGGCTGCCTGTCGGTGCCCGACTATTTCGAGGACGTGAAGCGGCCGGCGCGGGTGCGTCTGCGCCATCTCGACCGTGAAGGCGCGATCCAGGAGTTCGATGCGGAGGGGCTGCTCGCCACCGTGGTGCAGCATGAGCTGGATCATCTCGAAGGCGGTCTCTTCATCGACCATCTGTCGCGCTTAAAGCGCGAACGGGTGGTCAAGAAGTTCAACAAGGCGGCGCGTTACGACGAGATCGCCGCCCAGCGTCGCGCCGCCGCTGAGCGCCAGTCGGAACAAGCCGAGGCCTGACGATTGCGCAACGGCATGCGCGTCGTCTTCATGGGCACGCCGGACTTCGCGGCCCATCTGCTCAACGACATCGTTTCGCGCGGATATGAGGTCGTGGCGGTCTATACGCAGCCGCCGCGTCCCGCCGGGCGCGGCATGGCCGAGAAAAAGTCCGCCGTCCACCTGCTGGCTGAGCGCCTCGCGCTTCCCGTCCGCGCGCCGAAAAGCCTGAAGAGCGCCGAGGCGCAGGCGGAGTTCGCCGCCCTCAATGCCGATGTCGCTGTCGTCGCCGCCTATGGCCTGCTGCTGCCCCAGCCGATTCTCGATACGCCGCGGTATGGCTGCCTCAATCTTCACGGCTCGCTGCTGCCCCGCTGGCGCGGCGCCGCGCCCATCCAGCGCGCCGTCATGGCGGGGGACGCCGAGAGCGGCGTCATGGTGATGAAGATGGAAGCCGGTCTCGACACCGGTCCCGTCGCCTTGACCGCGAAAACCCCGATCGGCGCGGAAATGACGGCGGGCGAATTGCATGACCGTCTCGCCGAACTCGGCGCGCCGCTGATGGCGCAAGCGCTCGATCTGCTGGCCAACGGCGAGCTGCGCTTCACGCCGCAGTCCGAAGAGGGCGCTTGCTACGCGCAAAAAATCGAAAAAGGCGAGGCGCGGATCGATTGGCGCCGGTCGGCGCAAGACCTCCATAATCTGGTGCGCGGCCTTTCGCCCTTTCCGGGCGCGTTTTTCGAAGCCGATCTCGGCCACGGCGTTGAACGGGTGAAGGTTTTGCGCGCGCGGGTCGAAGAGGGAGCGAGCGCGCCGGGCGCCGCGCTCGACGATGAGGGGCTCATCGCCTGCGGCGCAGGCGCGCTGAGGCTGCTGCGCGTGCAGCGCGCCGGCAAGGGCGAGATGGATTTTAAAGAATTCGCGCACGGCCGCAGGCTGACGCGCGACGTTTCGCTTGCCTGACATGCCCCGTTTCGCCCTGACCATCGAATATGACGGCGGCCCCTTCGTCGGGTGGCAGCGGCAGGCGAATGGCGTTTCCGTTCAGCGGCGCCTCGAAGAGGCCGTCGCCGCGATCAATGGCGGCGCGCGCGCCGTCGTGCATGGGGCGGGCCGCACCGACGCCGGCGTCCACGCGTTGGGGCAAGTTGCGCATGTCGATCTCTTGCGTGACTGGCGAGTCGATCGGCTGTGCGACGCGATCAATGCGCATCTGAAGCCCGATCCGATCGCGGTGCTGTCGGCGCGCGCCGCCGGCGACGATTTCGAGGCCCGCTTTTCGGCGATTCGCCGCCACTATCTCTATGTCATCGAAAACCGCCGCCCACCGCTGGCGCTGAGCGTCGGCCGCGCCTGGCACGTCAAGCGGCCGCTTGACGCCAAGGCGATGCATGAAGCGGCCCAGTCGCTTGTCGGCCGCCACGACTTCACGACATTTCGCGCCGCCGAATGCCAGGCGAATTCGCCCTTGCGCACGCTGGAGCGTCTCGACGTCAGGCGTGACGGCGCGCGCATCGAGATCGTCGCATCGGCGCGCTCGTTCCTGCACAATCAGGTGCGTTCCATGGCTGGCTCGCTGGAGCACGTCGGCAGCGGCAAGTGGCGCGTCGAGGATCTGGCGCTGGCGCTTTTGGCGAAAGACCGCGCGCGCTGCGGACAGGTCGCGCCGCCGCACGGTCTCTATCTTGTCGCTGTCGATTATTAGCGCGGGTTAGGCGGCGATACGCTACTGCTTGTCGCCCGCGCCTTCGCTTGCCTCCGGCGGCTTGTTCGCGTCGTGCTTTACCGCGGACGGCTTTACCGATTTCTTCGCTACGTGTTTGGCGGCGCCGGGCGCTGCGGATCTTTCTTCTTTAGCGAGCGCGCCATGAATGGGAAGAAAGCTCGCCGACAATACCGCAGCCAATATGCCATTTGCGCAGGTTCGTTGATTCATCACTCGAAGGTCCCCTCAAAATGAGAGCCCCCGCCGAATCAATCGGCCCGCCCGACAGACATCAGGCCGGGCAACGATGATGAAGTTAGGTCGCCGCGACGCCTGCGCTGCGGTGATTTTATGACGGAATTCGTGCAGTCAAATGCAGTTCGATGAACTGGTTAATGTGACCCGTTGCGCAGATCATTGATCGCTTCGCTCGAAGAGGATTCATTTTTCACCGGTAGAGCGGCGGGAAATTTCACGACGGGCCGCTGCGCAGTCGGCCGGATCAAGAGCCGCTGAACCAGTTGTAGCCTTTGTCTTCCCAGTAGCCGCCGTGATAGTCGCTGGCGACGAATATCTCGCCGATGAATTTCGGATTCTTGAAGCCGAGTTTGGTCGGGATTCGCAGGCGCACCGGATAGCCATATTTGGCGTCCGCGAAATCGAGCGCGAGCAGCGTTTGCGGATGCAGCGCGCTCGCCATGTCGATGCTCGAATAATATTTGTCGGCGCATTTAAATCCGACGTAGCGCGCCGTGAGATCGGCGCCGATTCTTTCGAGAAAATGCCGAAAGGCGACGCCGCGCCATTTGCCGATCGCGCTCCACCCCTCGACGCAGACGAGGCGGGTGATCTGGCTCGATTGCGGCAGCGCCCCCAATTCGCTCAGACTCCACGGCCGCTTGTCGGCGATAAGGCCCGATAGCTGGAGCCGATAGGCCTCGCCGTCGATGCGGGGGATGTCCTTTTCTTCGTAATAGGCGTTGAAGGGGAATGGCGTCGTGATGTCGTTTTCCGCATAGGTCGGCGCGAGCTTTGAAGGATCGAACAGCGCCGCCTGCATCTTGTCGTTGAAGCGCGACATGGCGAATAGCAGACGATCGACGGCGTCGTCATCCTTCAGCGTGCAGCCTGACAGCAGCGACAGCGCGCCGAGCGACAGGCCCTGCTTGAGGAAGCGCCGGCGCTCGAGTCGCGCAATCGGCGGCCCAAAGGCGGAAAGGCGAGATATCTTCATTGCGACGCCTGCGCGCGGCCGGTGAACATCGGGGCGAGCACGCCTTTGACGCCGACGGCGAGTCCGATATGGACGACAAGAAAGGCGACGATGGCGGCCATCGCGAAGAAATGCACGCGGCGCGCCGCTTCATAGCCGCCCATCAACGCGGTGACGCCTTGAAGTTGCACAGGCTTCCAGATGGCGAGGCCCGAAACAATGGCGACGATCACCGTAAGAATGACGCCGACATAGAGCAGGCGCTGAACGGCGTTGTAGCGGCCGGGCGCGTGATCGAGCCGGCCTCGACTCGCCTGAATCACGTCATCGAGCGCGCGCCTCAGCGAGATCGGCAGAAAGCTTCGTCGGAAATGACCTGAAACAATCCCATAGGCCAGATAGGCCATGCCGTTGAGCGCCAGCAGCCACATGGCCGCAAAATGCCAGGCGAGCGCGCCGGCGAGCCAGCCGCCAAGCGTAAAACCGGGAGGAAACTCGAAGCCAAATAGCGGCGAGGCGTTGTAGATGCGCCAGCCGCTCAGGACCATGACGAAAATCGCGAAAGCGTTCACCCAATGCGTCACCCGAACAAAGAGCGGGTGGATTGTGCGCGGCTTCCAGGCGCCGGCCGCATGGACCATGGCGACTACTCCTCCTGACGCGTCAACATATGTCTCGCGGAGGCGAAAACCAAAGACCCACGCCCGCGCGTTGACAGGCCGGCCGCCTTCGCCCATGACGGCGAAGCTTTCATCTCGCGGGAATATGGCGGCTCATGCGCGTCTTCGTGACCGGCACGGCGGGCTTTATCGGCTTTCATCTGGCGAAGCGTCTGCTCGAGGCGGGGCATCTTGTCGACGGCTTCGACGGGATGACGCCCTATTACGATCCCAGCCTCAAGGAAGCGCGCCGCGCGATTCTGCTGCGGAGCAACGGCTATCGCGATACGATCGCCATGCTTGAGGACATGGAGGCGCTGACGCGCGCCGCCGAACAGGCCGCGCCTGACGTCATCATCCATCTCGCGGCGCAGGCGGGGGTTCGCTACTCGCTGCAAAACCCGCGCGCCTATGTCGACGCCAATCTTGTCGGCGCCTTCAATGTCATGGAGATCGCACGGCTCGTAAAGCCGCGACATTTTCTGTTCGCTTCGACAAGCTCGGTCTATGGCGCAAGCCCCACCGTGCCATTCCATGAGAGCGATAGGACTGATTTCCCCCTGACCCTTTACGCCGCGACGAAGAAAGCCGGCGAGGCGATGGCGCATTCCTACGCGCATCTGTGGTCGATCCCGACGACGATGTTTCGCTTCTTCACCGTCTACGGCCCGTGGGGCCGGCCTGACATGGCGCCGTTGAAATTCGTCGACGCGATCGAAAACGACCGCGTCATCGACATCTATAATCACGGCGACATGTCGCGCGATTTTACCTATGTCGCAGATCTCGTCGAAGGCGTTATGCGCCTGATCGATTGCGTTCCAGAACGCGATTCAGGCGACGACAGCGTTTCGCCGGTCGCGCCCTATCGCATCGTGAATATCGGCCGCGGCGCGCCGGTGAAGCTGCTCGACTTTATCGAGACGATCGAAAGAGCTCTCGGCAAAAAGGCGAAGCGCAACTATCTCGACATGCAGCCGGGCGACGTGCCGCGCACCTTCGCCAGCGCCGATCTGCTCGAGCGCCTGACCGGCTATCGCCCGCATACGTCGATCGACGAAGGCGTCGCGGCGCTTGTCGGCTGGTATCGCGACTATCGCCGTGATCACGGAGAATTGGCGTATTAAGCCGCGAATCTATTTCTTGTTGGCGGCGAGGAAGCTGTGCGCGGCGTCTTCGTCGAAGACCGGCGTGATGTGGTTGACGTTGAGGTCGGTCCAGGAATGGAAGAACTTGCCGAGATCGGCGACATCGCTGGCTTCGACGATGCTCCAACCTTCGAGAAAGGTGACGGAAAGCCAGTTTCCGATCACTTTGACTCCCTTCGGAGCGGCGTCGCCGAATTTCTGAAATCGCTTGAGAACCTCGTCGCGATGTTTGGGCGATATTTCATAATAGACTGCAAACAGCATCGGCCATCCTCCCTTCGCTTAGAAATGCGACTTCTGCCTGCTGGCCAGAACGGACGCTCAAACTGCCGCAGTCCGAAGTCACATACAACCAGATACGATCGGCTCTCCCGATCCAATCGGGAATGCTGTCCATGCAAAGATCTCCTCAACGCTTTGGCGCTGGCGAATGACGGCTAACGGGCGCCATCGACCATATCGGCGCCTGCGATCTCGATTCCCTTGAGCTTCACAACGAAGCCATAGACCTCCCGCCCGCGCGACAGCGGCGCGCGGAATTTGTTTTCGGGAAGGCCAGCGGATATTTTCTTGTGCGCGCTTGTCGCCTGGCGCCGCGACGACGGCGCCGCCGCTGCCCCTGGCGCGCCTGATAACTAGGGACTTCATGGCGCGCTACCTGAAACATGCGTTCGCCGCCCTATTCGCCGGTTATTTCGCTGCGCTCGCCGGCCTCGTCGCCTTTCAGCGCGACGGGGGATGTCCCGCTTGATGTTGAAAAGCGGAAATCGGCGTTGCTGGCCTGAATGCTATGCGGCTTTCGCGGTTTGAGCAAGATGCTCGTTCGATGGGACGGCGTTCGCCATGCGCTTTGCGAGCG
>VGEB01000072.1 GCA_016869435.1 Alphaproteobacteria bacterium | reverse complement strand
GCATGGCGGGTGTGGCTTCGATGCGATGGCGTGAACGGATCGGCGTCAGCAACCAATCCATACACTAAATCAGTATCTTACACCACACTCGCCAGCCCAAAATCAGGCCCTCGGTGAATAAGACGGGCTAGCGGGTTGCGACAGACGCTAATCCATCCCCACCCGGTATTTCGGCCGTCAATCCTCGTCGGACGGACGCGACGCGATGGGCTGCATCTTGCACCACGCCATCAGTCGCCTTCGCACAGCGTCACTTTGCATTGAACTCCTGCTTCAGATTCTCATAGCGGATTTTTCGTCGCTCAGTAAAAATAGCGGGTCCCAAACGCAATCTAATGCTCTCCCTAGGGCCAATGCCGCTATGCGAGTAGCCATTCTGGCGCGCTCACAGGGCTGGCCGGTTTTAGAGGCATACTATCAAGCGGCAAATCTATCTCTTTTGGAAGGTTTAACGCCGAAGCCGAAGGCCGATTTATTGCTTGGCTACCTAAATTTGGGACGCCAACTAGCCATTGTTGGCCCCCAAGAATCTGCGCCTTCGATCTTCCAGCGGGCGATTGACAATTCAGATCAACTATTAGGCTCCTCTGAACTCTCTGCGGCTATGCGGAAACAAATCAATTCCATTCGGCTTGTGGGGCTAAATGAGCTAGGGTGGTCACTCATTGTGAGCCAGAGATACAGAGATTCTATCACGCCGCTTATGCAAGCTCGCGACGGATGGCTCATGCAACGAGCAGACCCTAAAAAGTGCGACAAGACACGTAAGGAAGATATAGAGCTAGCGACCACGGACCAAAACTTGGCGGATGCCAACTTGGCAGTGGGTAATTTTGAGGATGCCTATAAATACGCTCACGAAGCGGTTAAATGCCGAGTTGAACTTGGATCAAAACATAAAATTTTGGAATCCGAAAAATCAGAGGGGTTTGCGCTTATCTATTTGGGGGATGAGGCTGCTGGAAAGGCGTTGCTCCAAAAGTACAATGATTCTATTCGCGGTATACGTGACGATGATATACTACCAGAAGGTGATAAGTTCATTAGCGGAGCGATTATCGCCGGCAAGTTTGTTCCAGTTAGTCAATTCATAAATAGTCAAGACAAGTATCGATCCGAAGCGCCTAGCGGATTAAACAACACGCCGGGACTTGGACGAGAGGGGGGAGCGCCATGAAAATAACGTTGAAGCTAATATTGCTTGTCTCCTCAATCGGGGTGGTGATATTTACGAGCCTGGTGGGCGCAGCTCTTGTTACTAACGACATACAGAATTTTAACTTTAATGTTCAGTCAGTCGGCACGTCGAACCAAGCATGGGCTATTGGCGGTCTGACAATTCTAGGCGTAATGGTAAGTATCGCTGTCGACGGGTTGCGAGCCCAGAAGCAAGACGCTCCGTTAAATTTTCGCGCGTTCTTTCAGTCAATACTGTATCCACAAACGTTCATCGCCTTATGTGTGAGTCCAGTTGTTTTCTTTGGAGCACTGCTAACGCTGGATGGGAAGGACATTGGGCCATCGGTATGGCTTGCCTCATTTCAAAACGGGTTCTTTTGGCAGCGAATACTTGATGCAAGAAAGGAATAAGCTGATGGGAAATCAATAACTCCCAGCTGAAAAAGACGGTGCTTGCTTTACCTAATGCCGATATCTTTTTCGGGCTTTGTCGAATGTTTAAGTCTCCTCAGTGGACACACGTGCCGGACGCTCTCGACTTCGTCGGCATTCAAAATCCCGCCGGCGGCGTCTGGCGCATCGCTCGGCGCTTGCGCCCCGCCACAGCCGAGGGCGCGAACGCCCCCGGCCTCGTCTGGCTTGGCGGCTTCGCCTCCGATATGGACGGGACCAAGGCGAGCTTTCTCGACGAATGGGCGCAATCGCGCGGGCGCGCCTTTCTGCGCTTCGACTATTCCGGCCACGGCCGCTCGGAAGGGCGTTTCGAGGACGGCTCGATCGGCGACTGGCTGGAGCAGAGCGAGGCCGTTTTCGAATGCTCGACCCAGGGGCCGCAGATCGTCCTCGGCAGTTCGATGGGCGGCTGGATCGCGCTGCTGCTGGCGCGGCGGCTCGCGGAAAAAGGCGAGAGCGCGCGGCTCGCCGGGCTCATCCTCCTCGCCCCGGCGGTCGACTTCACCGAGGCGCTGATGTGGGAAGGCTTCGACGAGGCGACGCGCCGCGAACTCATGGAAAATGGCGTTTTGCCGGCGAAGGAGCCGGATCACGGGCCGGTCACAAGGCGGCTGATCGAAGAGGGTCGCCGTCACCTGATGCTTGGCGGCCTCATTCGCGCTTATGCGCGCGTGCATATTCTGCAGGGCATGCGCGATGAAGCGGTGCCCTGGCGCCACGCGCTGACGATCGTCGAACATCTCGACGCCGACCCGGTGACGCTGACCTTCATCGCCGACGGGGACCACCGGCTTTCCCGCCCCGAAGACCTCGCGCAGCTCGCCGCCGCCGTCGAGACGATGAGCGCGCCGCCGCCAGGCGAGCCGCCGCCCACGCTGTTCGATTGAGGGGCGCGGCGGGCGTGGATGCGCCGCGGCGCGGCGCTTGACACCTCAGCCCACCCCATCGATGTTGCCGAACGAATTGTTCGGCAAATCGAACGCTTAGGAAGATCGCTTGTCCATCGTGTCAGAGGCGCGGCCCATCTGCGGCGAGGGCTTCGCCCCGAAAACCGTCGTTTTTCAGCCCGACCGCCCGCTGTCGACCGACGGCGGCGGCCGCATCGCGCCGCTCGCCATCGCCTACGAGACCTATGGCGCGCTCAACGCCGCACGCAGCAACGCTATCCTGCTCTGTCATGCGCTGACCGGCGACCAATATGCCGCGGGCGTGCATCCCGTCACCGGCAAGCCCGGCTGGTGGGAGGCGATGGTCGGGCCCGGCAAGCCTTTCGACACCGATCGCTACTTCCTGATCTGCTCCAATGTCGTCGGCGGCTGCATGGGCACGACCGGCCCCTCCTCGATCAATCCCGCGACCGGCAAGCCTTATGGGCTCGACTTTCCGGTCGTCACCATCCGCGACATGGTGCGGGCGCAGGCGATGCTCGTCGACCACCTCGGCATCGAGACGCTGTTTTGCGTCGCCGGCGGTTCGATGGGCGGCATGCAGGTGCTGCAATGGGCGGCGAGCTATCCGGAACGGGTGTTTTCGGCCATGCCGATCGCGACCGCCGCCAAACATACCGCCCAGAACATCGCCTTTCATGAGGTCGGCCGACAGGCGGTGATGGCCGATCCTGACTGGCGCTCGGGGCGCTATCAGGAGCAAGGCGTGCGGCCCGAGAAGGGCCTCGCGGTGGCGCGCATGTCGGCGCATATCACCTATCTCTCGGAAGCGGCGCTGCAGCGCAAATTCGGCCGCAAGCTGCAGGACCGCAGCGCGCCGACCTTTTCCTTCGACGCCGATTTTCAGGTCGAGAACTATCTGCGCTATCAGGGGCTCGCCTTCGTCGAGCGCTTCGACGCCAATTCCTATCTCTTCGTCACCCGCGCCTGCGACTATTTCGACCTCGCCGCCGATTACGGCGGCTCATTGGCGATGGCGTTCAAGGACACGAAGACGCGCTTTTGCGTCGTCTCCTTCACGTCCGACTGGCTCTATCCGACGTCGGATTCGCGCGCCATCGTTCATGCGCTCAACGCCGGCGGCGCCTCGGTGTCTTTCGTCGAAATCGAATCCGACAAGGGACATGACGCCTTCCTGCTGCATGAGCCGATGTTTATTGCGACCACGCGCGGCTTTCTCGACTCGGCCGCCGCGGCGCGCGGCCTTGCGGCGCACGGAATCGCAAAATGAACATGACGCCGCCAGCGGCGCAGGCCGCGCAGCCGCTCGATCAACCGCGACTCGATCTCGCCTTGATCGCGGAGATGGTCGCGCCCGGCGCGCGCGTTCTCGACGTTGGCTGCGGCGACGGCTCCTTGCTGCAGCTTCTTGCGCAGAAAAAAGGCGTCGACGGCCGCGGCGTCGAACTCTCGCAGCGCGGCGTCAACGAATGCGTCGCCAAGGGACTTTCGGTCATTCAGGGCGACGCCGACACGGACCTCGCGGACTATCCGGACGACGGCTTCGACTATGTGATTCTCTCGCAGACGCTGCAGGCGACCAGGCGGCCGCGCGAAGCGCTGGCCAATATGTTGCGGATCGGACGACGGGCCATCGTCTCATTTCCGAATTTCGGCTATTGGCGGGTGCGCGCCCTGCTCGCCTTTACCGGCCGCATGCCGGTGACCGGCCACCTCGCCTATCACTGGCACGACACGCCGAATATTCATCTTTGCACCATGCGCGATTTCGTCGAACTCGTCGACGAACTTGGCGCGCGGATCGAGCGCGGAGTCGCCTTGGACCGCGCCGGCGCGCGGATTCGCTTCAATGCCCCTTGGTGGGTCTGGAATCTCTTCGGCGAACAGGCGGTGTTTCTGTTGGAACGCGGCGACGAGCCGACCTGACCCATGCGACGGTTTGTCCCGCGTCGCTTGTCTTCCGCCCTGTGACTGTTCGCGTTAGCCTTCCGGTCGGCGGCAAAATGCCAAATGCGCAGGAGGAAGCGGCGGCGCCTCCGCTTCATTGTCGCGTCATTCATTGAATGATGCGCCCGATCTGTTGCGCCTCGGAAGGATGCGCGAGCTTGACGATCGATACCTCTCCAGCGGCGCAAGGCTACGGCGCCGGCCAGCGAAAGGGACGGGCCGTTCGGCGCGCCTCTCGAGCCGCGGGCCCGGGAGAGCTCCGCAAAGCGCTGCTCTTCGCGGAAGTCGACGGAGGGACGTTATCGCGCCTCTCAGCCGACGTCAGGATCGAATCGCTCCAGGACGGCGATTTGCTTTTCCGTCAGGGGTCTGGCGTCGCACACCTCTCATTCGTTCTGAGCGGCTATGTGAAGCTGATGCGCACTGCGCCTTCCGGACGCCAGACGCTCATCGGCATTCGTTCGGACGGTGAAATGATCGGCGAAGCGCCCATGGGAGCCGACGAGATTCACACGGTCTCTGCGGAATCGGTCGGCGCGGCAAGAGTGCTCAAGCTGCCTGCGCCGCGCTTCGCTCGGCTGCTCAAGGAATCGCCCGCGCTATGCGCCGCCGTCATGCGGGATTCCAAGGCGAGCATCGCGCGTCTCGTCGGCGAAATCGAGGCGCTCAAGAGCCAGAACGCCGATCAGCGGCTCGCGCATTTCATACTCTCGCTCTGCCCGCCAGGCGAAGACCGCTGCCGCTTCCGCCTGCCCTATGACAAGCGACTCATCGCTGCGCGTCTTGGCGTGAAGCAGGAAACCCTGTCGCGCGCCTTCGCCAAACTGCGCGCTCATGGCGTGCGCACCGAGACGCGCAACGTCCAGGTCGAAAGCGTCACGCATCTTGCGGACCAGTACGACCGGCTCGGGCGCGCAGGCATCGCGGTCGGCCGGAGCGACGCCGAGAAGCGCCACGACGCCGCTTAGAGCGTCTCGCGAAAAACTGGAATGGAGGTTTTTCGCATGGAGCGCGCTCTAAATTTCTGAGATCGATCGATTTATCTGGGCTTGGCCGTTCTGCCCCAATGCAGCGCGTCGACCTCCCCGCCTTCGACTCTTTTTTCGAACGCGCATTCACGATCGCGCAAATGGCGGATAGACTTGTCGCCGTCGACTGAACGCCTGCGCCGCGAATTCGTCGGAGGCTCGTCGTCAATTGCGTAGATTAAATTTGTCGGAGGAGTCGCCATGATCGCCTACAAGACTGCTGGATTGATTTTCCTGTCCGCCCTCGCGCCGACTGCGGCCCATGCGGGGGCGAGTAACGGCTCGAGCGCGCTGGCGCTTTCGGCGATCGTCGGGGAATTGTCGCCTCAAACGAGCGCCTTCGACAAAAAGCTTCTCGCAAACTATTTCGGCGGCCATGCCAATGCGCCGCACCCCAAAAATCTGCGCATCGCGGTCAAGGCCGACGCCATCGACTGCCGCGCCGGCAATGTCGATATCACGTCCCGCGGCTGCGAACTGACGTTCGGCGCCAAGAAGATCGAATTGAGCGGCCGCAAGGCGAATGAACTCTATGCGACCCTGATCGAGAACGGCGTCGTGGCGGAAGGCGCCGCCGGCTCGTCGCACGCGTCGGTCACGGCGCTCGACTGCATCGTCGACGCCGACGAGGTCGCCGAAAAAGCCGGCGGCGGCGCGCGCTGCGCATTTAATCCCTGAGACGCGGGGCGCACGCTTGTCTTTGGCGCAGCTTTGATCGAGAAGGCGCAGTCAGGGACAGGAGTTCGAGGATGGCTGCGCCGGGCGTCACGGTTTTTGTTTGCGTCTCATGCCGCAGCGGCGAGGACGCCGACGCCCGCCCCGGCGCGCTTCTCTTGGCGGCGCTGCGCGCGCGGCTGAATGAGCGCAACCTCGATATCGCCGTCGAACCCGTAGAATGTCTCGCCGTGTGCAAGCGCCCGGCGACGGTGGCTTTCGCCGGCGTCGGCAAATGGACCTATGTGATCGGCGATCTCGACAGCGTCGGTCACCTCGACGAATTGATCGACTCGGCGCAAAGCTTCGCGGCGACGGACAATGGCATCGTCGCCTGGAAAGACAGGCCGGCCTGTTTCAAGAAGGGCGTAGTGTCGCGCACGCCGCCAGTTTCTTAAGAGCTATTTCGCCGCGCGCGCTCGATTTATCGCTTCGCCGATCAGCCCGCGCGCCTCGGCGGCGTCGCCCCAACCGGCGACCTTGGCCCATTTGCCGGGCTCAAGATCCTTGTAGTGGATAAAGAAATGCTCGATCCGGCGCCAGGTCATCTCCTGGAGGTCGGTGTAATTCTCGACGTCGACATAGCGTTGCGTGAGCCGCGCCGACGGCACGGCGACGATTTTTTCGTCGCCGCCGGCTTCGTCGGTCATGCGCAGCACGCCGATGGGCCGGACCGCGATGACCGCGCCCGGCGCCACCGGACGCGTATTGGCGACAAGCACGTCGCAGGGATCGCCGTCCTCGGAAAGCGTGTGCGGAATGAAGCCGTAATTGCCGGGATAGCGCATCGCCGTATAGAGGAATCGATCGACGAACAGTGTGCCGGAGGCCTTGTCGAGCTCATATTTGATCGGCTCGCCGCCAAGCGGCACCTCGACGATGACATTGACTTCATGCGGCGGGTTGGCGCCGATCGGTATGGCGTCGAGACGCATTCAAGGCTCCGATGAGACGATGGGCGCGGGAAGGACATTTGGCCGGCCCATGCTGATTGCCGTTAGGGCGAAAGCGCTGAGCGCTGGCGGCGTTCTTGCCCCGAACCGCCAGCGGCGCTCAGCGCACCGGCGCCGAAACGAAGCCGAAGGCGACGCGAGTCAGCATGTCCGTGCCGAATCGTTCTTCGGCGCGGCGCACCGTCTGTCCGCCGAGGCTGCGATAAAGGGCGAGAGCCTTGTCATTGTCCGCGAGCGCCCAGACGATGGTGGAGAGATAGCCGTGCTCGGCGAGTTCGCGTCGCGTCGCGTTGAACAGCCGCCTCCCGAAACCCAAGCCTTGCTGCTCCGGGGCTAGGTAGATTTCGAAGATTTCGCCGGAATAGGGCATCGACGGCACACGGTTTCGGCCATAGGTCGAGTAGCCGACGATATCCTCGTCAAAGTCGAGCACCAGCAGGCCGGTGCCGCGCACGATCGCCGAATGCCACCAATTGGGGCCGCGGCGGGCGATCATCCGCTCAAGCTCCGCGCCCGGGATAACGCCGCGATAGGCGGAGCGCCACGACGCGTCATGAACGCGCGCGATCTGCTCTGCGTCTCCGGGACGCGCGTGTCGGATGGAGAATGCGGTCTTGACCATGCTTGAATGTTAGGTCTCCTACATTCGTTTCGGCAAGAGCCATAAGCGTTTCGGCGGCAAAAATTATCGACCGGTCGAGAGCCTCATGCATTTGGCTTAGAGTCGCCATTTTCGCCAGATATGAAAAGCGGCGACGCGGCGCTTGCGGCGCGGGGCGCTCTTGCGCTATTCTTGCGATTGATTGCGGCCGAGCGCCGCCGGATTGGGAAGAGATCGTTGCCTCACGCAACCGCCTCTGCGACTGACGCTGCGACGCCTTCGCGCGCGCGCGGATTCGCTTGCCTGCCTTCCCTGCCGCTTTTCGGCCTGCTGCTTCTTAGTCGCCCCTGAGCGCCCGACGGGCTCGCGCCCAGGCCTTCAGGGGACATGTCACGCAGTCGCCGACAAGAGCCCCTGAGGGGCGCAAAGCAGGATTTCAATACCGATGAGCCATAAGCAACAGCCCGGCGCCGTCGCAGATAACGACGAGCGCGTCATGATTTTCGACACCACCTTGCGCGACGGCGAGCAATCGCCCGGCGCCTCCATGACTCTCGAAGAGAAGCTCGAGGTCGCCGATCTGCTCGACCAATTGGGCGTCGACATTATCGAGGCCGGCTTTCCGATCGCCAGTCCCGGCGATTTCGAAAGCGTCAGCGAGGTGGCGCGGCGGGTGAAGAACGCCGCCGTCGCGGGGCTGGCGCGCGCCTCGGAAAAGGACATCGACCGCTGCGCCGAAGCGCTGCGCCAAGCGAAGCGTCCGCGCATCCACACCTTCATCTCCACCTCGCCAGTACACATGAAATACAAGCTCCAGATGGAGCCGGAGCGCGTCCTGGAGATGGTTGCCGCCTCGGTGTCGCGCGCGCGCAATCACGTCGCCGATGTCGAGTGGTCGGCCGAAGACGGCACCCGCACGGAGCTCGATTTTCTCTGCCGCTGCGTAGAAGCCGCGATCAAGGCCGGCGCGACGACGATCAACATTCCCGACACCGTCGGCTACACCACGCCGGCGGAATATGAGCAATTATTCCGCACGGTGCGCCAACGCGTGCCGAATTCCGACAAGGCGATCTTCTCGGTCCATTGTCACGACGATTTGGGACTGGCCGTCGCCAATTCGCTCGCCGGCGTGCGCGGCGGCGCGCGGCAGGTCGAATGCACGATCAACGGCATCGGCGAGCGCGCCGGCAACGCCGCGCTTGAAGAAGTCGTGATGGCGATGAAGACGCGCGGCGACGCGCTGCCGTTCTACACCAACATCGACGCCAAGCTGTTGACGCGCGCCTCGAAGCTGGTGTCGGCGGTCACATCCTTTCCGGTGCAATACAACAAGGCGATCGTCGGGCGGAACGCTTTCGCGCATGAGAGCGGCATTCACCAGGACGGCATGCTCAAGAATGCGCACACTTACGAGATCATGACGCCCGAGAGCGTCGGCGTTTCCAAGACGTCGCTGGTCATGGGCAAGCATTCCGGGCGTCACGCCTTCCGCGAAAAGCTGAAGGAGCTCGGCTATGATCTCAGCGAGAACGCGCTGGAGGATGCGTTCAACCGCTTCAAGGATTTGGCCGACCGAAAGAAATTCGTCTACGACGAAGACCTGGTCGCGCTCGTCGACGACGAGATCGTCAACGCGCATGATCACATCAAGGTCGAGGCGTTGATGGTGATGGCCGGCACGCATGGCCCGCAGTCGGCGGCCCTCACGCTCGACGTCGGCGGACAGAAGATGACGCATCAGGCGACCGGCAATGGGCCCGTCGACGCCATCTTCAACGCGATCAAGGCGCTCGCTCCGCATGACGCCACGCTGGAGCTGTTTCAGGTCCACGCCGTCACCGAAGGCACCGACGCGCAGGCGGAGGTCTCGGTGCGTTTAAGCGAAAACGGAAAGTCGGTGACCGGCCGCGGCGCCGATCCCGATACGCTCGTCGCGTCGGCGCGCGCCTATGTTTCGGCGCTCAACCGGCTGATCGCTAAGCGGGCGCGCACTAAGCCCGAAGCGATGCAGGCGATCTAGCGTCCTTATGCCCTGAAGGCTTCCGCCGATCATGCCGGCGGGAGCCTCGTCGCGTTGGGCGCGGGCGGCGCAATGTGCGCCCGCCCGCGTCGCCTTCATGCCGATCAGAACTCCACGCGCAGCGATCCCATAATATTGCGCGGCGCGCCGGCCGTTCCTGCAAAGCGGCCGGGGAAAAGCGACGTTCCGTAATAATAGTTCTGATTGAGGAGATTATCCGCATTGACCTGCGCCGTCACGAACGTCGGCCCAAGCTTGAAGCGATACGCGGTCATGGCTCTGACCAGCGTATAGGCTGGATTGAGGTATGTATTCGCGGGATCGACCCATGAATTCCCCATCCAGGTGAACCCGCCGGCGCAACTCAATCCCCGGAAGTCGCCGTCGGCGTCATATTTGAGCCAGAGGCTTCCCATGTTGTCGGGCACGGCGGGCATCCGCTTGCCGACGACGGGCGCCTGGGTGCGAATGTCGAAGGGATCGTTAGACGGCAGAATCGAGCCCTTGGTGACATGCGTGCTCAAATGCGAGAAGTTCGCGATCACGCTCCAATTGTCGTCGATGCTGCCGGTGACGTCCAACTCCACGCCCTGGCTTTCGGCGTCGAGCAGATCGACCACGAAGCCTCTAAGCGTTCCGGGTGCGGTCGGCGTGTTCTGCGCGAGATTGTATTTCTTGATGTCGAAATAGGCGACCGTGGCGAGGAGACGCCTGTCGAAGAATTCGGCCTTCATGCCGCCTTCCCATTGAATCGCCTGTTGCGAACCCAGCGGAGTATTCGACCGCGTGACGCCATTGTTGACGCCGAACGACTGCGTGTAATTGCCGTAGATCGAGAACCACGGCCACGGCTGGACGACAAGGCCGACGCGGGGGCTGAAGAAGCGATCCTTCGTCGAAACTCCCAGAAAGTTTGCGCGGTCCAACGCGTTGTTGATGATCGTTGAGTTCGACTGCCCGACTGAACTTATCGCCGAGGCGAAGTCATAACGCCCGCCGATCAGAAAATGCACGCGGTCGTCGAAGCCCGAGATCATGTCTTGAGCATAAAAGCCCTGCCACTCCTGCTTTCTGATAACCGCGGCGCCGTTAGCGGGAATGAGGAACCGCGACAGGCCGAAAGGCGTGTAGATCGGCGCGAAGACATTGATGTTTTGCGCCACATTCGCTTGATAAATGTTGCCGACATTGGCGAAGCTCACATGGTCCGTTCCAAACAGCACGACATGCTGAAAATCGCCTGTATAGAACTTGCCGTTTAGATCGAGACTGCCCGTAATCGAGCGGACGTTGGATGGGCCCCAGTTGAGTGAAATGGTTGAGGTGCCAAAGGCGCTGTTGGCCGGGCAAGCTCCGGGCGGCACGGCAGGACCCGGAACCGGAGGAGCATTGACGCAAATATTGAACATGCTCGACTGAATTGTACGGGTATTTCGGTAAGCGAAGCGATTGACGATGTTCCAATCCTCGTTGATGTCGTATTTCCAGTCGTAGCCGACGAACCTGCGCATATCGTGGTCCGGATTGTTGACGGTGATGCTCGGGTCAGCGAGATAGCGGCTGATCGGAATGGGCGCCGCGTTATAGCCGATAGCGGGAATGTTAGGATTGCTGTCGGTATAGTAGTTGTCCTTATATTCCGCATCGAGGTTTAGCTTAAAATTCTGGATGGGATGATAGGTGACGGTCGCCGAACCGAACCATCTGTCGTCGTTAACAAAATCTATGAAGGACGGATTATGGAAATATTCGGCGTTCACCCGATAGAGCCATGTCCTGTCTTCTGTCAGCGGCCCGGTGGCGTCCAGCGTCGTGCGCGCCACGCCGAACGAACCGCCCTGCTGCTGGACGGAGTAATAAGGATTTTCGAGCGGGCGCTTGATGATCATGTCGACGAGGCCGCCCGGTTCGATTCGGCCATAGAGCATGGCGACGGGTCCCTTGACGACTTCGATCCTCTGCACATTCGCTGTGCTCGGGCAGCGCTCATTCGGAACCAGGAGCCCATTGCGATAAAGATGCGACATCGTCAGCGTGCCGGTCGGGAAACCGCGTATCATCAGGTTCTGGAAAAGCGTGCAGTTCATTGGCAGCGGCGCCACGCTGCTGACGTTGCCGATGATCGCCCCACTCACGTCGGTCGTCTGTTGGTCGTCCATGGTCTGGCGCGTCACGGTCTGGACCGCGACCGGAATCTGCAGGATCGGCTTATTGAGCTTGACCGAGACCGTCCGGTCGGTCTTGTAGCCGGTGATCCGGTCGCCGGTGTCGGCGGTGCGAACGTCGGTCGACGGCGCGGCTGAAGAGGGTACGGCGGGACCCGACGGTCCGCCAGTCGGCGCGCGGCTCGTAGCGGGCCCGGGCGCGATGCGCCGCGACCCGGCGCCAATGTCGATCGTCGGAAGGGCTTGCTGCGCGACGCTCGACGCCGAGGCCGAGAGCGCTGCGATGAAGGCGCAAGCAGAGACGCCGCGCCGAAGCGTACTGAAAGGGGGGATCATCTAAGTATCTCCTGGCGCGTCGTTTGCGCAAACCGATGGGCCGTGCAGCCGTGAGGCTGCGGTCGCTCGTCAGGAGAAAGACGGCGGTCCGCGCGATGAGACCGAGCCGGCCAAAGCCGAGCGCGCTTGGGAGAGACTGCCGTCGGCGCGGGCGGCGGCGATCGTTATTCTCGGCGCTTGAAATTCCGCGCGCGCCAAAAGAAAGGCGACCTGAAAGGCCAGCTTGTCGGAGCAACCGATCGGACACAAAATGCAGCAATGCGCGCGCGCGCGGCGATGCGGCGACTTTCCGCCTATAGCCGCATCGAGGCTGCAGTCGCCGGCAGCGAGTTCGATGGCTTCTCCGGTTCGGGAATCTGCGCGTCCCATCGTCTGCGAGGCCGCGCCGATAGCGAAACTCTGCAGGAGAATGAGAATGACGAGAAGTCGACCGATGAACCGCAAGGTTTTGTCCTCGACGCCGCAGCGAGGATTCCTGCTTAACAAACAAGCGTAACGACAGCGTAACGAGCGCATTTGAAGCGATACAACCGAGCAAAGTATCAAGAAGGTGTTGCAAACGGACAACACCGGCGTGAATGTCGATGCGATCACTTTAGCCCGGCGTTGCGGGCGTTCGCCCGCCGTCGCGGCGCGATGCGGATACTGGCAAGATGCGGATATTGATCGTCGAGGACCAGCCAGAGATGGCCTCTCTCGTGGCCGAGAAACTCACGCGATCGGGCTATGTCGCCGATAACGTCGGCACGCTTGAAGACGCCCTCGAGGCGCTCAAGCAGTTTGACTACCCGATTATTTTGTTGGACCGCAGGCTTCCAGACGGAGACGGCGTGTCCATTCTCCAATTGGTGCGGTCAACGAAGCCCAACACCCGCGTGCTGCTGGTGACCGCTCTGCGATCAATCGATGAAAGAATTAACGGCCTCGACGCCGGCGCCGACGACTATCTGACGAAGCCCTTCGACGCCGACGAACTCATTGCGCGGATAAGAGCCATTCTGCGACGTCCAAGCGCAGGGTCGGTTCCGCCAGTATCGCTCGGCGAGCTGTCTTTCGATCTCAACCAGCACGAAGCCTTCGTTCGGGGCGAGCCCTTCGTTATTTCCAAACGCGAATTGTTGCTTCTCGAGGCGCTCTTGCGGCGCGCCGGCCGCGCCGTGAAACACAGCACGTTGATTTCGGAAATATACGGGCTTGACGACTCCGTTCAGCTCGATGCGCTGAAGATGTCTGTATCGCGCTTACGCCAGCGCCTGAAGGAGTGCTGCGCCGGAGTCGAGATCCATACGTTGCGCGGCATCGGCTATCTTATCGAGAGATCGCGCGCGTGAAGCTGCTTCGATCTCTATCGTCCCGATTGGTGGTCTATTGGGTGCTCTTTTCACTGCTGGCGTTCTTCACGATTCCGGCGACCGTGCTGCTGCCTCTCGCGTCGCTTGGAATTGACGACGTCGGCTATGTGCGCCTCGAAGGCCATACGGTGAAACGTGCACGAAGAATACTCCTCAACGCCCTGCGTCAGAGACCCGACGGCGCCCTATATGTCGAGATGACGGACGAGCTGCGCGCCTACGCAGCGCGCAATCCGAACTTCCGTTACGCCGCGTTCGATCCGACGACGGGCGCGGTCTTCGAGGGGTCGTCGCGAGATCTCGTCGACTATTTCAGCGGAGAATTGTCGCGCCTCGAAATGCTTGGAGCGAACTTCCACATCTTGGATGATTCAAATCCGAACTCCCGCGGCTCCATGCGCATGGTTCAAACGCCGTTCGGCCGGTTCGGCACCATTGTCTATGGAGCGCAGTTCCATTGGGATGATCTCGCCTTCTGGCTGTATTACTATCCCACGACCGCTAATATTCTCGCCTATATCCCGCTTTGCGCGACGCTTTCGCTCGTCGCCCTCCTCGTCGTGCGAAAGAACTTGCAGCCTCTGCGCTCAAGCGCGGCGAAGGTGGCGGAGATCGACTTGAATTCGCTTGACCAGCGCGTGCCGACCGAAGGGTTGCCCTCCGAAGTCGTTCCCTTCATCGACGCCGTGAACACCGCCTTCAGCCGCGTCGATGACGGCGTTGCGCGTCAGCGCCGGTTCATCGCCAATTCGGCCCATGAGCTGCGCACGCCGATCGCCATTTTGAGATCGCGCGTGGACAAACTCGATGAAGCTTTGATCAAGCAGGAAATAAAGCGAGACGTTCAGCGCATTCAAACGATCCTCGAACAGCTGCTCGTTTTGGCGCAGGTCGAAGAACGCGGCGCGACCGCGCCGATGCCGGAACTCGACCTCGCCGAGACAGTGCTTGCCGTCACGGCTGATTACACGCCGATCGCGCTCAGCAACGGGCGGCGCATCGCCTTCGAGGCGCCTTCCACTCCCGTCACGGCATACGGTTACAAGTGGGCCGTCGAAAGCGTCGTCACCAATCTCATCGAAAACGCCGCGCGCGCCGAGCCTGCAGGCGGCATGGTGCTGGTGAGCGTAACGCCCGACGCCGCGGTGGCCGTGGCGGATCACGGAGAAGGCGTGTCGCCTGCGCATCGCGACATGATATTCGAGCCGTTCTGGCGAAAAAGCGAGACGACGCCGGGCACCGGATTGGGCCTCGCGATCGCCAAGGAGTTGATCGAAAAGCAAGCGGGTCGAATCTGGGTCGAAGAAACTCCGGGCGGCGGGGCTACCTTCAGGATATCTTTGAAGAAATCCCTTCACTCTTGACGAAGGTCGAAGCGGACGGCGCGCTTACGCGCGAGACCCGCGCGATGGCTCTTGCGCGGCGCGCCTTGCCACCCCACGGAAGTCGGGTTTATCTTCGAATTGGGGGGAAATTCGCGCCTTTTTAAGCGGGCGCGAGAGGAGCGCGCTTTTGCGCAGGGGGCTAACCCGTCTTATTCACCGAGGGCCTGATTTTGGGCTGGCGAGTGTGGTGTAAGATACTGATTTAGTGTATGGATTGGTTGCTGACGCCGATCCGTTCACGCCATCGCATCGAAGCCACACCCGCCATGC
>VGEB01000071.1 GCA_016869435.1 Alphaproteobacteria bacterium | reverse complement strand
GCAGCACGCCGCGCGGAATGCGGCCGCCGAGGCGCTGGAACTTCTGCGGATCGCGCAGAAATTCGACGATCTCCTGCAGATCCTCCTTGGCTTCGTCGACGCCGGCGACGTCTTCGAAGGTGACGCGCCCCTGCGTCTCAGTCAAAAGCTTCGCCTTCGACTTGCCAAAGCCCATCGCGCGGCCGGCGCCGCCCTGCATCTGGCGGGAAAGGAAAATCCACACCGCAAGAAATGCGACGAGCGGCAGCGCATTGAGCAGAAGCGTCATCATGAAGCCGCCGCCTTCATTATTCGGCTTGGCGCTGATGGAGACGTTCTTCGCCTGCAGGCGCGGCACCAGATTGGCGTCGTCTGGCGCATAAGTCGTGAACGGCCGATTGTCGTTAAAATGACCGACGATTTCATTGCCGGCGATGGTCACGTCATGGACGCGGCCCTGGTCAATCTGGGTCAGCAGCTCGCTATACGAAATATCGCGAATTGGCGTGCGCTGGCCGGGTTGCTGAAACAGCATGACAAGCGCGACCACGAGCAATCCGATGATTGCCCAAAGCGCGAGGTTCCTGAAGTGTGGGTTCATGTGGGAAGCCTGTCAGGAGCCGCTCGGTCGGGCTTATCCCCCGAAGCGCTCCGCTCATCTGCCTAATTTAGGCCCACGAGAACGCGTTGCCAAGGCTCGGAAAAGGCCTGGAATCCGGGCGTCGCCGCGTGGCGGCTTAGCCGTGTTGAGCGGCATCGTCCTCGGTCTGGCGAATCGGCTCACGTCTGGCTCGACCGGCGAGGCGGGGAGGGGCGCATACGAACGCGTTTGTTGGTTGTTTCGATTGCGATATCGGCAAGCGTGATTTTAAGCGGTCTGCGCGCGCTCAACGCGGCCGCAACGCGCGCGCTCGCGCGCTCCAAACGTTCGAGACGAAGCGCAGGGACCGGCGCGAGGCGCAGGATCGCGCTCGCCAGCACGCGCTGAAGAATTTCTGTGGGCGCTTCGCCCAGGGTGACGGCGTCGAGTTCGACGCATGACGCGTCACATTTGCGCAATGCGCGCTCCAGCGTCTCGGCGGCGCAGTGCGTCAGCGCTGCATCGGCGCGCGCCGCCCGCGCGCCAAGCCTCAAAAGAGCGTCGTGACCGAACCCTTGCGCGGCGAGAACGGGCGCAAGCTTGCGCATCCGCGCGCGCGCAAAGCTTTCGTCTTCATTCGAGGGATCACGAAAAAATGAGTGTCCGGCGCGGGCGCAGATCGCTTCCAACTCCACCTTGCGAAAGTCGAGCAGCGGCCGCAGCAGCGCAATGTCCTCGTAGGGCGCGACTCGCGCCATGCCGGCGAGTCCCGCCACGCCGGAGCCGCGCGTCAAGCGAAACAAAATCGTTTCGGCCTGATCGTCCGCATGATGCGCAAGAACGATGGCGGATGCGCCAACGCGACGGGCGCATTCGGCAAGCAGGGCATAGCGCGCTTGGCGTGCGCGCTCCTGCAGGCGCGTCGCGGGCTTTTCTTCATCCCATGTGAGGAGATGATGCGCATAGCCGAGATCATGCGCCCAGCGGCCGACCTCCTCGGCCTCCGTGCGCGCTTCCTTGCGCAGGCCGTGATCGACGGTCGCGACGGCAATGTCGCGCGATGATCGCAAAGACCATTGCGCGCACAGCAGCATCAGGGCGACGGAGTCTGGTCCCCCGGAAACCGCGAGCAGCAAGGACGGATAGGACGCAAGCAGTTCGAGCGCCTCTTCGCGCAGTCGCTCGATCGACTCGTCGATTGCGGCTTCCGCTTCGGCGTCGGGCATGCCTACGCCAGACGGGCGCCGATCGCCGCGCCGAGGGTTAGCATTGGATTTTTTTGCTTTCGCGCTGGGCCGCCTCGCGGATTCGCGATGCCGCTTTCGGGAATTTGGCGTTGATCTCGGAATAGGACGCGCAGGCCTGCTCCTTCGCGCCCATTGCGCTCAGCGACTGGCCGAGTCGCAACATCGCTTCCGGCGCCTGTGGCGAGTCGCCGTATTTCGTCGAGATTTCGAGATATTTCTCGGCCGCCTCGCGATGGCGGCCGCGCAGAAAGAAGCTCTCGCCCAAATTGAACGTCGCAGCGGCGGCGAGCTTGCCCTTGCCGTTCTTCGACAGAAACGCCGCGAGCGACCGCTCGGCCTCTTCATATTTGCCGGCCCGCAACGCGGCGACGGCTTGGTCATATTCCTGCTTCGGAACGGGAATGGCCGGCGCGGCGGCGATCTCGGCGGGCGCGGGCTTGTCGCCGACCAGGCGGCCGTGGGCGATATCGAGCGGCTGGCCCGCCTCGCGCACCGGCGCGGCCGAGCCTCGCCGCTCAGCGGCGTCGATAGGCGCGGACGGAGCGGTCGTTCCCAGCGGCTTCGGCGCGCCGGGCGCCGATGGCTGCGCTGCAGGGTCGAAGGCGTCGCTGCGCTTCCCAGCGCCAGGGGTTGCGGCGGGGGGAGACGTGGTTTGCACGGCGGGAGGCGGAGTCGTTGACCCATGCGGGGCGGCTTCGGCGCGCGGCTCCGGTTTGGCGGCTCGCAACTGGTCTTCCAAGAGCTGCACCCTGTGCTGCAGCTCCTCATTTTGTCCGGTCAATCGGCGCAGTTCGCGTTCCAGCCGATCCATCCGTACCGTCGTCTCCGGATCGGACGCCGCTTTCGACTCGGCTCCGTCGTAAATGTCCGACGGCGGAACATTATAGGACTGGGCGAGACGGGAGTTGGGCGCCGGCGGGGGACCGCCCGAGAGGTCAAAGGCCTTGGCGGCGTAGGCAGCGAACAAGGACAGGACGAAAATGAGCGTGTAGCGTGAGAGCATTTCGCGACGGCCGTGATTTTCGCTTAAGCGCGTGGTGCGATTCGACGCGCGCATGATCTTGCCAGAGTATAGGCTCCCATCCGGCTAAAGTTGGGCGATGCAAGCATTCCGTGTCCTCGCATTCGATCTCTCTTGGCTTCGATGGGCGGCGATCGCCTCCGTTGTGGCGGCGGCATGGCCGTCATGGGGCCAGCCGCTTCCGCCCGCGGCGGAAAGCGGGAATTGCTCTCTTGAAGGTACCGTTCCCGCGACTGTCGCCGCCGTCGACGATGATTTCGAACTGCTGCTCGACGACGGCCGTCGCGTCGCTCTCTCAGGCCTCGATTTTCCGCCACGGGAAAGGGGCGATCTGCGCGGCGCCGTCCGCGACCGTCTGACCTCCTGGCTGGCCGGCCGCGACGTATTCTTGGGCGTTTTCACCGCGTCGCCGGACCGCTGGGGCAGGACGCCGTCGCGGCTTTACGCCAGCGATCCTACCGGAGGGGCGTCGGCTCCACTGGCGTCGGTGGCGGAGGCGCTGCTCTCTGCCGGCGTCGCGCGATTTCGGCCTGACCCGACGACCGCCGCATGCGCCACATTTTATTCGACCGCCGAAGCCGCGGCGCGCGATTCCAGCGTCGGACTTTGGTCGATGCCGGAATTTCGCCCAATCGACGTCGCTGCGCCGGGCGCCGTGAAGGACCTGCAGCGGCGCAGGGGAATGATCGTCGTCATCGGCGACATCCGTTCCGTCGGCGAGTCGCGGCGCGCCTTCTACCTTAATTTTGGCGACAAATGGCGCGATAGCTTCACCGTCGTGATTTCGCGGCGCAATTTGGCTATGTTCGGGCGAATCGAGCCCCGCTCGCTGGTCGGGCGGCGAGCCCGCGTACGAGGACTTATTGAGACCGGGTCTCGCATCGAAATCGCTACGCCAGCCGAGATCGAATTTGTTGACAGCGGCGTCTCTCGCTAGACGGGCCGCTCCCTCATTAATTGCGGCATTGCTCGCGTTGACCTTCACAGGTTGCGCCGAGCTGGAGCGGCAAGGGCAGCTCTTTGCGACGCCTGCGCCTCCGACCCGGCCGGCGGGGCCGCGATCCGATAATCGAAGCACGGTCCAACATAAGGAGCTCGTCGCTCAGTTTGGCGGCGAATATGAAGCGCCCGCCGCAGAGCGCTATCTCGACGCCATTCTGGCCAAGCTGGCGACAGTGAGCGATACGCCCGGGCAGCCGGCCTATAAGGTGACGATTCTCAACACGCCGGTCGTCAACGCCTTTGCGCTGCCTTCCGGCAATCTTTACGTCACACGCGGACTGCTGGCCCTTGCCGGGGACGCCTCGGAGGCGGCGGCGGTGATGGCTCATGAAATTGCCCATGTTTCGCTGCGCCACAGCGCGCTGCGCGCCGAACGCGAGCGAGAAGCGGCGGTGATTTCGCAAGCCGCAGCCGTCATTCAGAACCGCCAGAAGGGCGATGAGGTGCGCTCCAGCCAGCGGCTCTCCGTCGCCAGCTTTTCGCGTCAGCAGGAGCTCGACGCCGACGCCGCCGGGGTCCGCGTCATCGCGCGGGCGGGCTTCGACCCTTATGGCGCTTCGCGGTTCCTGACGGCGCTCGGACGGTCGACGGAGTTGCGGGCGGCGCTCTACGGAAAAAAGAAATCGCTTGAGTTCGACATTATGGCGACGCATCCGTCGACGCCCGACCGCATATCCAAGGCTGTTGCTGCGGCGCGGCAAATTGGCGCGCCGGGGATCGGAGTCACCGACCGCGACGGCTATCTCGAGGCCGTCAAAGGCGTCGCCTTCGGCGACGATCCTATGGAAGGTTACGTTCGCGACCGCAAATTCACTCATCCGCGATTACGCTTCACCTTCACCGCGCCCGAGGGCTTTCTTCTTGAGAATTCCAACGAAGCCATATTCGGCGTGCGCGAACCCGACAATGAAGCCTTGCGGCTCGACAGCGTGCGCCTGCCGGCGGACGATAACCTCGAAGCCTACGTCGGCTCCGGCTGGGTCGACGGCCTTCTTTCGTCCACCGTGCGCACAATGGACATCAACGGGCTCCATGCAGTGGTCGCGGTCGCTCGCGCGGGCGAATGGAACTTCCGGCTTGCCGTGATTCGATCGGGCGAGTTCCTCTACCGCCTGATTTTTGCAGCGCGCACATTGAACGACGACGCCGACGCGCGCTTCATGGAATCGATCAGATCCTTCCGTCGTCTCGCGCCTGACGAAATCACCGACGCCCGCCCGTTAAGGATTGCGGTCGCCGTCGCCGCTCCCGGCGACACCATCGAAACGATGGCCGCGCGGATGGTGGTTCCCAACCGCCCTGTCGAATATTTCATGCTTCTCAACGGGCTGTCGGCCGGCGACGCCTTGATTCCCGGCGAACATTACAAAATCGTAACCGACTGACGGTCGGGTTTTTGCTCGCTTAGGGAACAACTGTCGCGCCCTGTCAGTTATCCCAGGAAGGCAAATTCTTGGCGCGCGGAATTTCTCTCGTCACTGGTCGGGACAGCCGCGTATGGAGGGCGTCATGGCATATATGCCTGGGCTCGGGCGCGAGTTGATCAAGGCTGCGGCGGAAGCCCCTTTTTTAGAACGGAACGAAGAAAAGCAGCTCGCCGTGGCGTGGCGAGAGCGAGGCGATCAACGCGCGCTCCATAAGTTGACCGCAGCGCACATGAGGCTCGTCATTGCGCTGTCGGCAAAGTTCAGACATTACGGATTGCCGCTGTCCGATCTTGTCCAGGAAGGGCATGTCGGGCTCTTGGAAGCTGCCGCCCGCTTTGCGCCGGAGCGAGACGTTCGCTTTTCGACATATGCCACGTGGTGGATCAGAGCGTCGATTCAGGATTATGTCCTGCGCAACTGGTCGATCGTGCGGGGCGGGACAAGCTCATCGCAGAAGGCGCTGTTCTTCAATTTGCGCCGCTTGCGCGCAAGACTGGCGCGTGAAAATCACGGTGCCTATTCAGTCGACGCCTATCAGACGATCGCCAATGCGATCGGCGTCTCGCGCGCTGACGTCGAAATGATGGATTCCCGTCTTTCCGGCTCCGACGTGTCATTGAATGCGCAGCTCGTGGATGACGATTCGTCAGGCTCCGCCCAGCGAATGGATTTTCTCGTCGACGAGAAGCCGCTGCCCGATGAGGTGGTCGAAGAAACGCTCGATTCGGATCGGCGCGCCCGCTGGCTCAAGGACGCGCTCGCCATACTTTCCGAGCGCGAATTGAGAATCGTGCGCGAGCGGCGGCTCGCGGAAAATCTGGTGACGCTGGAAACGCTCGGAGATCGCCTCGGCATTTCCAAGGAGCGCGTACGTCAAATCGAGAGCCGCGCGCTGGTGAAGCTCAGGCGCGCCTTGTCTCGGATGCAAGAGACGGCGGCCGACGAGACAACAGCGTGAAAAGAAAACCCCGGAAGCAGCTTCCGGGGTTTTTCTTTGCGATTACGCTGCGCGGTCGACGTCTGCGTCCTCGCCGCCGTCGTCGCCGACATCTTCCTCGGTCTTAGGTCCACGTCGCGGTCCCTTGAGCAGGAAAGATTCGATGAGCTTCAGCGATTCTGAGTCGATGAGTTTGCGCACCGCGGCGATCTCGCGCGCCATGCGATCCAAAGCGGCTTCGTAAAGCTGGCGCTCCGAATAGGATTGCTCCGGCTGCGTGTCGGAACGATAGAGGTCGCGAACCACTTCGGCGATCGTGATCAGATCGCCGGAGTTGATCTTGGCCTCATATTCCTGCGCGCGGCGAGACCACATGGTGCGCTTGATCCTCGCGCGGCCGCTCAACGTCAGCAACGCTTTCTCGACGATGGCCGATTCGGCGAGCTTGCGCATGCCCACGTTGACGACTTTGCTCGTCGGCACTTTGAGGATCATCTTGTCCTTGATGAAGCTCACGACGAATAGCTCGAGGCTGAAGCCCGCGACCTCCTGAGTCTCGACGCCGACAATCTGCCCGACGCCATGCGCCGGGTAGACGATGAATTCGTTGAGCTTGAAGCCGGGCTTCGAGGATGCCGGCGGCTTCGCCTTGGCGGGAACGATCGGCCGCGCGGCGCTGACCGGCCCGCGCTCGGCGGCGACCGGGGGCGCTGACGGCGCCGGCGTGGGATTTTTTTCCACCGGCTTCGGCGCCGCGGCGACCACAGGCTTTGGTCGCTCGACCGGCTTGATCGCCGCTTCCTTCGTCGGCGCGATCGGCGCCGCCGCCTTTACCGGCCTAGCCGCGGCGCTTTTGCTCGAGACGACCGGCTTGACCGTCTTGACGTCCGGCGTTTTCGGCTTGGCGCTCACCTTTTCGGCCGCCGTCTTGGCGGCCTTGGCGGCGGCCGCCCGTTTCGTCGCGTTCTTGGCGGCGGATTTGGCGGCGACCGCAGCCTTGGCCTGCGACTTAGCCGGCGCTTTCGCCGCTGCCCGGGTCACGGCGCGAGCGGGCGCAGCTGCCCGGCGCGCAGCCGCGGCTCGCGCCGCAGCCTTGGCTGTCTTGTCCTTTGCGGTCGATTTGGCTTTTGTCGTCGTTGCTTTTGATGTCATCTTTTTTAGGGTCTTGGCCGATGTTCTGGCGCTCGTTTTCCGGCGCGAAGCGGCGGCGGCGCGCGCGGACTTGCCGGTCGCGGCGCGGCCGGCCGATTTCTTCGCCGTCGAGCTTCTGGCTGCGGAAGATTTCGCGGCGCCGGTTTTGGCGCCTGGTTTGGCCTGCGTCTTGGAGCGGGCGGCCGAGCCCCGGGCGCGCGCGGCTGCGTTGGAGGCAGTTGCAGACGGCTTTTTCTCGGCTTTCTTGTTGGAGGGCATACGCGGGCTACTCCTATGCTGCCCCGCTGTGGAGACGGGACGGTCGCTGCCGCTGACAGCCGCGCATGCCGCTAGCGCGCAGCCAGCGACACCGCGAAAGCGGCTGGTGGAAACCTTGCTTGCGCTGCATACCCAAGCGGGCGGGCCTCTGGGCCGACCCTTTGGGAAAGAGGGGCTTTCGAGTTCGTCGCGAGACGGTTGTGCGGCGCCGCATCGCCTTTTGACAAGGCGTGCATTCAGTGTGTGATTTATAACACACGGAAGTACAAAAATCAAAGGCCGAAGCGTCTGAACGGCGCGGTCGCCGGAGGGCGGCGACGCGTTCGTCGCCGGACTTTCGCCGATCTATCGGGAGGTTCGAATCAGAGCGCCTGTTGATTGCCGGCGAGGCCGCTTCTCCTTCATTTTTTTCCCGCCCTGGAAGACTTATCGCCAGGCGCCGCCCAGGCGGCGGATAACGAGAAGACATTGATTCGGAGAGAAAAATTAGACGAACCGCCGCCGCCGGCGATCCGACCGCCACAGTCTTTCCGCTTGTATGTTTCGGCGTCGCAATGATAATCGGCGCCACCAAAAACGCGGGCGCATTCGCGTCGCGCAGCGCGAAAGGGCGAAGCTTGTCGCAACCCGCCAGCAAGAGTTATCTTAACCGTAAATCCGTTCACCAGATCATTGCCGAACATAACGCCGCCGAGGGCGACGGCCTCAAGCGAGCGCTTGGCTGGGCGTCGTTAATGTCGCTCGGCGTGGGCGGCATCATCGGCGCGGGCATTTTCGTGCTGACCGGCACGGCGGCGGCGAATTACGCCGGGGCGGGCGTAATGATTTCTTTCCTGCTGTCGGGGCTCGCCTGCGCCTTCGTCGCCCTCTGCTATGCGGAGCTTGCGGCGCTCATTCCCGTCGCGGGGAGCACCTATACCTATACCTATGTGACGCTCGGCGAGATTTTCGCCTGGATCATCGGCTGGAACCTTGTGCTCGAATACGCCGCCGGCGCGGCGACGGTCGCCGTCGGCTGGGCCGGCTACTTCAACCGCGTGATGCAAGGCCTCGGCATACATGTGCCGCCCGAACTGACAACGGCTTTTTTCGCCGATCCAACCATACCCGGCGCACACGGGGCCGTGCATGGGTTATTCAATGTTCCGGCGGCTGGAATCATCCTGCTACTGACGGCTCTGCTCGTTCGCGGCACGACTGAGTCGACGGTCTTCAACAACATCATCGTCGCCATTAAAGTCACTGTCGTCCTCATGGTGATCGTTTTTGGCGCCGCACATATTGACCAAGCCAATTGGTCGCCGCTCATTCCTGAAAATACTGGAGAGTTCGGCGTTTTCGGCTGGAGCGGCGTGGTGCGCGGCGCCTCGGTCGTCTTCTTCGCCTATATCGGCTTCGACTCGGTCTCGACCGCGGCGCAGGAGGCGCACAATCCGCAACGGGACGTGCCAATCGGCATCATCGGCTCGCTGATCGTCTGTACGATTCTCTATATCGCGGTCGCGGCGGTCGCGACCGGCGTCGTCAACTACAAGGAGCTCGGCGTGCCGGATCCGATGGCGCTGGTGATGGATCGAACGGGCGTTTCCTGGCTTGCCTGGGCGGTGAAACTCGGAGCGCTTGCCGGATTGACGACGGCGATTCTGGTGCTGCTCTATGGTCAGACGCGCATCTTCTTCGCGATGGCGCATGACGGCCTTCTGCCGTCGATCTTCGCCAGACTTCACCCGGAGTGGCGCACGCCCGCCGTAAGCCAGATACTCGTCGGAGTCGTCGTCGCGCTCGCGGCGGGCCTGTTGCCGCTCGATATTCTCGGCGAGATGGTGAGCATCGGCACGCTAGCCGCCTTTGCGCTCGTCTGCATGGCGGTGATTCACCTGCGCAAAATGCATCCGGAAATTAGCCGCCCGTTCCGCGCGCCCGGCATTCCCTGGCTGCCGATCGCCGGCATCGTGTCCTGTTTCGCGCTGATGGTCGCGCTTCCGCTCGACACATGGCTGCGGCTGTTGATCTGGACTGGAATCGGGATCGGGATTTACCTCGTCTATGGGGTCAAGCACGCCAAACGCGCGCACTGAACGGTCGGCGCGGGCATCAAAAGGCATTGATCATGGAACCCTGAGCTTCCCGCGAGGTTACGACATAGGTCAACGATCGTTCGTCGCGGCGGGACGAACAGCGTAACCTTTCGGAAAATCGAACAGGGGTCCGGACCATATGAAGTCGCCGGCGATTGTCTGGTTTCGCAATGACTTGCGCATCGCGGACAATCCGGCCCTGATCGCGGCGGCGCGAAGCGGCGCCCCGCTGGTCGCTCTCTATATTTTGGACGACGAGAGTCCCGGTCCATGGCGGCCGGGCGCGGCCGCGCATTGGTGGCTGCACCACTCTCTCGCGGCGCTGTCTCAGCGACTCGCCGAGCGCGGCGTGCAGCTGACGCTGCGCCGCGGGCGCGCCCAATATGTTTTCGACCAGATCATCGCCGAAACCGGCGCCGGCGCCGTCTTCTGGAACAGACTCTACGAGCCGTGGGCGATCAGGCGGGATGATGAAATCATTGCGCAACTGCGCGAAGATGGCGTCGAATTCCATTGTTTTCACGAGTCCTTGCTCTTCGAGCCGGAGACGCTTCGCACCAAAGCGGGCGAGAGCTTCCGCGTGTTCACGCCCTTCTGGCGGGCATGTCTCGCCGCGCCGCCGCCGGACCGGCCTCAGCAGGCGCCCAAAAGCCTGCACGCCGCGCCGCTTCCCCCCGACAGCGACGACCTCGACTCCTGGCGATTGCTGCCGCAGAACCCCGACTGGGCGGGCGGTATGCGGAAGGCCTGGCTTGTCGGCGAGACGGCGGCCCGCGCCGAGTTGGCGGACTTCGCGCGCCACCACGTGGCCGATTACAGATCGGAACGCGATTTCATGGGACGCGTTGGCGTCTCGCGTCTCTCTCCGCATTTGCATTTCGGCGAGCTCTCGCCGCGGGACGTCTGGCATGCGATCAGCGAACCGGCGACCATCGGCGGCGACGCGTATTTGCGCGAACTCGGCTGGCGTGAGTTCTGCCATCACCTGCTGATCGCTCATTGGGACCTGCCAGACCGCCCGCTCGATAGGAACTTCGAGCGTTTTCCCTATCGCGACGACGAGGCGGCGCTCGACGCCTGGCGAAACGGCCGGACCGGCTATCCGCTCGTCGACGCGGCGATGCGCGAATTGTGGATCACCGGATGGATGCACAATCGCGCGCGGATGGTTTCGGCGAGCTTTTTGATCAAGCACCTGCTGATCGATTGGCGGAAAGGCGAGCGCTGGTTCTGGGACACGCTGGTCGACGCCGATCTCGCCAACAACAGCGCCAACTGGCAATGGGTGGCGGGCTGCGGCGCCGACGCCGCGCCATATTTTCGGATATTCAATCCCGCGCTGCAGGGCGAGAAATTCGATCCCGACGGCGCTTATGTGCGCCGCTACGTGCCGGAGCTGGCGGGGCTCGACGCGCGCTACATCCATCGGCCCTGGGCGGCGCCCGCGGAGGTCTTGCGCGCGGCCGGCGTGCGGCTCGGCGTTACCTATCCCCATCCGATCGTCGACCACGCCGAGGCGCGCCAGCGCGCGCTGGCGGCCTTCGAGTCGATGCGGAGCCAAGTGGCGCTGGGATCGGCGTAAGCGCTCGCCAATTGCGCCGTGACCCGGTAAAGCCGGCGGCATGGTCGAACACATCCGTCCCTTCGAAGAAATCCGCATATTGCTGGCCGCGCTCCCTGACGCCGATGCGGAGGCCGTGACGGCGGCCCGCGCCCGCGATGCGCTGCTGACCAAGCCGCCGGGCGCGCTCGGTCGTCTCGAAGAAATCGTCGAATGGCTCGCCGCCTGGCAGGGCAGGGCGGCGCCCTCAATCGAACGCCCGCTCGTTGCGGTGTTCGCCGCCAATCATGGCGTCGTCGCGCAGGGGGTCTCTGCTTTCCCGGCGAGCGTCACGCAGCAGATGGTGGCGAATTTTCTTTCCGGCGGCGCGGCGATCAATCAGATCTGCAAATCGCATGGCGTCGGTCTGAAAGTGTACGAGCTCGCGCTCGAACGGCCGACGGCGGACTTTACGCAAGGCCCGGCCATGGACGAGCGCGAGGCGGCGGCGACGTTCGCCTACGGGATGGAGGCGATTCAGGGCGACGTCGACCTCCTGGCGCCCGGAGAGATGGGCATCGGCAATACGACAAGCGCGGCGGCGATCTATGCGGCGCTCTATGGCGGGCCGGCGTCGCGCTGGACAGGGCGGGGGACCGGCCTCGACGACGCCGGGCTTTCGCGCAAGAACGCTGCGATCGACGCCGCGCTGGCGCTGCACGGACCGCATTTCGCTGATCCTCTGGAGGTTCTGCGCCGGCTTGGCGGGCGGGAAATCGCGGCGATGATGGGCGCGATCGCAGCGGCGCGGCTCAACCGCATCCCCGTCGTGCTTGACGGCTACGTCGCCTGCGCCGCCGCGGCGCTGCTTCATGCGATCTCGCCCGACGCGATCGCGCATTGCGCCGCTGGCCACGTTTCGGCGGAGGGCGCCCATCGCGAAGTTCTCGCCCGGCTCGGCAAGCGGGCGCTGCTCGACCTCGACATGCGGCTAGGCGAAGGCTCCGGCGCCGCTCTCGCCATCGGCCTGATCAAGGCGGCGCTGGCGTGTCACCGCGATATGGCGACATTCGAGAGCGCCGGCGTGTCGGAGAAATCGAAATAATCCCCGTGGTTCGGCGCCGCGCGCAAAAAACTGTCACATCCGCATGCGCATTCAGTTCAAAACCGATGTGCCGTTAAGGAGCGTGGGTCCATGACCTCACTTCCATCCGATTATCCAGCGCTGATCTTGATCGCGGCGCTTGCGGCCGCGCTTATCTTTCATCTCAGCCGCATCTTGGGGCGGCAGCGATGGGTTCATGCCGCCTTTGCGGCGGCCGCCGCCGGTCTGATCTATCTTCTGGGCGAAGCCGCCTTCGATTGGCGGTTCGACGGCCAGGGCGCCTTGCTCTGGGTCTTTCTCGCGCTTTTTGTCGTCGCCGGCGCAATCGCCGTGCGGCGACGCGCGACGCTAGGCGCAATCGGACTCCCTTGGCTCTCTGCGCTGATTCAGCTTGGCGTAGTCGCATATATGTTTGCGCCGGAGCCGTTCCGGAAACCGCCGGTAACGGCGGCGCTGTTCCTGTATTTCCTGTTCGAAGCCGCGGTCTGGTTGCGCGGACGGGAGCAAGAGCCGCCGACGCCGGCCGGCGGCGACGATCGCAAACGGCCGCCGCTGTTCCCGCCGCCGCGTCGCCGCGGCGTCGCTGAAGTTTCGGTCGGCGTCGCGGCTCTTGCAATCGCCTATCTGCTCATCGTCGGCCCGCATCCCATCGATGTCGGTCCGGGCGCCGCGACGGCGCAGCAGCAAGAGCCGCAGATAGAGCCTGCCGCCGCGGGGGGCGAATCGGCGCCATCCGAGGAGCAGGCGGCGAATGGCGCCGGGGATGAAGCGCGAATTGGTGAAAGCGCAGCGAACGAACCGGCGGAAGCGGCGAAAGCCGCAAGCGAACCCTCGGCGCCGCCACCGTCCGCCGCGGCGAAAGATCCCGGCGTTTATGCCGCCCGCGCGGGCGACACCTTCAGATCCATCGCCAAGCGCCTTTACGGATCGGCGAACAAATGGCGCGCGCTCGCCGACGCCAATCCTGACGTGAAGGTGAAGAAATTCCGCGCCGGCCAACTCATCAAACTGCCGTCGGCGCCAATCCCATGAAAGTAGCGTAACGGCGTCGCGCGCTTTAAGGCGCCGCGTCCGAACGGGCTTTGACGCTCGCGTCAATTGCTGAGAATTGAATCGTTTCCCGCTCGGTCATGACATAGTCGAGCCGCTGGTCGTGCGGTTCGACGGGCGCCTGATCGGCCTCCTGGCAGGAATAGGCAAGGCCGACGGCGACGACGCGCTTCGCGGCGCGAAGCTCGCCGAGAGTCGCGTCATAGATGCCGCCGCCGTAGCCAAGCCGAAAGCCGCGCCGGTCGAAGGCGGCGAGCGGCGAGAAGACGATGTCCGGATCATAAGCCGGCTTGTCGTCGGAAGGCTCCGAGAGGCCGAACGGCCCTTTGACGAGATCGTCGCCCGGCGTGAAAGCTCTAAACACCAGCGGATGACGCACCTTGTGCATCACCGGCAGCGTGACGCGGTAGCCTTCGGCGGCGAGCGCGTCGATGAGCGGGCGCGTATTGAGTTCGCTGCGGATCGGCCAATAGACGGAGACGACGAGCGTGTCGCCGAGCGACGCCTCGCGCGCAATGCGCTCGACGAGCGCCGCGCCGCGGCGCGCGATCGACGTGGCGGCCTCATGCGCTTCGCGTGGGGTGACGAGATCGCGGCGCGCCATCGACCGGCGCCGCAGCTCGGCTTTCACATCGCTCATGCGAGAGCAATAGCAGGGGAGGAGAGTGCGGGCCACAAGAGCCGTGGGACATCGATCCCGGGAACCTACAACGTAGGTGGGCGCCGTGTAGCCAAGCCCACGAGCGAGGCCAGGGACAGCTCCCATAAGGATCGATAAGGCCCCGGGGAATAATAGTCCTGCACGCACCCCGCAGCGCCGCTTGAGGAATGTATGCCGCCGCTCCAAGGTTGGCTAGTGCCCGACTTGCCTCGGGTTCTCGACGAAAGGTTCAAAGATTGACGATTCCTTTAGTCACGATAAACTAAAGCGTTTTTTGAAGCGCTATTTTGATGGGTTTTTAGCCATGACACCTTTGCTAATATCGGCGATTGTCGCTGGGCCGGTAGTGCTCTTAGCCCTCTTATGGTGGAGCCCAAGTCCATCGAATAACGGGTCCCACAGAAGCGGCGTCAATAGCGCTTTTCTTGCGTCTCACCGACCCGTTCGATCGTCACGCATTTTAGGGATTTCGTCGGTGCTCGCGGGCATCGCGCTCATCGGAAACATTTATATCTCAAGCAAATACGTTGGCCTGGACACCGCGCTTAGGCAGTCTGTGTTGGGCGCGATTTTCGGTTCTCTTTTCGCCTATTGGCTTTGTTCCATATTGATGAGCGGCGCCAAAGGTGCCGTTGAGCAAGGCGGGATGATGAGCCGCTTCGCGGTGATGTGGATTGTCATGATTGCGTTATTGACCGTCGGAATTTGGGACGAGCGCACAATCTTCCGACTCGCCAAGCTCGGAGCAAATTTGAAGCTCCCCGGAGGAGCTGAACTGGCGATCGGCCGAGAGGCCCGATCGCGCGATACTTCGCTGGCAGTGATAGTCCCCCCAGCGAAAGGAACGCGTACGGCCGTTTCCCCGGACGCATCCAGCGGGCTTGAGATGTTTTCAGGACTCGCCGAAGCAGTTCGACGAGATGGCCTATACTACTCCCTCGGTAAGGACCTCCTTTCCGGAGCAAGTGCCGATCCGACCGCTCTCGCAAATGTCGAAAACTTCAAATTAGCGATTGATTATATGGACCTTTACGCAGGTAAATTAGGGAAATGTCTTGAGTTCTTCGTCGAGCGAAACGAAGATGATTACATGGCGGGCGCCACTCTTGAGCCGCTCGGCGGTGCGCTACGCGATCTCCTCCTTTCAACCGACCTTGGCGGCGCATTGTCGACGAGCCGTTTTGAGGAGGTGCTGACGGACTTTACCGCAAATGCGACTAAAGCATTTAGCCCGTCTTATTCACCGAGGGCCTGATTTTGGGCTGGCGAGTGTGGTGTAAGATACTGATTTAGTGTATGGATTGGTTGCTGACGCCGATCCGTTCACGCCATCGCATCGAAGCCACACCCGCCATGC